>NZ_CAKKLX010000004.1 GCF_918698155.1 Roseomonas sp. CECT 9278
CCATGCTCGCCTGGCGGGCCGAGGCGATGGGCTGGTGCCCCGCCACGCCGCCGCCCGCGCCGCCCGCCGCGGTCGGCACCCTGCGCGAGCGGCTGGCCGCATCGCCGGCCGCGCCGGCCTCGGGGCCCGCACTGCCCTTCACCGCGCCCCGGGGCGGCTGAGCGCGGTTTCCCGCCGCCCCGGCGATCCGCTATCGTCGACTCCGCACAGGCGGCCGCGCGCCGCACCGACGGAGGCTGCACCATGACCGACGCCTGCATCGTGGGCTGGGCCCATTCCGCCTTCGGCAAGCGCGAGGATGCCCCCGACCTCGAATCGCTGATGGCCGGCGTGGCGCGCGCCGCCATCGAGGATGCCGGCATCGCCCCGGAGGAGATCGATGCCGGCTTCGTCGGCGTCTTCGGGGAGGGCTTCACGCCGCAGGGCTTCCCCGCCTCGCTGGTGCTGCAGTCGGTGCCCGAACTCCGCTTCAAGCCGATCACGCGGATGGAGAATGCCTGCGCGACGGGCTCCGCCGCCATCCATGCCGCGCGCGACTTCATCGCCGCCGGGCGCGGCCGGATCGCGCTGGTGGTGGGCGCGGAGAAGATGACCTCGACCCCCGGGCCGAAGGTCGGCGACATCCTGCTGACCGCGTCCTATCGCCGCACCGAGCAGGATATCGAAGGCGGCTTCGCCGGTGTCTTCGGCCGCATCGCCGAGACCTATTTCCAGAAGCATGGCGACCAGTCGGATGCGCTGGCCGCCATCGCCGCCAAGAACCACCGCAATGGCGTGGACAATCCCTGGGCGCAGATGCGCCGCGACCTCGGCTATGAGTTCTGCCGCACCGAGAGCGAGAAGAACCCCTATGTCGCGCGGCCGCTCAAGCGCACCGATTGCTCGCTGGTCAGCGACGGCGCGGCGGCGCTGGTGATGGCGGATGCCGACACCGCGGCGGGGCTGGCCAAGGCGGTGCGCTTCCGCGCCGCGGTGCAGGTCAACGACTTCCTGCCGATCGCCGCGCGCGACATCACCCGCTTCGAGGGCGCGCGCGAGGCCTGGGCGCGCGCCTATGCCGCCGCCGGCATCGGCGTGGGCGACCTGTCCTTCGTCGAGACGCATGACTGCTTCACCATCGCCGAACTGATCGAATACGAGGCGATGGGCCTGGCGGCCGAAGGGCAGGGCGGCCGCGCCGTGCTCGATGGCGTCACGGCGGCGGGCGGGCGGCTGCCGGTGAACCGTTCGGGCGGGCTGAAGGCCAAGGGGCACCCGATCGGCGCCACCGGCGTGTCGATGCATGTGCTGGCGGCGATGCAACTGACCGGCACGGCGGGGGCGATGCAATTGCCCAAGGCCGATCTGGGCGGGGTGTTCAACATGGGGGGCGCGGCGGTGGCCAACTACGTCTCGCTGCTGGAACGCGCCCGGTAGGCCTGCCTGCGTGAATGCCGCGTGAAACCAATTAATTAATATTGAGATTCGCGATCATCGCGCTCTAGTTGACGGACCGTCGGGCAGCGGCCCGCGGCTCCTGATAGGGAAAGCGCGATGTCCGGGCAGTGGTACGATGCGGACGGCAACCCCCGGCCGGAGAACCTGCCGACTGAAACTGCCGACCGGTGGATCGGCACCGACGAGACGGACACGCAGTACGACGACCTTGGTTCGCTGGTCATCGGCACCTCCGGCGGCGTGGGAGACGACACGCTCGATGGGCGCGGCGGCAACGACCTGCTGGCCGGCGCAGAGGGCGATGATTCGCTCCTGGGCGGCAGCGGCGATGACAACCTCGGCGGCGGGGGCGGCAACGACACGCTCAATGGCGGCGCCGGCAACGACCTGCTGAACGGCATCCCGGGCAATGACTGGATGTATGGCGGCGGCGGCAGCGACACCGTCCAGATGGATGGCGGACCGGCAGGCCATGTCTGGGTGGCGGTTCCGGGCGGCTGGAACGTCATCGACATCGACCCGAATGACGGCGACGACGGCAGCGACTTCGTGGCCGATGACATCGCCTGGGTCGAATACACCGGGACGGGCGAGACCCTGCCCACCCCGTGCTTCCTCGCCGGCACGCTGATCGCCACGCCGGACGGCGAGCGCGCCATCGAGACGCTGCGCATCGGCGACCTGGTGCTGACCGCGGATGGGCGCGCCGTGCCCATCCTGTTCGCCGGCCGCACCACGGTCGAGGCGCGCTCCGCCCGCGGCGCGCGCGGCCTTCCCATTGTCCTGCGCGCCGGCGCGCTGGCCGACGGCGTGCCGCATCGCGACCTGCATTGCTCGCCCCAGCACGGCATCGTGCTGGACGACATGCTGGTGGTCGCGCAGGCGCTGGTGAACGGCCTGTCGATCTGCCACGCCCCCGCGCCCGCCCCGGTCTTCGTGTACTACAACATCGAGACCGAGGCGCATGAGGTGATGCTGGCCAACGGCGTGCCCGTCGAGACCTTCTGCGACCACATCGCCCGCGACGCCTTCGACAATGCCGCGGAGTTCGACGCGCTGTATCCGGGCGGGCGCGAGATCACCGAGATGGCGCTGCCGCACGCCAAGTCGGCCCGGCAGATCCCGCGCGCCACGCGCGCCCGGCTCGAGGCGCGGGCGCTCGCCGCGGCCGGGGGCGTGCCCAGGGCAGCGTGACGGGCGCAGCATGACGGGCGCGGCGTGACGGGGGCCGGGATGCCTGACGACCTGCGCCCGGCCTGGCCCGCCGCGCTCCCGATGCTGGGCGCGCCCGGCTGCGATGCGGGCGCGCGCGCGGGGCTGGTGCGCCCCTGCATGGGCCCCGATCGCCGCCACGGGCCGGGTGCCTGCCCGATGCGCTTTGCCGATTGCGCCGCCGCCCCGGCGCAGCCCTGCGCGGGCATCGCTGCCGTTCCATCCACGATTTCTTCATCCCTGCGGCGCGACATTGCCGGCGCGACCCGGCCGCGATCGGCCAGCAGAGGACGACAGCGCGCGATGGACGGGATGGCCGAAGCCGGCGGCGCGCCGAAGCCCCAGAAGCCCCCGGGGCGGGGGCAATTGGCGGCTGCGGCGCTCGAGACGCTGCCCGATGGCGTCATCAGCTTCGATTCCGACCTGCGGGTCGGCCTGGTCAGCGGCCGCGCGGCGGCGCTGCTGGGGCTGCAACGCACGGCGCGCCACGCGCAGGGCGTGTGCGACCTGCTGGAAGCCAGCCCGCGCCTGGACCGCGAGGCAGTGTCGGTGATCGCCGCCGCCTGCCTCACGGCCACCCTGCCGGACCACGACCCCGAGGCCGACCTGCGCCTGGCCGGCGCGCCGGGCCTGCGCTTCGGCATCCGGCGCGCAACGGTGGGGACCTGGGTGCTCGCCATCACGCCCGAGACGGTGCTGGCCGGCGGCGGCGGCATCGACCCGCTGACCGGCCTGTCGGACCGCGCGATGTTCGAAGCGCGGCTGGCCGCCGCCATCGATCGCCCGGCGCGCCGGCGCGGCGGCTGCGCCGTGCTGCTGGTCGACCTCGATGGCATCCGCGCGGTCAACCAGGTGCTCGGCCATGCCATCGGGGAGGACCTGCTGCGCGCCGCCTCGCGCCGGCTGCAGGCGGCGGTGCGCGACGGCGACCTGGTGGCGCGCATGGCCGGGGAGGAATTCGCCGTCCTGCAGGGCGAGGTCACCGACCCCTCGCATGCGGTCGCGCTGGCGGCGCGCCTGGTGGAGCTGCTCGGCCGGTCCTACCTGATCGCTGGCGAGACCGTGGCGATCACCCCGCGCATCGGCATCGCGCTGGCCCCGACCGATGGCGCCGAGGCCGCGCTGCTGCTGCGCCGCGCCGCGATGGCCCGGCACGACGCGCCGGCCGAGGGCCAGGGCACCTGGCGCCGCTTCAGCCCGGAGATGGATACCCGCTGGCAGGAGGCGCGCCTGATGGAGGCCGCGCTGCGCCGCGCCGTCGCCGAGGACCAGTTCGAGCTGCACTACCAGCCGCAGGTCACCCTGCCGGAGGGCATCGTGACCGGCTTCGAGGCGCTGATCCGCTGGCGCCACCCCGATCGCGGCCTGCTGGGCCCGGCGGCCTTCCTGCCGATGGCGGAGCGGCTTGGCCTGATGCGGCGGATCGGCGACTGGGTATTGCGCGACGCCTGCGCGGCCGCCAAGCGCTGGCCCGCCGCGCTGAGCGTCGCCGTCAACCTGGCCCCCGCGCAGTTCGAGGACGGGCGGCTGCCCGAGACCGTGGCCGCGCTGCTGGAGGAATTCGGGCTGGCGCCGCGCCGGCTGGAGCTCGAGGTGACCGAGACGGTGCTGCTGGCGAATGGCGACGCCGCGCTGTCGCAGCTGCTGGCGCTGCGCGATGCGGGCGTGCGCATCGCGATGGATGATTTCGGGACCGGCCATTCATCGCTGACCCAGCTGCGGGTGTTTCCCTTCGACCGCATCAAGATCGACCGGTCCTTCGTGAAGGACCTGCCGCTGCGCGGGGATGCGCCGGCGATCGTGCGGGCGGTGACCGGGCTGGGGCGCAGCCTGGGCATTGCCGTCATCGCCGAGGGGGTGGAGACCGAGGCCCAGCTGCGCGAATTGCTCGCCGAGGGCTGCGAGGCGGCGCAGGGCTACCTGTTCGGCCGCCCGGTGCCGATCGCCCAGGTCCCGGCGGTGATCGACCAGCTGAGGGCGCCCGCGCTGACGTGACCGGCGCCCGGGCCAGCGCCGGCACGCAGGCCCACCACCAGTTCCACCCCCAGCGGATCGTGCGCCTGCACGATCCGGGAGCGCAGGGCGCGACCGCGCCCAGGCCTCCAGCGGCACCAGGCCGGCCCGTCCAAGGCGCGCAAGCCAAGGCCGCGGATGCGGCCGCCCGGCGCCTGAGGGCGAAACACAAACGGCGCCAGGCCGGCCCGTCCAGGGCGCGCAAGCCAAGGCCGCGAACACGGCGGCCCGGCGCCTGCGCGAACATCAATGCGCGATGGCGGCGATCTCGGCTTCGCGGGCGCGCAACGCGTCCAGGATCTGCGGGTCGAACTGCGCCGGCGCGATGCGATCGTCGCCGGTGAACAGCAACGCCAGGGCCGCCGGGTGGGCCAGCGGTTCCTTGTAGGGGCGGTCGGAACGCAGCGCGTCATAGACGTCCGCCACCGCCACCAGCCGCGCCGCCAGCGGGATGTCCTCGCCCACCAGCCCGGCCGGGTAGCCGCTGCCGTCCCAGCGCTCGTGATGGTTGAGCGCGATGGTCGCCGCCAACTGCATCCAGGGTGCGCGCGCATGGGCCAGGATGCTGGCGCCGAGCACCGTATGGCGCTGCATGACGCGCCGCGCCGCCGGGTCGAGCACATGGCTGTGCCCCAGCACGCCTTCCGGCAATGCCATCTTGCCGATGTCGTGCAGCACGGCGGCGCGCCGCAGCATGGCGCGCTCCGCCGCCGCGATGCCGAGGTGTTCGGCCAGCATCGCCGCGATCAGCCCGACCCGCACCGGATGGTCGCGCCCTTCGGGATCGATCGCGACGGCGCGCGAGACCAGCCCTTCCAGCGCCTCGTCATGCGCGGTGCACAGGCAGGCGGCCGCCGAGGCATCCGCCGCGCCGCCGCGCCGCCCGCATTGCGGGCAGGCTACGGTCCGGTCGGGGATGACGAGGGTGACGGCGTTCATGCTTGTGGCGTTCGGAATCGATGCAATCGCGGATCGCAGGATACGCCAGATCCATGTCTCGGAAAAAGACAATGAATCACGAAATGGCACACCGCGGCACCAGCACCACGGCGGCGGCCTGGGCGGCAATGCCCTCGCCACGGCCGGCGAAGCCGAGTTGTTCCGTGGTGGTCGCCTTCACCGAGACGGCGTCGATCGGCACGCCCAGCAGCTCGGCCAGGCGCGCGCGCATCGCGGGGGCATGGGGCGTGATCTTGGGGCGTTCGCAGATCAGCGTGACGTCGGCATTGGCCAGCACGCCGCCGCGCGCGGCGATCCGCCCCGCCGCATGGCGCAGGAAGCGGGCACTGTCGGCGTCCTTCCATTGCGCCTCGCTGGGGGGAAACCAGCGGCCGATATCGCCCTCGGCCAGCGCGCCATAGATCGCGTCGCACAGCGCATGGATGCCGACATCGGCGTCGGAATGCCCTGCCAGGCCGAGCGGATGCGGCACGGTCACGCCGCACAGCACGAGCGGGCGGCCCTCGACCAGCCGATGCACGTCGAAACCGGTGCCCATGCGCGGGCTGAGATGGGCGGACAGGTGCGCTTCCACGCGGGCGAGGTCCTCCGGCCAGGTGATCTTGATGCTGTGCTCGCTGCCGGCGACCAGAGCGACCGGCAGGCCACCGGCTTCGAGCAACGCCGCATCGTCGGTGGCGGTTGCATCGCCGCCGCGATGGGCGGCCAGCAGCACGTCGAAGCGGAAGGCCTGCGGGGTCTGGGCGCGGAACAGGCCCTCGCGCGGGACGGTGTGCAGGATGCGCCCATCTGCGCCGCGCTTGAGGGTATCGGTCACCGGCTGGGCCGGGATGGCGCCCGGCGCATGGGCCAGCGCATCGCGCAGCGCGGCGATGGTGCCGGGCGGGATGACCGGGCGGGCGGCGTCGTGGACCAGCACCATGGCGGGCGGGTCGGTGGCCAGCACCTCCAGCCCGGCGCGCACGCTGGCGGCGCGGGTCGGCCCGCCGGCCACCGGGGGCAGGGCGGGCAGCCCGTCCAGCAGCGCGGCCACATGGGCTTCCTCGCCGGGGGCGACCACCGGCAACAGGCGGTCCACCAGGCCCTCGCGCAGCAGCGCCTCGGCCGCGTGGCGGATCACCGGGCGGCCGAGCAGCGGCAGGTACTGCTTGGGCACCGGCGCGCCGAAGCGTTGGCCGGTGCCGGCGGCCATCAGAAGGGCAGCGATCATCCTTGGCGTCTCCGGCCCGCAACCGGGCCGGCGCTTAGCCTACTTGCGGCGATTGTCCAGCGCGAAGGCGCCGGGGCCGGCGAAGACCAGGTAGAGGAACAGGAAGCAGTACAGGATGGCCGCATCGCCGCCATTGAGCACCGGGAAGGGGCTGCGCGGCGCATGCGCGATCCAATAGGCCGCCGCCATCAGCCCCGACATCACGAAGGCGGTCGGGCGCGTGAACAGGCCAATCGCCAGCAGCACGCCGCCGATGATTTCGAGCACGCCGGCGACCCAGAACATGGAGAACAGCGCTGGGCCAGCGCCGCCGCCGGCGCGCTCGGGGAAGCCGAACAGCTTCTGCGTCCCGTGTTCGAGGAAGATGACGGCCGCGACGATGCGCAGCAGGCCGAGCGCATAGGGCGACCAGCGGTCGAGATTGGGCATGGGAAGACTCCGGCGTTCGTTGTGCGGCGCAGCATGAATGGCGCGGCGCCGTGCGGCAATGCCGCCCCCGCCTGCGCGGTTGCGCGGCAATGCTGTTGCCGAACGCCGGGGCAGCGCCTATTCTGCACAAATCATGAGCAATCATTCCTCCCCGCGATTGGCGCCGATCCAGGTCGGCGGCATCACCATCGACCTGCCGGTGATCCTGGCGCCGATGTCGGGCGTGACCGACCTGCCGTACCGGCGGCTGTCGCGCAGCCTGGGCGCGCCGATGGTGGTGAGCGAGATGATCGCCTCGCAGGCCATGGTGCGGACCAACCGCCAGACGCTGAAGATGGCCGAGGTGGACGGCTTCGGCGGCCCGGCCTCGGTGCAACTGGCCGGCTGCGAGCCCGCGACCATGGCCGAGGCGGCGCGGCTGGTGGTCGATCGCGGCGCGGCGATCGTGGATATCAATTTCGGCTGCCCGGTGAAGAAGGTCGCGATCGGGCAATCGGCCGGCAGCGCGCTCATGCGCGACGAGGTCGCCGCCGCGCGCATCCTGGAAGCCACGGTGCGCGCCGTGGACGTGCCGGTCACGCTGAAGATGCGGATGGGCTGGGACCACAACAGCCTGAATGCGCCGCGCCTTGCGCGCATCGCCCAGGAATGCGGCATCCGCCTGGTCACGGTGCATGGGCGCACGCGGCAGATGCTCTACACCGGCACCGCCGACTGGGCCTTCATCCGCAAGGTGAAGGAGGCCGTGACGATCCCGGTCATCGCGAATGGCGACATCCTGACCGCCGAGGATGCCGAGGAGGCGCTGCGCCAATCCGGCGCCGATGGCGTGATGATCGGGCGCGGTTGCTATGGGCGGCCCTGGCTGCCGGCGGTGGTGGCGGCGCGGCTGTCGGGGCGCGACGCTGCCGAACCCGCGCTGGCCGAGCAGAAGCGCATCCTGCTCGCGCATTACGCCGACATGCTCGACCACCATGGGCGCGACCCGGGCGTGCGCCTCGCGCGCAAGCATGTCGCCTGGTATTCCAAGGGCCTGCCGGGTTCGGCTGAATTCCGCGTCGAGGTGAACCGCTGCGAGACGCCCGAGGCCGTGCTGGAGCTGGTGCATCGCTTCTACGACCCGTTGATCGACCAGGGGGTCGAGGCCGCGCGCGAAGCCTTCCGCCTGGCCGGCGAAGATCGCATCGCCGCATGAAATCCGGCCTGCTGCGCCGTGCCATGCGCCCTTCGGCCTGGCAGGGCCGCGCGGTGCCCGATGCCGCCGCCATCCTGGGCGCCATCGCCGTGCCGGTGGTGGTGCTGGATGCCGAGGACCGCTTCCGCAGCGCCAATGCCGCGGCGGAACAGTTCTTCCAGACCTCGATCGCCTCGCTGTCGCAGATGGGGCTGGCTGACCTGCTGCCGCCCGACAGCCGGATCTTCGCGGTGATCGCGCAGGTGCGGCACCTCGATGCGCGGGTGTCGGACCATGACCTGACACTGGACAGCCCGCGCCTGTCGCGCCGCGGCGTCACGGTCCATGCCGCGCCGCTGCCCGAATTGCCGGGCGGCGTGGTGCTGACGCTGCAGGATGGCTCGACAGCGCAGATGCTCGATCGGCAGTTGAACTTCCGCGGTGCGGCGCGCGGTGCCTCGGCCATGGCGGCGATGCTCGCCCACGAAGTCAAGAACCCGCTCTCGGGCATTCGCGGCGCGGCGCAGTTGCTCGAACAATCCGCCGCCAATGACGGCGACCGCGAATTGTGCCAGCTGGTGCAGGACGAGACCGACCGCATCCGCGACCTGGTCGACCGCTTCGACATGTTCTCCGAACGTCCGGTCGAGCTCGGCCCGGTGAATATCCACCAGGTGCTGGACCACGTGCGGCGGATCGCCGCGACCGGCTTCGCCGCCCATCTGCGGCTGGCCGAGGACTACGACCCGTCGCTGCCGCCGGTCTGGGGCAATCGCGACCTGTTGGTGCAGATCCTGCTCAACCTGGTGAAGAATGCGGCGGAAGCGGTTGATCCGCTGGCCGGCGAGATCGTGCTGACCACCGCCTATCACCATGGCGTGCGGATCGCCGTGCCCGGTTCCCCCGACCGCGTGCACCTGCCTTTGCAGATCAGCGTGCGCGACAACGGCCCGGGCATCGCCGACGAGATCCGCGGCACGCTTTTTGAACCCTTCGTCAGCACGAAGCGGGGCGGACAGGGGCTCGGCCTCGCGCTCGTCGCGAAGTTGGTCGCGGACCAGGGGGGGTTGATCGAATGCGACAGTCGCCCCGGCAGGACCGTGTTCCGGCTTTCGATGCCCACCCCACCGCCGGGAAGCTTCGGGACCGCCCAATGACTGACGCGCGCACCATCCTCATCGCCGACGACGACCGCGCCATCCGCACGGTGCTCAGCCAGGCGCTGGGGCGCTCCGGCTACCAGGTCCGCGCCACCTCCTCCGCCGCCACGCTGTGGCGCTGGGTCGAGGATGGCGAGGGCGACCTCGTCATCACCGACGTCGTGATGCCCGACGAGAACGGGCTCGACCTGGTGCCGCGCATCCGCCGCGTGCGCCCGGAGCTGCGCGTGGTGGTGATGAGCGCGCAATCGACCTTCGCCACCGCCATCAAGGCGACCCAGCGCGGCGCCTTCGAATACCTGCCCAAGCCCTTCGACCTGAAGGAATTGCTGGCGGTTGTCGAACGCGCCCTGGCCGCGCCGCCCAGCGCGGTCGCGGCCAGCGAGGATGGCGAGGGCGAGAAGCTGCCGCTGGTCGGGCGCAGCGCGGCGATGCAGGAGATCTACCGCACCGTCGCGCGGCTGACGACCACCGACCTCACCACCATGATCACCGGCGAGAGCGGCACCGGCAAGGAACTGGTCGCGCGCGCCCTGCACGACTACGGCAAGCGCCGCGCCGGCCCCTTCATCGCCATCAACATGGCCGCCATCCCGCGCGAACTGATCGAGGCCGAATTGTTCGGCCATGAACGCGGCGCCTTCACCGGCGCGCTGAACCGCGGCATCGGCCGCTTCGAACAGGCCGCCGGCGGCACGCTGTTCCTGGATGAGATCGGCGACATGCCGCCCGAGGCGCAGACCCGCCTGCTGCGCGTGCTGCAGGAAGGCGAGTTCACCACGGTCGGCGGCCGCCAGCCGATCAAGGCCAATGTCCGCATCGTCGCCGCCACCCATCGCGACCTGCGGCAATTGATCCGCCAGGGCCTGTTCCGCGAGGACCTGTTCTACCGCCTGAACGTGGTGCCGATCCGCCTGCCGCCGCTGCGCGAGCGCATGGAGGACATCCCGCTGCTGGCGCGCCATTTCCTCGACCGTGCGCGGCTGGCTGGCCTGCCGTCGAAGCAGCTTTCCGCCGAGGCGATGGACGCGCTGAAGGGCCATGCCTGGCCGGGCAATGCGCGCGAGCTCGAGAACCTGATGCGCCGCCTGGCCGCGCTCTACCCGCAGGAAGTCATCGGCGCCGATGCCGTGGCCGCCGAGCTGGCCGAGGCCGTGCAGCCCGCCGGTCCCGATGGCCAAACCATGCCCGCCACGCTGGAACAGGCGGTCGAACGCCACCTGGCGACCTTCATGGCCGCCCACAAGGACGGCATGCCGGTGCGCGACCTGTACGAACGCGTGCTGGCCGAGGTCGAGCGCCCGCTGCTGCGCCTGGCGCTGGGGGCGACCCGCGGCAACCAGATCAAGGCGGCGGCGATGCTGGGGCTGAACCGGAACACGCTGCGCAAGAAGATCCGGGAATTGGAACTGCCGGTGGTGCGCGGATTGTCCTGACCATGTACAGGCCCTGACATGATGGGCCTGTTCCACCGCCGCGCCGCCGGCCGCCCCGGATCGCGCGCCGCACAGCCGCCGGGGCCGATCGCCGGCGAAGCCACCGCGCCCGGCTCCTGGGGCCGGCGCCTCGGCGACGCGCTGCTGGGGCCGAGCGCCACCATCGGCATGGCCTTGCTCGCGCTGGTGCTGGGCATCGCGACCTTCGCGGTGCTGTCGGGCGGCACGCCGCTCGGGCCGACCTCGCCGGGGCAGGTGGTCGGGATCATCCTGGCGAACCTGGCCGTGCTGCTGCTGCTGGCGGCGTCGCTGGTGGCGCGCGTGGTACGGATGTGGGTGGAGCGGCGGCGCGGGTCGGCCGGGTCACGCCTGCATGTGCGCCTGGTGCTGCTGTTCGGCGTGGTGGCGGTCGGGCCGTCGATCCTGGTGGCGGGCTTCGCCGCGCTGTTCTTCAACCTCGGCATCCAGTCCTGGTTCAGTGACCGGGTGCGGGACACGCTGGAGGCCTCGCTGGTGGCCTCGCGCGCCTATCTGGAGGAACACCGCAACACCATCCGCGCCGACATTCTGGCGATGGCGAACGACCTGAACCGCGCCGCACCCGTGCTGCTGCCGGAAAACGGGATCGCCTTCGCCCGGCTGCTGGCGACCCATACGGCGATCCGCGGGCTGACCGATTCGCTGGTGGTGGAACCGACGCTGGGGCAGGTGGTGGCCTCGGCCGGGCTGACCACCGGGGCGGTGGTGGACGTGCCGCCATCCTGGGCGCTGGAGGCGGCGCGCGCCGGCGAGGTGGTGGTGCTGCCGAGCGAATCCGGCGAGGGGCGCGTGCGCGCCATGGTGCAGCTCAACATCGCCCCGGGGCTGCTGCTGATGATCAGCCGGCCGGTCGATCCGGGCGTGCTCGACCACATGCGGACCACGGAACTCGCCTTCCAGGAATACGACCGGCTGGACCGCAATCGGGGCGATTTGCAGATCACCTTCGTGCTGATCTTCGCCATCGCGACGCTGCTGGTGCTGCTGGGGGCGGTGCTGCTGGGGCTGCTGATCGCCAACCGGATCGCGCGGCCCATTTCGCGGCTGATCACCGCGGCGGAACGCGTGCGCGCCGGCGACCTCGGCACCCGCGTGCAGGAAGGCGAGGCGGATGACGAGGTCGCCTCCCTGTCGCGCGCCTTCAACCGCATGACCAGCCAATTGGGCGCGCAGCGCGGCGAGTTGATGGAGGCGTACCGCCAGATCGACGAACGCCGGCGCTTCACGGAAACCGTGCTGTCGGGTGTGACCGCCGGCGTGATCGGCCTCGATGCGGAGGGGCGGGTGAACCTGCCCAACCGGTCGGCCTCGGCGCTGCTGGGGGTGGATCTCGATGCCGCGATCGGCCTGCCGCTGGCCGGTGTCGCGCCGGAATTCGCGCCCCTGATCGATGCCGCGCGCGCCACGCCCGACCGCCCGCAGACCGCCGAGATCCGGTCCGGCCAGCCCAATGCGCGCCGCACCTTCATCGCCCGCCTGGGCGCCGAGATGCAGGGCGGGCGGGTCGAGGGCTACGTGCTGACCTTCGACGACATCACCGAATTGCTGAGCGCGCAGCGCAAGGCCGCCTGGGCCGATGTGGCGCGGCGCATCGCGCATGAGATCAAGAACCCGCTGACGCCGATCCAGCTTTCGGCCGAACGGCTCAAGCGCCGCTACCTCAAGCAGATCACCGACGACCCCGATACCTTCCGCCAGTGCACCGACACCATCGTGCGCCAGGTCGGCGATATCGGGCGGATGGTCGATGAATTCTCAGCTTTCGCGCGCATGCCCCAGCCGGTGATCTTTCCCGAGGACCCCAACCGCCTGCTGCGCGACGCGCTGGTTCTGCAGCGCGACGCCCACCCTGAGATCACCTACGCGACGCAGTTCGCCGACCCCGCGCCGATGATCCCCTGCGACCGCCGCCTGATCGGCCAGGCACTGACCAACCTGCTGCAGAACGCCGCCGACGCGGTGGCGATGCGCGCCGCCGAGGGCGCCGGGCGGATCGAGGCCAGCGTCACCGCGACCGCCGAGCAGGTCGCCATCGCGGTCGCCGATGACGGAGTCGGGCTTCCCAAGGAGGAGGACCGCGACCGCCTGACCGAGCCCTATGTCACTCACAAGACGAAGGGAACCGGGCTCGGCCTTGCCATCGTCAAGAAGATCATGGAGGACCATGGCGGGAAGCTTGTTCTGGAAGACCGGGAAGACGGCCCCGGCGCCCGGGTCACGCTGATCATCCCCGTCCGTGCGACGGCGGAGGTCACGGCAGACCCGACCAGGGCGGGCGAGGGAGCGAAGGTCGCGCATGGCGCATGAGATCCTGATCGTCGACGACGAACCGGACATCCGGACGCTCATCGAGGGCATCCTGTCCGACGAAGGCTACGAGACCCGCCAGGCGCACAACTCCGATTCGGCGATCGCCGCCTTCCGCGCGCGCCGCCCCTCGCTCGTGATCCTGGATATCTGGCTGCAGAATTCGCGCCTGGATGGGCTCGGCATCCTGGAGGCCCTGCATGTCGAGGAACCGCACGTCCCGGTCATCATGATCTCCGGCCACGGCACCATCGAGACCGCGGTGCAGGCGATCCAGCAGGGCGCCTACGACTTCATCGAGAAGCCGTTCAAATCCGACCGGCTGCTGCTGCTGGTCTCGCGCGCGCTGGAAGCCGCCAAGCTGAAGCGCGAGAACAGCGAGCTGCGCCTGCGCGCGGGGCCGGAGACCGACCTGCTGGGCGGGTCGGGCCCGGTCGCGCAATTGCGCGGCGCGATCGAGAAGGTCGCACCCACCGGGTCGCGCGTGCTGATCACCGGCCCGGCCGGGGCGGGCAAGGAAGTGGCGGCGCGCATGATCCATGCGCGGTCGCGCCGCGCCGACGGCCCCTTCCTGGTGCTGAACTGCGCCACGCTGAACCCGTCGCGCTTCGAGGAAGAACTGTTTGGCATCGAGGCCGGTACCGATGCCTCCGCCCAGCCGCGCCGCGCCGGCGTGCTGGAACGCGCCCATGGCGGCACGCTGCTGTTGGACGAGATCGCCGACATGCCGCTGGAGACCCAGGGCAAGATCGTGCGCGCGCTGCAGGAACAAGGCTTCGAGCGCATCGGCGGCGGCACGCGGGTGAAGGTGGATGTGCGCGTGTTGTCCACCACCAATCGCGACCTGACCGCCGAGATCGCCGCCGGGCGCTTCCGCGAGGACCTGTACTACCGCCTGGCGGTGGTGCCGCTGCGCGTGCCCGCGCTGCGCGAACGGCGCGAGGACGTGCCGATGCTCGCGCGCCACTTCATGGGCCGCTCCACCGAGACCACGGGCATGCCGCGGCGCGAGCTCAGCGAGGATGCGCTGGCCGCCATGCAGGCCTATGACTGGCCCGGCAATGTGCGGGAATTGCGCAACCTGATCGACTGGCTGCTCATCATGGCGCCGGGCGAGCCGCGCGAGGCGATCCGCCCCGACATGCTGCCGCCTCAGGTCGGCGCCGCGGCGCCCGCGGTGCTGAAGCTCGACCGCAGTTCCGAGATCATGACCCTGCCGCTGCGCGAGGCGCGCGAGCTGTTCGAACGCCAGTACCTGGAAGCGCAGCTGCTGCGTTTCGGCGGCAATATCTCCCGCACCGCGAATTTCGTCGGCATGGAGCGCAGCGCCCTGCACCGGAAGCTGAAATTCCTCGGCGTGCAGGCCGAGGACCGCGCCAGCCCGGCCGGCACCGTCGGCAACGCCTGAACAGGACGCGCCCGCATGTCCCGCATCGCCTATGTGAACGGCCGCTACCTTCCGCAACCCGATGCGAGCGTGAACATCGAGGATCGCGGCTACCAGTTCGGCGACGGCATCTACGAGGTCGTCCACCTGTTCGACGGGCGCTATATCGACGAGGACCTGCACCTCGACCGGCTGGAACGTTCCTTGCGCGAAATCCGGCTGCCCATGCCGATGGCGCGCGCCGCACTTCGCCTGGTGCTGCGGGAAGTGGCGCGGCGCAATCGCGTGACCGAGGGGCTGCTGTACATGCAGGTGACGCGCGGCGTGGCCCGGCGCGACCATGCCTTCCCGACCACGCCGGTGGCACCCGCGCTGGTGGTGACCATCAAGCGCATCCCGCCTTATCCGACCGATATCGACCGCTGGGGGGCGTCTGTCATCACCGCGCCGGACCTGCGCTGGGCGCGCTGCGACATCAAGACCGTGAACCTGCTGCCCAATTGCCTGGCCCGCCAGGCGGCGCGCGAACAGGGCGCGATCGAGGCCGTGCTGTTCAACCCCGAGACCAGCATGGTCACCGAGGGGGCCGCGACGTCCTTCTGGATCGTGGACGAACATGGCGTGATCCGCGTGCGCCACCTCGATGATGCCATCCTGCCCGGCTGCACCCGCGCGGCGCTGATCGCGGAATTGCAGCAGGCCGGCATCGCGGTCGAGCTGCGCGAATTCTCGCTCGATGAAATGAAGCGCGCGCGCGAGGCCTTCATCACCTCCGCCACCTCCTTCGTGAAGCCGATCCTGAAGATCGACGGCGCGCCGGTCGGCGACGGCAAGGTCGGCCCGGTGGTGCGGCAGCTGTTCGACATCTTCGCCCGCCACGTGAAGGGCGGCATGAAGAACGCGGCGTGAGCACCACCAACGCCGAGGTGATCCGCGCCTTCTACGCCGAGTTGTGGGAGGCCGCGGACCTGTCGCGGCTGCCCGCCCTGATGCACGAGGACGTCGCCTTCCAGGGCACCTTCGGCCAGACCATGCGCGGCCACGAGGCCTTCGGCGCCTATGTCCGGTCTGTCCGTCATGCCTTCTCGACCTATCGCTGCGCTGTGCTGGACCTGCTGGTGGATGGCGATCGCGTGGCGGCGCGGGTTCGCTTCTCCGGCACGCATGACGCCGGCCCCTTCCTGGACCATCCGCCGAGCGGGCGCGAACTGGCCTGGGAGGGCGTGGGGTTCTTCGCGCTGGATGCCGGGCGCATCCGCCATTTGTGGGTGATGGGGGACATGCTGGGCCTGCTGAACCAGTTGAAGTCATGACGCGGCCTGCCGAGGTGCTGCGATGACGCGGCCCGCCGAGGTGCTGCGATGACGCGGCCTGCCGCGATCCTGTGGGACTGGGACAACACCCTGGTCGATGGCTGGGCGGCCATCCAGGCCGGGCTGAACGCCGCCTTCCGCGCCTTCGACCTGCCGGAATGGGACCGCGCGACGGTGCTGTCCCGGGTCCGCAAGTCGCTGCCCGAATCCTTCCCCCCGATGTTCGGCGCAGAATGGGAACGCGCGCGGGACATCTTCTACGCGCAGGTGCGCGCCTGCCACCTCGATGTGCTGCTGCCCATGCCCGGCGCGGTCGCGGCCATCGCCGCCGCGGGCGCCATCGCGCCGCAGGCCGTGGTGTCCAACAAGCAGGGCGCGCTGCTGCGCGCGGAAGCGGCGCATCTGGGATGGGCGCCGCGTTTCGGCACGCTTGTCGGCGCCGGGGATGCCAGCGCCGACAAGCCCGCCGCCGCGCCGCTGCTGCTGGCGCTGGAACGCCTCGGCGTGCCGGCCTCCGATCGGGTCTGGTACATCGGCGACACCGTGCTCGACATGCAGGCGGCGCGCGCCGCCGGCTGCCGCGCCGTGCTGCTGGGCGACGCATCGCATGACGGTGGCGTGAACGCTGCCACGCCCGATGCGGTCTTCGCCGACGGCCATGCGCTGGAAGCGCATCTGCTTTCCCTTGCCAAGCCGTAGCGGGGCGGGGAAACTCGACACACCGGCGGCCGGAAATGGTTTTCGCCGGTCCGTTGTCCGGTCGGTGACCGGCAAGAACAGTCCGGCCGGTGGCCGGCAAGAACAGAAGGACCGGGCTCATGGCCGCGGAGAAGTCCCAGAACGTGCAGGACGTGTTCCTGAACCACGTTCGCAAATCGAAAACCCCCGTGACGATCTTCCTGGTGAACGGCGTGAAGCTGCAGGGAATCATCACCTGGTTCGACAATTTCTCGGTGCTGCTGCGCCGCGATGGCCACACGCAGCTCGTCTACAAGCACGCGATCAGCACGGTGATGCCCGGCGCGCCCATCATGCTGTTCGACGCGGCGGCGGCCGGGCAGGGCGCGGCGGCGCCGGCCGGTGCGGCCGCACCGTCCGAGACGCGCATGACCCTGGCGCGCGAGGTGGCTCCTGGCGGCAACGACTGACGCTGACGGCGGCGCGCCGACCCGCGCCGCCGTCATCCTGCCCTACGAGCGCATCAACCGCGTTGCCATCGGCGACCCGGGCGGGCATCGCGCGGCCGAGGCGCGCCTGGCCGAAGCCGTCGGCCTGGCGGCGTCGATCGGTGTCGCCATCGTGCATTCCGCCGTGCATCCGCTGCGCGAGCGCCGCCCCTCGACCCTGATGGGCGAGGGCCAGGTCGCGATGATCGGCCAGGCGCTGAAGGAACAGGAGGTCGGCGTGGTGGTGGTCGACGCCGCGCTGACGCCCGTGCAGCAGCGCAACCTGGAACGCGCCTGGGGCTGCAAGGTGATCGACCGCACCGGCCTGATCCTGGAGATCTTCGGCGAGCGCGCCGCCACCAAGGAAGGCGCGCTGCAGGTCGAACTTGCCCACCTGGAATACCAGCGCACGCGGCTGGTGCGGTCCTGGACCCACCTGGAGCGCCAGCGCGGCGGCTTCGGCTTCCTGGGCGGCCCCGGCGAATCGCAGATCGAGATCGACCGCCGCCTGATCGGCGAGCGCATCGTGAAGCTGAAGCGGGAACTGGAGCAGGTGCGCCGCACCCGCGGCCTGCACCGCCACGCCCGCGCGCGCGTGCCCTACCCGGTGGTGGCGCTGGTGGGCTACACCAATGCCGGCAAGTCCACGCTGTTCAACGAACTGACCGGTGCCGGCGTCTATGCGCAGGACCAGCTTTTCGCGACGCTCGATCCCACCATGCGCGCCATCCGGCTGCCGTCCGGGCGCACCTGCATCCTGTCCGATACGGTGGGCTTCATCTCCGACCTGCCGACGCAGCTGGTCGAGGCCTTCCGCGCGACCCTCGAGGAAGTGGCGGCGGCCGACATCATCCTGCATGTCCGCGACATCGCGCATCCCGACAGCGCCGCGCAGCGCGCCGATGTGCTGGGCGTGATGGCCGAGATGGCCGACGGCCCCAACGCCGCGCTGGAACCCGCCTGGGAAAGCCGCGTGGTCGAGGTGCTGAACAAGGCCGACCTGCTTGGCGGCGTGGATGCCGTGGCGCGCCGCGCGCCCGGGGCGGTGCCGGTCTCGGCGCTGACCGGCGAGGGGCTGGACGAATTGCGCCGCGCCATCGATGCGCGGCTGTCGGCCGGGCTGGAAACCATGGAGGTGAGCGTGCCGACCACCGATGGCGCCGGCCTTGCCTGGCTCTATGCCCATGCCGAGGTGCTGTCGCGCCAGGATGACGAGGACGCGATCCGCCTGACGGTGCGGATTTCCGCCGCCGACCGCGCGCGCTTCGAGGACCGCGCATGATCGGCGCCGCGCGCGCCGCCGAGGTCGCGAGCCTGCTGCGCGAGGCCGCGCGCGCCGAGATCCTGCCGCGCTTCCGCCGCCTGGCGCAGGGCGCGGTACGGGCGAAGTCCGGTCCGCTCGACCTGGTGACCGATGCCGACGAAGCGGCCGAACGCGTCATCGAGGCCGGGCTGTCGCGCCTGTTCCCCGGTTGCGCCGTGGTGGGCGAGGAAGCCTGCGCCGCCGATCCCGCGGTGATGGACCGGATCGCCGATGCCGACCTGGCCTTCGTGGTGGACCCGGTGGACGGCACCGCGAATTTCGCCGCCGGCGTGCCGCTGTTCGGCTGCATGGCGGCGGCGGTGTCGAAGGGCGAGGTGGTGGCCGGGTGGATCCACGATCCGCTCGGCGACGATACCGCGATCGCGCTGCGCGGGGAGGGCGCCTGGCTGGCCGATGGCGAGGGGCGGCACATGGCCGACCTGCGCGTCGCCGCGCCGGCGCCGCCGGAGCGCATGGTGGGCGCGATCTCCTGGACCTACCTGCCGGAACCGCTGCGCGGGCGCGTGGCGTCGCGCCTGCCGCGGCTGGCGGGCGTGGTGGGGTATCGCTGCGCCGCGCATGAATACCGGCTGGCGGCCGGCGGGCATGCCCATGCGCTGCTGTACAATCGGCTGATGCCCTGGGACCACCTGCCGGGCTGGCTGCTGCATCGCGAGGCCGGCGGCTATGCGGCGCGCTTCGATGGCAGCGAATACCTGCCGACGCATCGCGATGGCGGGCTGATCTGCGCGCCGGATCGCGCCTGCTGGGAGGCGCTGCGCGCCGCGCTGCTCGACCCGTGAGCGACGACGACGAGGCCGAGGACACCCCGCCCGGCCTGCCCCCGGGCACGCCCTTCTACATGACCCCCACGGGTGCCGCCGCGCTGCGCGAGGAAATTCGCGCCCTGTGGGAGGATGAGCGGCCGCGCGTGGTCGAGGTGGTCTCCTGGGCGGCCTCGCTCGGCGACCGGTCGGAGAATGCCGACTACCAGTACGGCAAGCGGCGGCTGCGGCAGATCGACGGCCGGGTGCGCTTCCTGCGCAAGCGGCTGGAGCGCGTGCAGGTGGTGGACCCGACGGCGCAGGCCCGGCGCGACCAGGTCTTCTTCGGCGCGACAGTGACCTATGCGCGCGTGTCGGATGATGCGGAGGTGACCATCCGCATCGTGGGCGTGGACGAGGCCGTGGCCGAGCGCGGCGACATCGCCTGGGTGGCGCCCGTCGCCCGCGCGCTGCTGGGCGCCCGGGTGGGGGACGTCCGACGCTACCGTACGCCGGCGGGCACCGAGGAGGTCGAGGTGGTGGCGATCGCCTACGGCATGGATCCGCCGCGCTGAACCGGCGCGGGCGGGCAGCGCGCCGCGCCATGGACGGCTTGCGCGGCACCGCGCCGATGGCGGGTGCGGCATCATGCCGCCAGGGCCGGCGGTTGGCGGGCGGCGCCGGGTGGCACCGCCCGCGTCGCCCTGGCTACTTCTCGAACACGTCCTTCACGGCCTGCATCATGTCGCGGCCCTTCGCTGAGTCCTTCGCATGCGAACGCGCGAAGGACTGCCCGGCCAGGAAGCCACGGCGGATGATGGTGGCGGCCTCGGCCGTGCTGATCCCGATATCCGGCATGCCGCCGCGCTCGATCGCCCCGATCGTTGCATCCAGGCGGTTGTAGTGCGCCACCGTCATGAAGTCCCATGCGCGGTCGAGCGCGATGGCGAAGGCACCGGCGAGCAGGAGCCTCTCGGCCTGGGCGCGCGCGGGGGTGGTCGGGCCGGCGACGAGCGTGGCCGCCGGGGTCTCGGTGAGGCTGCGGGCCTGCGTACCACCCTGGAAGCCCAGGACGGAGGCAGCGACCAGCGTGACGGCGAGAAGGTTGCGCATCGTGTGTGAAACCTTTGTCCGACCGCGGCCGCCCGATGCGGCGCGGTGCAGGTCTTCTGGCGACAACCGACAGGCGCGGCACTGAAGCGTTGCGCAGGCGGCGCTTTGCAACCGCTGGGTGGTGGACCGCCACTTCCGGATACGAAATAAACATTTGTCCCGCCGGGCAGGAGAATGACATGCGTCGCTTCCTCCTCATGGCTGCTGGATTGGCGCTGGTCGCCGCGATGCCACCCGCCGCGCGGGCCCAGCCCCGGCCGGCGGCGCCACCGGCGGCCCAGCCCGCCCATCCCGACCCGGACTTCACCCTGATCAACGCGTCCGGCCGGTCGGTGTTCTTCATCCGCATCCGCCCGGCCGGCAGCACCGACTGGGGCGAGGACCTGCTCGGCTCCGGCGTGGTGCTGCGCGACGGCGCCCGCTTCCTGGTGCGCCCGCCGCGCGACGGGCGCTGCAGCTGGGACGTGCAGGTGCAGTTCGACAACAGCGTCGAACGCATCTTCCCGGCCACGCCGGTCTGCCGGCTGGCCCACCAGACCATCAGCCCGGAGATGGCCGCGAGCTCGGGCAGCACGGCCATCGTCCTGCCCGGCGCAACGGCCACCCCGCCCGCCGCGGCAGCGCAGGCGCCCCCCGCCTCGCCCGCCGCACCGACGCCACGGCTGCGCGTGACCAATGGCTGGTCGGTCACCCTGCTGAACCTGGCGCTGCGCCCGCCCGGGCGGCCCGACAGCGACGCGAACTGGGGCGCCGACCTGCTCGGCATCGAAACCGTGCTGCCACGCGAAAGCCTGGCGGTGCGCCTGCCGGAGGGGACGCCCTGCCGGGTCGATATCCGCACCGGCTTCGACATGGGCAACACCCCCCTGGTGATCCTCACGCGCAATGTCGACCTGTGCGCCGGCGGCGAATTCGCCGCGAATGGCCCGCCGCGCGGCCAGCTGCTGGGCACCGGCAGCGGCTTCTTCGTCACGCGCGCCGGGCATATCGCCACCAACCAGCACGTCGTGCATGGCTGCGGCAGCATGGTGGTCATGCGGCCGGACGGCCAGACGATCCGGCTGCGCGTGCTGCAGAACGACCCGCGCAACGACCTGGCACTGCTGCAATTGCCCGAGGCGCGTACGCCGGCCGTGACCTTCCGCGACCCGCTGCGCCCGATGCGCCAGGGCGAGGCGCTGCTGGCCATGGGCTATCCGCTGGGTGCGAGGCTGGGCAACCAGGTCACCATCAGCACCGGCATCCTGACCGCCCTGCGCGGCGCGCGCGGCAGCGAGAACCGCTTCACCCTCAGCGCGCCGCTCAATGGCGGCAATTCCGGCGGGCCGATCTACGATGATGCCGGCCTGGTGGTGGGCGTCGCCGTGTCGGTCTCGACCGGCAATGTCCAGAGCGTCAATTTCGGCGTCCCGGCGCGGCTGCTGATCGAATTGCTGGCCAGCGCGAACATCACGCCCGAGACGACCGCGCCGCGCGAACCGATCAAGCCGGCCGATGTCTTCGAGCGCAACGCGCCCATGGTGATGCAGCTCGGCTGCATCAGCTGACGGCGCGCCATCACCGGTGCCGATGATGCGCATCATCGGCGCGGGCTGGCGGCCGGCCCGCCGCGCATCGATAAAGGGGTGAACCGGCAGGAGACCCGCCATGTCCACCCTCGACGAGACCGACCCGCACTGCCCGCCGCCGCCGCCGGGGATCGAGACCGTCATCATCCCGCGCGCCCATGATGTGGGCGGCTTCGAGGTGCGCCGTGCGCTGCCGGCACGCGAACGCCAGCTGGTCGGGCCCTTCATCTTCTTCGACCAGATGGGGCCGGGGGAGTTCCTGAGCGGGCAGGGGCTGGATGTCCGCCCGCACCCGCATATCGGCCTGTCCACCGTGACCTATCTGTTCGAGGGCGAGATCCTGCATCGCGACAGCCTCGGTTCGCAGCAGCCGATCCGCCCGGGCGAGCTGAACTGGATGACCGCCGGGCGCGGCATCGTGCATTCCGAACGCACCGATGCGGCGCAGCGCGACCATACGCGGCGGATGTTCGGCATCCAGTCCTGGGTGGCGCTGCCCAAGGACGCCGAGGAAACCGCGCCCACCTTCACCCACCATGCCGCCGAGGCGCTGCCGGTGGTGGACGACCAGGGCGTGCGGATGCGCCTGATCGCCGGCGAGGGCTGGGGGCTGCGCGCGCCGGTCGAGGTCTCCTCCCCGCTGTTCTACGCCGATGCGGTGCTGGCCCCCGGCGCGCGGCTGCCGCTGCCCGACCGGCACGAGGAACGCGGCGCCTATGTGGTGCAGGGCGGCGTGACCGTGGCCGACACGGTCTTCGAGGCCGGGCGGATGCTGGTGTTCCGCCCCGGCGATGCGCTGGCGATCACCGCCGGGCCGCAGGGCGCGCGGCTGCTGATGCTGGGTGGCGCCGTGATGGACGGGCCGCGCTACCTGCACTGGAACTTCGTGGCGTCCTCGCGCGAGCGGCTGGAGCAGGCCAAGGCCGACTGGAAGGCCGGCCGCTTCGCCAAGGTCCCGGGCGACGAGGCGGAATTCATCCCGCTGCCCGAAGGCCGAATCACGGTGAAGGCCGAGACGCGCCCGGCCTGATCAGCGCCAGTTCAGCCCGAACACCGCCGTCTGGTCCGGCCCGTCGCGGCGGCAGGCGGCGGTGGTGTAGGGGGCGCGCGGCGGGTTGGCGGCACGGACCGCCGCCGCGAAGGGGCTGCAGGCGATGCGGGCGGCCAGTTGCCGTTCGGTCTCGGCCAGGCCAGGGGTGCCCTCCGGCCAGGCGGCGCGGAGCAGGCGCTGCGCCTCCGGGGCCTGGCCGGCATAGACCAGGCAGGCCGCGAGGCGCGCGGCCTCCACGCCCGGGTGGGTGCCGCGCCGCGCCGCCCAGTCCTGGGCACGCAACGCCGCGATGGCGGTGGCGGCGTCAGGGTAGGTCGTGATGCGTTGGTCGGCCGGGGGGCGGTCCTCGATCGCGGTCATGTCGGCGCAGGCGGTGCCCAGGGCCGCGGCGACGGGCCGGCGCATGGCGGCGATGTCGGGTTCCAGCGCGCGCCCGGTCCAGCGAAAGGGGATGGTCGGGTGCAGGTCGGTCGCCAGGCTGGCCGGGACCTCCCAGAAGTCGAATGCCGCATCGGCCAGGCGGATGGGCGGGCCGCCCAGCTGGATGATGTCGGGCTCGCGCTTGCCCAGCGGCAGGGAGGCGACATGCGCCAGCCCCTGCGGTCCGCGATGGAACAGGTGCAGGGTGAAGCAGCAATAGGCGCCGCCGGTCCAGCCGGTGAAGCCGATGGCGCTGACGCCGTCGGCGATCGGGATGGGGGTGCCGTCGCGGAAGGGGGCGAAGCGTTGGTCGCGCGCTTCGAACAGGGTGCGCCCGGCGCGGGTGAGGCGCAGCACCTCGCCCCGGCCCTGGGGGGCGGCGGTGATGCGGCCGGCGGCGCCATCATCCAGGAGGGTGCGGCGCGGCTGGGCGGCTGCCTCGTGGGCTGGGAAAACCCACAGGAACAGGAAAATGACGATCAGAATTCGGGGCATGAGTCAGCGTTCCTGCCGTTCAATCCGCTTTGCCTCGGCCCAGAGCGATTCCATCGCATCGAGGCTGCTGTCGGACGGTGTCTTTCCTTGATGAACAAGCTGCTGTTCGATGTATCCGAAGCGGCGTTCGAATTTCCGATTGGCACCACGCAGGCACGTCTCCGGGTCCAGGTCGAGCTTCCGCGCGAGGTTCGCCAGGACAAAGAGCAGGTCGCCGACCTCATCACCCAGGGCATCCCGGTCAGCCGCTTGCATGCCGTCCTTCAGCTCGGCGCGCAATTCATTGGCCTCTTCCTCCAGCTTGTCGAGCACCGCGGCGGCATCGGGCCAGTCGAAGCCGACCCGCCCGGCGCGCCGGGTGAGCTTGGCGGCGCGGGTCAGCGCCGGCAGGCCCACCGGGATGCCGGCGAACGTGCCTGTCTCGGCCCGGGTGGCGCGTTCGGCGGCCTTCTGCACCTCCCAGGCGGCAACCTGCTGGTCGGCGGTGCGGGTCTCCTCGGCGCCGAACACATGCGGGTGGCGGCGGATCATCTTGTCGGCGATGGCCCCCGCCACGTCCGCGAAGGCGAACCAGCCGCGCTCCTGCGCCATGCGTGCGTGGTAGACCACCTGGAACAGCAGGTCGCCGAGTTCATCCAGCAAGGCCGCCGGTTCGCCGCGGGCGATGGCGTCCTCGACCTCGTAGGCTTCCTCGATCGTGTAGGGGGCGATGCTGGCGAAGTCCTGCACCTGGTCCCAGGCGCAGCCGGTCTGGGGGTGGCGCAGCCTGGCCATCACCTCGATCAGGTGCAGTGTCGCGGTGGCGGGGTCCTGGGGCATGGCGCATCCGTGGGCGGGGTCTGCCTTTCCTGTCGCGTCGCCCTGGCGCCGGCAAGCCCCCAAGCGGTGTTGTCAGCCGCCACGACGCCGCCGAGACTGCCCCGACGCGCCGGCCGCGCGCGCTGCCCAGCAAGGATCCGCCCCGCATGTCCAAGGTCCGCGTCGTCTGTGCCCATGACTGCCCCGACATGTGTTCCCTGGTCGCGGAGGTGGAGGATGGCCGGCTGGTGCGCCTGCAGGGCGACCCGGACGAGCCCTACACGGCCGGATTCGCCTGCGCGAAGGTCAACCGGGACATGGAGGTGGTGCATTCGCCGGACCGGCTGCGCACGCCGCTGCGCCGCACCGGGCCGAAGGGCAGCGGGCAGTTCGAGCCGATCACCTGGGACGCCGCGCTCGATGAGATCACCACCCGCTGGCAGGCCATCATCGCCGAGAGCGGGCCGGAGGCGATCCTGGGCTACGCCTATTCCGCCCACCAGGGGCACATGAACCGGCGGCTGGTGTCGGGGCTGTTCCATGCGCTGGGCACGTCCCGCCTGCAGGCCGGCACGGTCTGCGACACCTGCTGCGAGACCGCCTGGGACATGACCTGCGGGCCGGTCGGCGGCACCGACCCCGAAAGCGTGGTGCATTCCGACCTGGTGATCGCCTGGGGCTGCGACCTGATGGCGGTGAACGTGCATTTCTGGGCGCTGCTGGAGAAGGTGCGGAAGTCCGGCGTGCCGCTGGTGGTGATTGACCCGCGGCGCAGCCAGACCGCCGCGCGGGCGGATTGGCACCTGCCCATCCGCATCGGCACGGATGCGGCGCTGGCCTGCGGGATCGCGCATGTGCTGCTGCGCGACGGCTTGCTGGACCGCGACTACATCGCCGCGCATACGCTTGGTTTTGAACGATGGGCGGCCGAGGTGCTGCCGCATTTCCCGCCGGACCGCGTGGCGTCCATCACCGGGCTGGCGGTGGCCGATGTGGAACGCCTGGCCGCGATGTATGGCGCGGCGAAGGCGTCGCTGATCCGCCTCGGCGAGGGCATGACCCGGCTGGCCAGGGGCGGCCAGGCGCTGCGCGCGGTCGCGACACTGCCGGCGCTGACCGGCGCCTATGGGCGGGAAGGGGGCGGTGCGCTGCTGCTGGCCGCCGGCTCCATGGATTTCCAGTTCGGCGTGCTGAACCGCCCGTCCGGGCCGGCCACCGCGCGGATGGTGAACCACCTGGCCCTCGGCGAGGCGCTGGAGGAGATGCGCGACCCGCCGTTGCGCGCCCTGTTCATCGCCGCCAACAACCCGGCCGTGACCAATCCGGACGTGAACCGCCTGCGCCGCGGGCTGGTGCGCGAGGACCTGTTCACCGTGGTACATGACCCCTTCATGACCGACACGGCGCGCTACGCCGACATCGTGCTGCCGGCCACCACCTATCTGGAAACAGAGGATTTCTACCGGTCCTACGGCTCCTATCGCATGCAGTATGCGCCCGCGGCGGTGCCGCCCCAGCACGAAGCCCGATCCAACTTCCACCTGGCCCAGGAGCTCGCCCGGCGGATGGGGCTGACGGATGCGGTGTTCTCCGCCGCGCCGCGCGACCTGGTGCCGGAATTCTTCAAGGGCGCGACGGGCATCATCGCCGAGGTCGATCCGGCGCGGGTCTTCGAGGGGCCGGTCAAGGTCAGCCCGCCGGCGGCGCAGGAGTTCCGCACGCCCTCCGGCCGGCTGGAGATCTATTCCGAGACGCTGGCGCAGCAAGGCGTGCCGCCCATGCCGGTCTGGGAGGAAGACGCGGTCGAGGCCGCCGACGCCGCCCGCTGGCCGCTGCGCCTGCTGACCGCGCCGGGGTATTTCCAGGCGCATACGGCCTATGCGGCCTCGCCCTTCCTGCGCAAGCGGGAAGGCGAGCCCTGCGCGATCCTGCATCCCGAGGAGGCGGCGCGCCGCGGCCTGGCCGACGGCGCGCGCGTGCGCCTGTTCAACCAGCGCGGCGAGGTCGGCCTGGTGCTGCGCATCAGCGACGAGGTCCGCCCCGGCGTCGTGCTGGTGCCCGGCCAGCGCCCGGATTCCGAGGCGGTGTCGGGCACGGTGAACATGCTGTGCGACGAACGGCGCACCGACATGGGCGAGGGGGCCTGCTACCAGTCCACCTTCCTCGATGTCGCGCCCTGGGGCGCGGCGGCATGAGCGACCTCGCCACAATGTCCGCCACCGAGCAGGCGCGGCTGATCCGCACCCGGCGCGCCTCGCCGGTCGAGGTGGTGCAGGCGGTGCTGACGCGCATCGAGGCCTGGGAACCGCGGCTGAACGCCTTCGCCGCCCTGGACGCCGAGCGCGCCCTGGAGGCCGCCCGCACGGCCGAGGCGGTGGCAATGGGCGATGGCGAGCTCGGCCCGCTGCATGGCGTGCCGGTGACGGTGAAGGACATCACCGCGGTGCAGGGCCTGCCGACCCGGCGGGGGTCGCGGCTGACCGACCCGACGCCGATGGGCCATGATTCGCCGGTGGTGGCGCGGCTGAAGGGGGCGGGGGGGATCATCCTCGGCAAGACGACCGCGACCGAATATGGCTGGACGGCGGTGTCGAGCAGTCCGCTGACCGGGCATACGCATAATCCGTGGAAGCATGGGGTTACGGCGGGGGGTTCATCCTCGGGCGCGGCGGCGCTGGCCGGGGCAGGGTGCGGGGCGCTGCACCTGGGCACGGATGGCGCGGGGTCGATCCGGCTGCCGGCGCATTTCTGCGGGGCGGTGGGGCACAAGCCGACCTTCGGCCTCGTGCCCTATGCGCCGGTGACGAACAACCAGTCGCTCTCCCATGCCGGGCCGATCACCCGGACGGTGGCGGATGCGGCATTGATGTTGGAAGTGATGTCGGGCCTGCATCCATCGGATCACACAACATTGCCGGGTGGGTTCCGGGCGGCGGATATCGGCCCGCCCGACCTGCGCGGGCTGCGGATCGCCTATAGCCCGGACCTCGGCCATGCGCGGGTGGACCCGGAGGTGGCGGCGGCCGTGCGGCGCGCGGTGGCGGGCTTCGAGGAAGCCGGCGCGCGCGTGGAGGAGGTCACGCCGCCCTGGGGGCCGAAGGGGCCGGGGCTGGAGCGCGGGCTTTGGGGCATCGCGATGCTGCCCTTCATCGAGACCGATCCGGCGCGCCGCGCGCAGCAGGATCCGGGACTGGCGGCGTGCCTGGACGAATATGCCGGCATGACCCTGGCGCAGGCGATCGCCGCCCAGGGCAAGCGGATCGCCTATGCGGCCGAGATCGGCGACTGGTTCGCCACCGGCTGGGACCTGCTGGTGACGCCGGCGGCCTCGGTCACGGCCTTCGAGGTCGGGCGGCAGCGCCCGGCGCATTGGCCCGACCATGCCTGGGACTGGCTGGTCTGGGCGGAGTTCTCCTATCCCTTCGACCTGTCGCATGGCGCGGCGGTCTCGGTGCCGTGCGGGCGGGACGGGCAGGGGCTGCCGATCGGGCTGCAGATCGCCGGGCCGCGCTGTGCGGATGCGCTGGTGCTGCGGGCGGCGGCGGCGTTCCTGGCGGCGCGTCCGTTTGCACCCGGGTTCGCATCACGCGCCTGAGCGGTCCGAAGGCGGGCGCCGGTCAAGACGCCGCGGGCAAGACAACGGTGCCGGACTGGCGCGACAACCGGCGGGACGCTCGCACGCCACATTCGGCACGGCGCGATGTCCGGAGCCTGCGTGGGGACCAGGCGCTGCAGCTGCGGCAAAGGGGCGGGTGCGGACGGCCGGCAACCGGACCTTGGCGAGAGCGTTTACCGTATAAGGTATATTATGGAAATTAAGTGATAGGCCAGTGTGCCGCTGGCCCTGCGAAAACATCCCTCGGCCGACGCCCTCGGTGCCAGCCGGCCCGCGTCACAGCCGGTCTACCGCCTCAGATCTCCTCCACCGCCGAAACCCCCGGCAGCACCTTCATCGCCTGCAACACCCGCGGCCCGACATTCCAGCCATTCGGCAGCGCCACCTCCACCTCCTGGCCCAGCGCGATGCGCGGCACCAGCACCACCCGCCCGCGGCCGCGGCCCTCGCGCGCCAGGATGTCGCGGATCGGCGCCACCGCCTGGATGTCCTCGATCCACAGCCGGATGCCGCCGCCGGCACCATTCGCGGCCTTCTCCAGCGCCTCGACATCGGTGGCGGTCAGGCGCAGCGCCTCGCCTTCCATGCGGGCATCGGCGGTGACCAGCACGGCCTGGCCCTCGGCCAGCAGCTCGCGCGACCGGTTCAGCACCTCCGAGAAGCACGTCACCTCGTAGGACCCCTGGGCATCGGACAGCCGCACCCAGGCCATGCGGCTGCCGGTCTTGGTGGTGCGTTCCTTGGCGTTCACCACGGTGCCGGCCAGCTTCAGCCGCGCCCCGCCGCGCGCGCGGTCGGCGATCAGCGCCGAGGGCGTCACGCCCAGCCGCTGCAAAGCCTTGCGATAGGTGTCCAGCGGATGCGCCGACAGGTGGAAGCCGACCGCCTCGGCCTCATGCGCCAGGCGGTCGAACAAGGGCCAGTCGGGCACGTCGGGCAGCCGCAGCGGTTCGTCGCGGGTCGTCTCGCCGCCGAACAGGCCGATCTGGCCGGAGCCGCGCTCCTCGGCATCGGCCTGGGCGCGGCGCAGGATCGTTTCGGCCCCGGCCATCACCCGGGCGCGGTTCTTCTCCAGTCCTTCGAAGGCGCCGGCGCGGGCCAGGTTCTCGATCTGCATCTTGTTGAGCAGCTTCGGGTCCACCCGCGACGCCAAATCCGCCAGCGATACGAAGGGGCCGGAGGCATCGCGCGCGGCCGCCAGGTCGCGCATCGCCGCCTCACCGACCCGCTTCACCGCCGCCAGGGCGAAGCGGATGGCCTGCTTGCCCTCGGGCGTGGTCTCCACCCGGAACTCGGCGCCGGAGCGGTTGATGTCCGGCGGCAGGATGCGGATCCCCAGCCGCCCGCATTCCTGCATGTGCCCGGCCAGCTTGTCGGTGTTCGACAGGTCCAGCGTCATCGACGCCGCCATGAAGGCGACCGGGTGGTTGGCCTTCAGCCAGGCGGTCTGGTAGCTGACCAGCGCATAGGCCGCCGCGTGCGACTTGTTGAAGCCGTAGTCGGCGAAGCGCTCCATCAGGTCGAAGATCTCGGCCGCCTTTGTGGCCTCGATGCCGCGGGCCTCGGCGCCGTCGCAGAAGATCTTGCGCTGCGCTTCCATCTCGGAGCGGATCTTCTTGCCCATGGCGCGGCGCAGCAGGTCGGCCGCACCCAGGGAATACCCGGCCAGGTCCTGCGCGATCTGCATGACCTGTTCCTGATAGACCATGATGCCGAAGGTCTCGGCCAGGACATGATGGATGGCCGGATGCGGCGCCGCCCAGGGCTCGCCCGCCTTGCGCGCGCAATAGGCCGGGATGTTCGCCATCGGCCCCGGCCGGTACAGCGCCACCGCCGCCACCAGGTCCTCGAAGCGCGAGGCGCGCATCTGCCGCAGGCAGTCGCGCATCCCCTGCCCTTCGAACTGGAACACCCCGGCCGCGTCGCCCTTGGCCAGCATGGCGTAGGTGGCCGGGTCATCGATCGGGATCGCCATGATGTCGATCTCGATCCCCTGCCCCTTCAGGATGCCGAGCGCGCGCTCGATCACCGTCAGCGTCTTGAGGCCGAGGAAGTCGAACTTCACCAGGGACGCCGCCTCGGCGTATTTCATCGAATACTGCGTGACCAGCATGTCCGACCGCGGGTCGCGGTACAGCGGCACGATCTCGATCAGCGGCTTGCGCCCGATCACCACGCCGGCGGCATGGGTCGAGGCATTGCGGTACAGCCCCTCGACCTGCTGCGCGATATCGAGCAGCCGCGCCACCTGTTCGTCGCCGTCGCGCAACTCCTGCAGGCGCGGCTCGCCGGCGATGGCGTCGGTCAGGCCCACCGGCTTGGCGGGGTTGAACGGGATCAACGAGGCGATCTTGTCGACCTGGCCATAGGGCATGCCCAGCACGCGCCCCACGTCGCGCACCGCCGCCTTGGCCTGCAGCTTGCCGAAGGTGATGATCTGCGCGACGCGGTCCGCACCGTATTCGTTCACGACGTAGCGGATCACCTCGTCGCGCCGGTCCTGGCAGAAGTCGATGTCGAAGTCGGGCATCGACACGCGCTCGGGGTTCAGGAAGCGTTCGAACAGCAGGCCGAAGCGCAGCGGATCGAGGTCGGTGATCAGCAGCGACCAGGCCGCGACGGACCCGGCACCCGACCCGCGCCCGGGCCCCACCGGAATGGGCGGCACCTGCGCCTTCGCCCATTGGATGAAGTCCGCGACGATCAGGAAATAGCCCGAGAAGCCCATCTTCTCGATGACCGACAATTCGTAGTCGAGGCGCTCGCGATAGACCTCGCGCGCCTCGGCATCGGGCGCGGGCACCAGCGCATCGAGCCGCTTCTCCAGCCCTGCCTTGGCCATGGCGCGGACCGTCTCGGCCTCGGTCATGCCGGGCGAGACCTTGGGGCAGACCGGCAGCTCGGGCTTCTTCGATTCCGCCATCACCGCGCACATGCGCGCGATCGCCAGCGTGTTGTCGCAGGCATCCGGCAGGTCGCGGAACAGCGCGCGCATCGCCGCGGCCGGCTTGAACCAGTGCTCGGGCGTCACGCGGCGGCGCTCGCGCTCGGCCATGGTGCGGCCCTCGGCGATGCACAGCAGCGCGTCATGCGCCTCGTGCATCTGAGGCTTGGCGAAATACACGTCGTTGGCGGCGACGATCGGCAGGCCCGCCTGCTGCGCCAGCGCCAGCAGCGCGGCCTCGGTCGCGGGTTCCTGCGGCAGGCCGTGGCGGTGCAGCTCGACCGCGAGCCGATCGGGGAAAGCCTCGCGCAGCGCATCCAGGATGCGCGCGGCGGCGTCGCGCCGTCCCTCGCCCAGCAGCCGCGCCACCGGGCCCAGCGTGCCGCCGGTCAGCAGGAACAGCCCCGCCGCGTGCTCGCGCAGCAAATCGAGCGTGACCGCCGGGCGGCCCGACGCATCATCCCGCAGGAAACCGTGCGACGAGAGCCGCTGGAGGTTGTCCAGCCCCGCCGCATCCATCGCCAGCGCGACCAGCGGGTCGGGGTTCAGGCGCGCGACGTCGGGGCGGTCGGGGTCGGTGTCGGCCCGCGCCAGGAACAGCCGGCAGCCCATGATGGGCTGGATGCCCTTCTTGGCGCAGGCCTCGGCGAATTCCAGCGCGCCGAACATGTTCGCGCTGTCGGTCAGCGCGACCGCGGGCATGCCGTCATCCGCCGCCAGGCTTGCCAGCTTGTCGGCCTTGATCGCGCCCTCGCTGAGCGAATAGGCGGAATGGACGTGCAGGTGGATGAAGGTGTCGGGGCTGGTCATCGATGGACTCGCATGCGCGGCGCCAGTGTAGCGCGCGGGTCAGCCGCGGGGCAGCGCGGCGGTGTGCTCGGCGAGGTAGATCGCCTCCAGCGCGCGGCACAGGCCGGCCACGTCGCAGGCCGGGCTGGCTGCCAGGCGGTCGCGCATGCCCGCCCGCAGTGCGGCCAGGCGCGCCGGCGTGCCGGCGTCGCGCCCCAGCGCGATGGCCCGCGCGACGTAGTCCTCCGCGTCGCGCGCCACCCAATCCCCCAGCCCCGCGGCGCACAGCAGCGACCGGCTGGTGCGCGCCGCCCAGCGGTCACCATCGAAGGCCAGCACGGGCACGCCCTGCCACAGCGCCTCGGTCGTCGTGGTGCCGCCATTATAGGGAAACGCATCCAGCGCGATGTCGACCCGGCCATAGGTCGCGAGGAAGTCGAGATGGGGCGCCGGTGTGTCCATTGCCAGCCGATCCGCCGCGATGCCGTGCTGCGCGAAGCGCGCGGCGATGGCGTCGCGGTTCGACGCATCGCCGAACGAACTGTTCCGCAGGACCAGGCGCGCGCCCGGCACGCCGTGCAGGATGCGCGCCCAGGCGGCCACCGTCGGCGCGGTCAGCTTATAGGCCGAACAGAGCGACCCGAAGGTGACGTGCCCGGCGGCCAGGCAGGGCGGCGGCACGATGTCGGGCGCCGGGTGGTTCACGGTGAAGGCCAGGTAGCTGCCGGGCACGCGCAGGATGCGCTCGGGGTAGAACGCTTCCTCCGCCGGCGTGACCACGGCATCGTCGCCGATCAGCGCATCGAAGGCGGCGCTGCCGGTGGTGGCGTACATGTTGAACCAGCCGAGTTGCACCGGCGCCGCGCGCAGCATGAACAGGCCCAGCCGCTCGGGCACGCTGTAGCCATTCAGGTCGACCAGCACATCCAGCCGGTTGTCGGCCACGGCGGCAGCGATGCGCGCATTGCCGGCGCCGCGGATGGACCAGATGCGGTCCTCGTCATGCGCGGTGAAGCCGCCTTCGGCGCTGGGTGGGTCGCCATCGGCCAGCAGGTGGATCTCGAACCGCGCGCGGTCGTGGTGGTTGAGCACGCCGAAGACCGGCTTCATCCAGTTCGGCCGGCCGAAATAGGACGAGACATAGCCGACGCGCAGCCGCCGCCCGGTGGCGTCGGCCGCGGCGCGGCGCGGCGCGGTCGGCTGCGCCTGCATCCAGGCGGTCCGCACGGCGCGCACGGCGGCGTGGTCGGCGCCTGGTGCGCCGGGGATGATGCAGGCCAGGTTGCGGAGCGCCGCCGCGCGCACGGCAGCATTGCCGGTGCGGATGGCCTCCGCGTATTCGGCGCAGGCGGCATCGACGGCGCCGGTCTGGAACAGGGCCTCCGCCAGCGTGGTCCGCAGCGCCGCGGCGGCCGGATCGATGCGCAGCGCCTCGTACAGGGCCTCGACGGCGCGCGGATACGCGAAGCGTGCGGCGCGGGCCATGCCGAGGCCGTACCAGCTGTCGAAGCCGGCTTCGCCGAGGGCGATGGCGCGTTCGTACTCCGCCTCGGCCTCGGTCAGGCGGCGGGCGTGGTGCAGCGCATCGGCATGGCGCAGCGCGAGCGCGGCATCGGCGGGCGCCTCCGCGGCGGCTTGGGCGAGCATGGCCAAGGCCGCCGCGGCATCGCCATCCGTGCGCTGGCGCGCGGCGGCGGCGGGGATGGCATCGGGATCGGTCACGGCGCCACGGCTTCGATGCTGCACGGCCGGGCATGCATTCCGGCGCTGCCGCCGCGCCTCGCCCTCACGCGGCTGCCGCCGCGCCTCGCCCTCACGCGGCTGCCGCCGCGCCTCGCCCTCACGCGGCTGCCGCCGCGCCTCGCCCTCACGCGGCTGCCGCCGCGCCTTGCCATCACGCGGCTGCCGCCGCGCCTCGCCCTCACGCGGCTGCCGCCGCGCCTCGCCCTCACGCGGCTGCCGCCGCGATGCACCCGTCCCGCAGCGTGACGATCCTGTCCATCCGCCGCGCGAGCTCCGGGTTGTGCGTCGCGATCAGCGCCGCCACGCCATGCCCGCGCACCTGGTCGAGCAATTGCGCGAAGACGCGGTCCGAGGTGCCGACATCGAGGTTGCCGGTCGGCTCGTCCGCCAGCAGCACGCGCGGGCGGTTGGCCAGTGCGCGGGCGATCGCGACGCGCTGCTGCTCGCCGCCGGACAGCTTGCCTGGCCGATGCTGCCCGCGCCCCGCCAGGCCGAAGGCGGCCAGCAACTCGCGCGCCCGGTCGCGCGCCGCGCCACGCGCCACCCCCGCGGCCATTTGCGGCAGCGCGATGTTCTCCTCGGCCGAGAATTCCGGCAGCAGGTGGTGGAACTGGTAGACGAAGCCGATCCTGGTGCGCCGGATCGCGGTGCGCGCATCATCCGACAGCGTGCCGGCGGCGCGGCCTTCCACGAAGACCTCCCCGCCATCGGGCTTTTCCAGCAGCCCGGCCAGGTGCAGCAGCGTGGACTTCCCGGTGCCGGACGGCGCGACAAGCGCCACGATCTCGCCGGCGGCGAGGGTGAGGTCGGCACCGCGCAGCACCGGCAAGTCGCCGGCCTCGGTGCGGTAGCGGCGCTGCACGGCGGCCAGGCGCAGCGGCGGATGGTCATTCACTGCGGAGCGCCTCCACGGGATCGAGGCGCGCGGCGCGCCAGGAGGGAATGAGCGTCGCCACCAGCGACAGCAGCAGGCCGAGCCCGACCACCTGCGCCACTTCCCACGGATCCACCACCGCGGGAATGCGCGTGAGGAAGTAGATCTCGGGGTCGAACACCGTGGTGCCGGTGGCGCGCATCAGCGCCTGGCGGATCGCCTCGATATTGGCGGCGAAGATCAGGCCGAGCGCGAGGCCCACCACGGTTCCCACCCCGCCGATCGCCGCCCCGCACAGCAGGAAGATCCGCATCACCGCCCCCCTGCCCGCCCCCATGGTCCGAAGGATGGCGATGTCCCGTCCCTTGTCCTTCACCAGCATGATCAGGGAGGAGATGATGTTGAACGCCGCCACCAGGATGATCAGCGTCAGGATCAGGAACATCACGTTGCGCTGCACTTCCACGATCTGGAAGAAGCCGGAATTGGCGCGCTGCCAATCCAGGATCACGATCGGCCGGCCCGCCATGGCGCGGCGGATGCCGTCGGCGGCATCGAGGGCCAGGGCCGGGTCGCGCAGATGCACCTCGATCTGGCTGACCTGGCCGGGCTGGCGGAAGAAGACCTGCGCGGCCGCCAGGGGCTGGTAGACGAAGCCGCCATCGTATTCCTGCATGCCGACTTCGAAGATCGCCGCGACACGATACGCGCGCAGCCGCGGCACCGTGCCGAACACCGTCACGCGGCCCTCGGGCGAGACCAGCGTGACGCGGTCGCCGACAGTCACATCGAGGCGGCGCGCCAGCACCGTGCCGATCGCGATGGCGTCGTCGCCCTCGAAGGCATCAAGGCTGCCGGCGCGGATATTGCGGGCGATGATCGCGCGCGCGCGCAGATCCGCCGGCGCGATGCCACGCACCAGGCCCCCGGCGGAAGCGCCCGCATCGGTGGTCAGCAGCACCTGGCCTTCCAGCGTCGGCACGGCGGTCGCGACCTCGGGCAGGGCGCGGATGCGCCGCGCGATGTCGTCGTAGTCGCGCAGCATCCCCTCGGCGGCAACGACGCCCAGATGCCCGTTCAGCGCCAGGATGCGCGTCAGCAATTCCTGCCGGAACCCGCCCATCACCGACAGCACGACGATCAGCGTGCCGACGCCCAGCGCGATGCCCGCCAGCGAGAAGCCGGCGATGAGCGACACCGCGCGCTCACCGCGCCGCGCCCCCAGGTAGCGGCCCGCCACCATGCGTTCGAAGGCGCCGAAGGGGCGGGATCTAGCCACGCAGCGCCTCCGCCGGGTCGATCCGCGCGGCCCGCCAGGATGGCCAGAGTGTCGCCAGCAGCGACAATGCGAAGCCGAGCACGACGATGATCGTGACCTCCCGCGCATCCACCACCGAGGGCAGCGACATCAGGAAGCGCAGTTCCGCCGGCAGGGTGATGCTGCCTTCCAGGTCCATCAGCAGCGCCTTCAGCGTGGGGAAATTGGCGGCGATGCCAAGCCCCAGTCCGAAGCCCAGCAGCGTACCGCCGCAGCCGATGGTCGCCCCGCACAGGATGAAGATCCGCAGCACGGCGCCGCGCTTGGCCCCCATGGTCCGCAGGATGGCGATGTCGCGGCCCTTGTCCTTTACCAGCATGGTCAGCGAGGAGATGATGTTGAAGGCCGCGATCACGACGATCAGCGTCAGGATCAGGAACATCACGTTCCGTTCCACGACCACGGCCGCGTAGATGCTGCTGTTGGCGCGCTGCCAGTCGGTCACGCGCAGGTCCGGCAGCAGGGCGCGCAACTCGGCGGTCAGCGCGGCGACGCGCGACGGGTCGTTCACCAGGATTTCCACCTGGCTGGAATCATCGCCCAGCCCGAACAGGGACTGCGCGGTCGCGAGGGGGACAAAGATGGTGCGTCCATCGACTTCCGGCATGCCGACATCGAAGGTGGCGATGACGCGCAGCGCGCGGCTGCGCGGGGCCTCGGTGAAGTCGCCGCCGCGCGCCTGGGGCAGCACCAGGGTCAGCGTATCGCCGGGCTGCACGCGCATGCGCTGCGCCAGGCGCGCGCCGATCAGCACGCTGTCGTCATCCCCGAAGGCATCGAGGTTGCCCTGGCGCAACCCGCGACGGATGACAGCGCGCTCGCGCAGCGCATCCGGCGGCAGGCCGCGCAGCTGGGCGGCGGCCGCGGTACCACCGGGGCCCGACAGCAGCACCTGGCCCTCGATGGCGGGCGCTGCCTGTGCCACGCCGGGCAGCGCCGCGAGCCGCGCGGCGATGGCATCCGCCCCGCTCAGCGCGCGACCGCGTTCGGGCTGCACCGTCAAATGCCCGTTCAGCCCGATGATGCGGTTCATCAGGTCGGCGCGGAAGCCGTTCATCACGCTGGTCACGATGATCAGCGTGGCGACACCCAGCGTGATGCCGACCAGCGAGAAGATCGCAGTGATCGACACCAGCCTTTCGCCCTTGCGCGCGCGCAGGTAGCGGAAGGCGACGGCGCGTTCGAAGGCGTTGAACACCGCGCGCGTCAGCCGCCGCGGATGCGCGCGATGGCGTCCTCGAGGCTGACCTCCGCCCGTTCGCCGGTGGCGCGGCGCTTCAGTTCCACGCGCCCGGCCGCCGCCCCGCGCGGGCCGATGATGGCCTGCCAGGGGAAGCCCATCAGGTCGGCATCGGCGAATTTCTCGCCCGCGCGCGACCCGCGGTCGTCATAGACCGCCGCATCGCCAAGGCGCGCGTAGATGTCCTCGCACATGGCATCCGTCGCGGCATCGCCCTGGCGCAGGTTCAGCACGGCGGCGGCCCAGGGGGCGACGGAGTCGGGCCATTTGATGCCGGCCTCGTCGTGGTTGGCCTCGATCAGCGCGCCGACCAGGCGGCTCACGCCGATGCCGTAGGACCCCATTTCGGGGGTGATGGTGGTGCCCTCCGGCCCCGGCAGCGACAGGCCCATGGCGGCGGAATACTTGGTGCCGAAGTAGAAGATGTGGCCGACCTCGATCCCCCTGCCCTCGCGGCGACGTTCGGCCGGCACGGCGGCCCAGGCGGCTTCGTCGTGCATCTCGTCGGTCGCGGCGTAGGAGGAGGTCACGCCGTTGAAGAAGGCTTCGAGCCCCGCGACGTCATCGGTGGACACGCTGGTCCCGGCCCAATCGGTGGTCTCGTAGGTGGCATCGTAGAAAACGCCGGATTCCCCCGTCTCGGCCAGGATGATGAATTCGTGGCTGAGGTCGCCGCCGATCGGCCCGGTATCGGCGCGCATCGGCACCGCGGTCAGGCCCATGCGCTGGAAAGTCCGCAGATACGCCAGGAACATCTGGCGGTAGGAATGGCGCGCACCCACGGCCGTCGCGTCGAAGGAATAGGCGTCCTTCATCAGGAATTCGCGACCGCGCATGACGCCGAAGCGCGGGCGCACCTCGTCACGGAACTTCCACTGGATGTGGTAGAGGTTGCGCGGCAGGTCGCGATACGACTTGGCGTAGCTTTTGAAGATGTCGGTGACCATTTCCTCGTTGGTCGGGCCGAACAGCATCTCGCGCTCGTGGCGGTCGGTGATGCGGAGCATCTCCTTGCCATAGTCGTCGTACCGGCCGGATTGGCGCCACAGCTCGGCCGACTGGATGGTCGGCATCAGGATTTCCTGCGCACCGGCGCGGTCCTGTTCCTCGCGCACGATCTGCTCGACGCGGCGCAGCACGCGCAGCCCAGCAGGCAGCCAGGCATAGATGCCGGCCGAGGTCTGCCGCACCAGCCCGGCGCGCAGCATGAGGCGATGCGAGGCGATCTGCGCCTCGGCAGGGGTTTCCTTGAGCGTCGGCAGGAAGGCGCGGGAGAGGCGCACGGCGTGACCCTATGGCGTTGAGCGGGCGAACCTACCGGCGCCGGCGCCGCGCCGGAAGGGGCGGTGTGCCGCGCAAAAAGAAAGGGCCGCGCCCCGAAGGTCGCGGCCCAAGTTTAGGGAGGAAACGCCAGTCACACGGCAGAAAGAGAACCAATCTCTCTCTGCAGCCAGGATGCGGTGGAGCGGCCGCGCGGACAACGCCAAATGCCGCAGTGCGGGATGGAAAATGCGCCACCCAGACGCATCCTGCGCCATTCGCGGGCAATCACGTTTACCGCTGCCGCTTCGGCGGTCAGGTCACGGCATCGCCAGGAAGCCGGTGCGGAAGGAAAGGAAGTCGCTGTCGATCACCCACCAGAGAATCGCCCAGATCACGCCCGTCAGCGCGGTCGTGCCCAGGGCCTTCCAGCCGAGATTCACCTTCACCGGCGTGCCGCGCCAGCCACCCGCCTCGATGTCGCCATCGGGGTCGGTCCGCGTGCCGATCGGCAACACGCAGAACAGGACGGTCCACCAGACCAGGATGAAGACGACGGTGCCGGTGAACCAGGTCATACCCGCAGCAGGTGCACTTCCACCGTCGGGCGCTTGCGCAACCGGCGCGACACGGCCTTGCGAAGGGCGCCGCGGATCGCCTCGCGCAGCGCATCGTCCTCGCGCTTCAGCGCGGCCGGCAGAGCGGCCACGGCCTGCCGCAGGTCGGCGGCGATCAGCGCGGGTTCGGCATCGCCGGCATCGAACAGGCCGGGGGCGGCGATCTGCGGTTCGCCCAGCAGCCGGCCCTGCACGTCGACCGCGAGCGAGGCCACCACCACGCCGTTGAACATCATGCGCCGGCGCGCCGCCAGGATGGCGCCGTCCATCGGCACCAGCCGGTCGACATCGACGGCCAGCTTGCCGGCAGGAACGGATTCCACCACCTCGGGCCGATTGCCGGACAGGCGCAGCACGTCGCCATCCTCGATCAGGAAGGGGGTGGCGCCGCAATCCTCGGCGAGGTCCGCGTGATCCTGCATGTGCCGCCATTCGCCATGGACGGGCACGGCGAAGCGGGGCTTCACCAGCGCATAGAGCCGCTTCAGCTCGTCGCGCGCCGGGTGGCCGGAGACATGGACCATGTGGTCCTCATCCGTCATCACGCGGCAGCCGCGCCGCGCGAGGCCATCCTGGATGCGCTGGATGGCGCGTTCATTGCCCGGGATGCGGCGGGAGGAGAAGATGACGGTATCGCCCTCGCCGAGCGCGATGTTCGGGTGCGTGTCCTCGGCGATCTTGGCCATGGCCGAGCGGGCCTCGCCCTGGCTGCCGGTACAGATCAGCAGGATTTCCTCATCCGGCAGGTAGCCGGCCTCGTCCTCCGGGACGAAGGGCGGGATGGACTTCAGGTAGCCGCAGTCGCGCGCCGCCTGTTCGATGTTGCGCAGGCTGCGCCCGAACAACGAGACCTGCCGCCCGGCCGCCCGGCCGGCCAGCGCGATCGATTCCAGCCGCGCGACATTCGACGCGAAGCCGGTCACCGCCACGCGGCCATCCAGGCTGCGGACCAACGCGGCCAGGTTGCGCCGGACCTCTGCCTCGCTGCCCGAATGGCCTTCCACCATGGCGTTGGTGGAATCGCAGACCATCGCAAGCACGCCTTCCTCGCCCAGGGCGGCGAAGGCGGCTTCATCGGTGCGCGGGCCGATCAGCGGGTCGGGGTCGAGCTTCCAGTCGCCGGTGTGCAGCACGATGCCGTGCCGCGTGCGGATGGCCAGCGCCTGCGCTTCCGGGATGGAATGGGTGACCGGGATGTATTCGCAGTCGAAGGGGCCAAGGCGGAACCGCGTGCGCGGCTGCGTCACCACCAGCGGCACCTCCTGCGCCATGCCGGCCTCGGTCAGCTTGCGGGTCAGCACCGTGGCGGCGAAGGGCGTGGCGAAGACCTTGCAGCGGAACTGCCGCCACAGATGCACCACGGCGCCGATGTGGTCCTCATGCGCATGGGTGATCACCAGGCCGACCAGGCGGTCGCGACGGTCCGCGAGCCAGGCCGGGTCCGGCACCATGACATCGACTTCGGGGTTGTCGCGGCCGGCGAAGCCGATACCGCAGTCGACCGCCAGCAGCGCGTCGTCGCAGCGATAGACGTTCAGGTTCATGCCGATTTCGCCGGTGCCGCCGAGCGGCAGGAAGGCGAGGTCGCCGGATAGTGCATTCATGGATGATGACCCTCAGACGGCGGGCGGGCCGCATCGGCGGCCCTTGCCATCATGCCGGAGGCGCGCCATTGGCGTGACGCCGGACACCCGGCGGGCCGCGTCCGCGGCCTCGGCGCTTCGGGCCGCAGGCCGGCCCTTCGTGAGTCTCGATTCATGCGGGTCAGTCGGACTCCGATCTCAGCGGGTCGCGGAGCGCGCTGTGGTGGAAGACGGGAACGGGATTGCGATCGGCCAGCAGGCGCAGGCCCTCGAGCGTGATGTCGGGGTCGGTCCGTTCGATGACAAGGGTGCCCTCGGCGAACAGCGAGGCCAGGCCGCCGGTGCCGATCACCTTCAGCGGGCCGCCGAACTCGGCCTTGATGCGGCTGACGATGCCCTCGATCAGCCCGACATAGCCCCAGTAGATGCCCGACTGCATGGCCGGCACGGTCGATCGCCCGATCACCGCCTGCGGCCGGCCGATGCCGATGCGCGGCAGGCGGGCGGCGGCCTTGTGCAGGGCCTCGATCGACAGGTTGATGCCCGGGGCGATGACGCCACCGACATAGCCGCCATCGTGGTCCACCACGTCGAAGGTGGTGGCGGTGCCGAAGTCGATCACCACCAGCGGGCCCTTGTAGTGCGTGTGGCTGGCCAGCGCGTTCAGCAGGCGGTCGGCGCCGACCTCGTTGGGCTGGTCGACGCGGATCTCGAAACCCCAGTCGAGGTGCGCGCGGGCGATCAGCGGTTCGGTGTCGAACCAGTCGCGGCAGACGCGGCGCAGGTTGTACAATGCCGCCGGCACCACGGTGCCGATGACGCAGCGCGTGACGTCGTTGGGGTTCACGCCGGCGTGCTGGAACAGCGCCAGCAGCCACACCGCGTATTCGTCGGAGGTGCGGTCGGCGCGCGTGGCGATGCGCCAGCGGCCGCGCCACTCCTTCCCGTCATGCACGGCGAAGACGACATTGGTGTTGCCGGCATCGATGGCGAGCAGCATCAGGTGAGCTCCCCGGAAGCAAGGGCATGGACGCGCCCGCCGGTGGCGAGCAGCAGGCGGCCGTCGTCGGCCAGGCCCGCGAAGCGCCCGGCGATCCCGCTGCTGAGCGCGAGGTGGCTGGCCAGCGCCGGGCCGCGGTCCAGCCAGGCCGCGCGGATGGCGGCGAAGCCTTCGGTGATGCGCTGGCTGCGGCGGGCCTCGAGCGCGGCCAGCAGCGTTTCGGCGAAGGCCTCCGGCGTGGGGGCGGCGATGCCGGTGTCGGCCAGGCAGGCGGTCGCGCGCCCTTCGACCTGCGGCGCATGGTCCAGGTTCACGCCGATGCCCAGGCACAGCCAGGCGATGCCGCCGTGGTCGTCGGCGCTGGCCTCGGCCAGGATGCCGGCCGATTTGGCGCCATGGATCATCAGGTCGTTCGGCCATTTCAGCGCAATGGCGCTGGCGTCGGGGATGGTCGCAGCGACGGCATCGGCCAGCGCGACAGCCGCCAGCAGCCCCCATTGCGGCGCATGGCGCAGTGGTTCGTTCGGGCGCAGCAGCACCGACAGGTGCAGGTTGCCCGCGCGGCTCTCCCAGGCGCGCCCCTGGGTGCCACGCCCCGCCGTCTGCCGGCGCGCGAGCACCGCGAGCCCGTCCGGTTCGCCCGCCGCGGCCAGTTGTGCCACCAGGTCCGAGGTGCTCGGCAGCGCTTCGTGGACGCGCAGCCGGAAGCGGTGCTGCGTCACCCCAGCAGCGCGGCGACCGCCGCCTGCGCCGCCGCCACCAGCGGCGCCGGGTAGAGGAAGAACAGCAGCGTGAACAAGCCCGAGGCCGTCATCACCAGCGACACCGTCGCCGGGCGCGGGTCGAGCGCAGCGCCGACCTGCTCGTCGAAGAACATCACCTTCACGATCCGCAGGTAGTAGAAGGCCGAGACGACCGAGGCCAGCACGCCGACGATGGCGAGCGTCCACAGCCCCGCATCCACCGCCGCCTTGAAGACGAACATCTTGCCGAAGAAGCCCGCCAGCGGCGGGATGCCGGCCATCGAGAACATGAAGATCGCCATCCAGACCGCCATGCCGAGGTCGGTCTTGGCCAGGCCCGCGAGGTCGCGCACCTGCTCGACCGCCCTGCCCTGCCGGCGCATCGCCACCAGCACCGCGAAGGCGCCGAGGTTCATCAGCAGGTAGATCGCCATATACACCAGCAGCCCACGCATGCCGGCTTCCGATGCGGCCGCAAGGCCGACCAGCGCGAAGCCGACATGGCCGATGGAGGAATAGGCCATCAGCCGCTTGATGTTCTCCTGCCCGATGGCGGCGAAGGCGCCGAGCACCATGGACAGCAGCGAGATGATGACGACCACCTGCTGCCATTGGCCCGCGAGATCGCCGAATGGTCCGCCGAGCACGCGCGCGAAGAGCGCGATGGCGGCGACCTTGGGGGCGGCCGCGAAGAAGGCGGTGACCGGCGTGGGTGCCCCTTCGTAGACGTCGGGCGTCCACATGTGGAAGGGCACGGCGGAGATCTTGAACGCCAGGCCGACCATCACGAAGACGAGGCCGACGATCAGGCCCGCGCTGGCCTTGGTCGGGTCGGACAGCGCATTGGCGATGCTGTCGAAATTGGTCGTGCCGGTGAAGCCATAGACCAGCGAGGACCCATAGAGCAGCAGGCCGGAGGCCAGCGCGCCGAGCACGAAATACTTGAGGCCGGCTTCCGCCGAGCGTTCATCGTCGCGGTTGAAGGCGGCAACGACATAGAGGCTGAGTGAGAGGAGTTCGAGCCCGATATACAGCGCCATCAGGTCGTTGGCCGAGACCATGACCATCATGCCGAGCGTCGCGAACAGCAGCAGCACCGGGTATTCGAAGCGGTCGAGGCCCTCGCGCGCGTTGAAGTCGATGGACAGCACGACGCCGGCGGCAGCACCCAGCAGGATCAGCACCTTGGCGAAGCGCGAGAAGGCATCGGCGGCGATCTGCCCGCCGAAGGCCGTGCCCTCGGGCACGCCCAGCGTCACCACCGCGGTCAGCAGGAAGGCGCCGACCACCGCCATGGCGCAGGGGAAGAAGGTGTTGCGCTTGGGCAGCACGCCGATGCCCAGGATCGCCAGGCCGCACAGCGCCAGCACCAGTTCGGGGAGTGCGAGGGTCCAGTTCATCATCTCACATCCCCGCCAGGCGCGTGGCGGCCAGCGCGGCTTCGTGCCGCACCACCAGCGCGGTCACCGTGGCCTCGAAGAAGGACAGGAAGGATTGCGGATAGACGCCCATCCACACCGCGAGGATGACCAGCGGCGCAAACACCGCATGTTCGCGCGGCGACATGTCCATCAACCCGCGCAGGTCGTCCCTGGTGATGCGCCCGAAGGCGACGCGCTTGTAAAGGTACAGCGCGTATGCAGCGCCGAGGATCATGCCCATCGCCGCGCCGAAGGCGACCCAGGCATTGACCTTCCAGGCGGCGACGATCACCAGCAATTCGCCCGGGAAACCGGCCAGGCCAGGCAGCGCGACCGAGGCCATGGTGAACAGCATGAACACCAGCGCATAGGCCGGCATGATCTTCGCGACGCCGCCGTATCGCGCGATCTCGCGCGAATGCACGCGGTCATACAGAACGCCAACGCACAGGAACAATGCGCCCGAGACGATGCCGTGCGACAGCATGGTGTACAGCGCGCCCGACAACCCCTGCACGCTGAAGGTGAAGATGCCCAGCGTGACAATGCCCATGTGGGCGACGGACGAATAGGCGATGAGCTTCTTCATGTCCTCCTGCGCCAGCGCGACCAACGAGGTGTAGACCACGGCGATGATCGACAGCGCGTAGATGAAGGGCGCGAAGTCGGCGGAGGCGTGCGGCAGCATCGGCAGCGAGAAGCGCAGGAAGCCGTAGGCGCCCATCTTCAGCAGCACGCCGGCCAGGATGACCGACCCCGCCGTGGGCGCTTCGACGTGCGCATCCGGCAGCCAGGTGTGGAACGGCCACATCGGCACCTTCACCGCGAAGGAGGCGAAGAAGGCCAGGAAGATCCAGGTCTGCAGCGCCGGCGGGATGGCGTGCTGGAACAGCATCGGGATGTCGGTGGTGCCGGCGCGGAACCATAGCAGCAGGATCGCCAGCAGCATCAGCACCGAGCCGAGCAGCGTGTAGAGGAAGAACTTGAACGACGCGTAGACCCGCCGCTTGCCGCCCCACACGCCGATGATCAGGAACATCGGGATCAGCACGCCCTCGAAGAAGACGTAGAAGACGATGAAGTCGAGCGCGGCGAACATGCCGACCATCATCATCTCGAGCACCAGGAAGGCGACCATGTATTCCCGCACGCGGGTCTGGATGGAGTCCCAGGATGCCAGGATGCAGATCGGCGTCAGCAGCGTGGACAGCAGGATGAACAGCACCGAGATGCCGTCCACGCCCATGTGATAGGTGATGCCGAATTCGGACAGCCAATCGAGCCGTTCGACGAACTGGAAGCCCGGGTCGGTCTTGTCGAAGCGGAACCACAGGATCAGTGACAGCGCGAAGACGATCAGGCTGGTCCACAGCGCGGTCCAGCGCGCGTTCTCGGCGGTGACCTTGTCGTCGCCGCGCAGCGTCAGGATGGCGATGGCACCCGCCAGCGGCAGGAAGGTCAGCAGGCTCAGCAGCGGGAAGCCGGCGGCGTTCATCGGGCGGCTCCGAAGACCAGCAATGTCACGAAGATGGCGAGCCCCGCGATCATGGTGAAGGCGTAGTTGGCGACGCGCCCGGTCTGCAGGCGCACGGCACCCTGCGCGACATCGGATGCGATGGCCGCCGCGCCGTTCGGCACGCCGTCGATCACGCCGGCATCGACCTTCTGCCACAGCACGCGCGCCAGGGCGCGGGCGGGGCGGACGAAGATCGCGTCATACAGCTCGTCGAAATACCACTTGTTCAGCAGGAAGCGGTACAGCCCGCCGAAGGCCGAGGCGAGCTTCCCCGGGATGGATGGTGCGAGCATGTACAGCATGTAGGCGAGCGCGATGCCCGACAGCCCCACCACGGTGGGCGCAAGCGGCACCCAGGACGGCACATGATGCGCGGCGTCCATGATGTGGTTGTGCGGCGCGTTGACGATCGCCCCGTTCCAGAACTGCTGCCAGTGATGGCCGACGAATTCCTCGTGGAACACCGCGCCGATGCCTATGGCGCCGGCCGCCAGCACCAGCAGCGGCGCCAGCATCACCCACGGGCTTTCGTGGACGTGCTCCATCGTGTGGTGGTCGGCCCGCGGCGCGCCATGGAAGGTCAGGATGATGAGCCGCCAGGAGTAGAACGCCGTCAGGAAGGCCGCGATCATGCCGCAGGCGAAGGCGTACATGCCCACCGGCGTGCCGGCCGCAAACGCCGCCTCCAGCACGAAATCCTTCGAATAGTAGCCGGCGAAATACGGCACGCCCGCCAGCGCCAGCGAGCCGATCCAGATCACCGCATAGGTGACCGGGATCTCCTTCCAGATGCCGCCCATCTTCCGGATGTCCTGTTCGTTGGACATGGCATGGATGACCGACCCCGCGCCGAGGAACAGCAGCGCCTTGAAGAAGGCATGCGTGAACAGGTGGAAGATCGCGCCCTGGTAGGCGCCCACGCCCGCCGCGAAGAACATGTAGCCGAGCTGCGAGCAGGTCGAATACGCGATGATCCGCTTGATGTCGTTCTGCACGCAGCCGATGGTCGCGGCGAACAGCGCGGTCGACGCGCCCACGATGGTGACCAGCGCCAGCGCCGTCGGCGCGTATTCGAACACAGGCGACATGCGCGCCACCAGGAACACGCCGGCGGTCACCATCGTCGCCGCATGGATCAGCGCGGAGACCGGCGTGGGTCCTTCCATCGCATCCGGCAGCCAGGTGTGCAGGCCCAGCTGCGCCGACTTCCCGCAGGCGCCGAGGAACAGCAGCACGCAGATGACTTCGTAGGTGCGGAAGCCGGCGAAGGTCGCGTCCTTGTGCTGGTCGATGGCGCCGAAGATCGCGCTGAACTCAACGCTGCCGAAGGTCCAGAAGGTCAGCGCCAGGCCCAGCATGAAGAACAGGTCGCCCACGCGATTCACGATGAAGGCCTTCATCGCCGCGTTGCAGGCGCTGTCCTTCTCGTACCAGAAGCCGATCAGCAGGTAGCTCGCCAGGCCTACGCCTTCCCAGCCGAAGAACAGCTGCACCAGGTTGTCGGCCGTCACCAGCATCAGCATCATGAAGGTGAACAGCGACAGGTAGGCGAAGAAGCGCGGCCGGTCCGGATCGTGGGACATGTAGCCGACGCTGTAGATATGGATCAGCGTCGAGATCAGCGTGACCATGCCGACCATGACGGCGCTGAGTGTGTCGTAGCGCAGCGCCCAGGACACCTCGAAGCCGCCGACATCGAGGAAGGTGACGATCTCGATCGTGGTCGGCGCATGGCCGAGTGCCACCTGGAAGAAGGCGGTCAGCCCGCAGATCGCGGCCAGCACCATGCAGGTGATGGTGACGATCTGCGCGGCGCGGTCGCCGATCCAGCGGCCGAACAGGCCCGCGATGGAGGCACCCAGCAGCGGGAAGAAGACAGCGCCGACGAACATGCGCTCAGCCCTTCAGGGTCGAGATATCCTCGACCTCGATAGTCCCGCGGTTGCGGAAGTAGATGACGACGATCGCGAGCCCGATGGCGGCCTCGGCCGCCGCGACGGTCAGGATGAACATGGTGAAGACCTGGCCGGTGAGGTCGCCGAGTGCGGCCGAGAAGGCCACCAGGTTCAGATTCACCGCGAGCAGGATCAGCTCCACCGACATCAGGATGACGATGACGTTCTTCCGGTTGAGGAAGATGCCGAAGACGCCCAGCACCAGCAGGATGGCCGAGACGGTCAGGAAATGCGCGAGCGAGACGGCCATCTCAGTGATGCCCCCCATGGTGCTCGACCTGCTTTGGCTTTTCGGCCTCGGGCGAAGGCGGGCGCTCGATGCCGATCTCTTTCAGCCCGACGCCCATCGGCACCTGGCGGACCGAGACGGACCCCGTCCGCGACACCTGCGCGCCGATATCCTGCCGCTTCGTCCCCACCCGGTCGCGATGCGTCAGCACGATGGCGCCGATCATTGCCACCAGCAGGATCACGCCGCTGCCCTGGAACAGGTAGATGTAGTCCGTATAGAGGATGCGCCCGAGCGCCTCGGCGTTGGTGACGCCCTCGGGGTTCGGGTTCAGGCGCAACGCCGCGGCCTCCGGCGCGAAGCGCCATACCGTCACCACCATGAACAGTTCCAGCAGCAGGATGCCGCCGATCACGGCGCCGAAGGGCGCGTATCGCTGGAAGCCCTCGCGCAGCTGCGCGAAGTCGATATCCAGCATCATCACCACGAACAGGAACAGCACCGCGACGGCGCCGACATAGACGATGACCAGGATCATCGCGAGGAACTCGGCCCCCGCGATCAGGAACAGCCCGGCCGCGTTGAAGAAGGCCAGGATCAAGAACAGTACGGAATGCACCGGGTTGCGGCTGGTCACCACCATGACGGCGGAGGCGATCAGCACCGCGGCGAAGGCGTAGAAGGCAAGGGCTGCGATCATGGCGCTTTCACCGATACGGCGCGTCGAGGCGCAGGCGTTCCGCGAGCATCGGCTCCCAGCGGTCGCCATTGTCGAGCAGCTTCTCCTTGGTGAAGATCAGCTCCTCGCGCGTCTCGGCGGCGAATTCCATGTTGGGGCCCTCGACGATGGCATCGACCGGGCAGGCTTCCTCGCACAGCCCGCAATAGATGCACTTCGTCATGTCGATGTCGTAGCGCGTGGTGCGGCGTGATCCGTCCTCTCGCGGCTCGGCCTCGATGGTGATGGCTTGCGCAGGGCACACGGCTTCGCACAGCTTGCAGGCGATGCAGCGTTCCTCGCCATTCGGGTAGCGGCGCAGCGCGTGCTCCCCCTTGAAGCGCGGGCCGAGCGGGCCGCGTTCATACGGGTAGTTCAGCGTGACCTTCTTCTTGAAGAAGTACTTCAGCGTCAGCGCCATGCCCGAGACGAGCTCGGAGAGCAGCAGCGAACGCGCGACGCGATCGAGGGAGGCCATTGTCAGCTCCTCACGCCGGCAGCCAGCCGGTGAGCTTCAGCACAAGCGCCGTCAGCACCAGCCACAGCAGGCTGAACGGCAGGAACACCTTCCAGCCCAGGCGCATCAGCTGGTCGTAGCGGTAGCGTGGGAAGGTCGCGCGCACCCAGATGAAGGTGAACAGGCACAGGCAGATCTTCGCCACGAACCAGACCGGTCCTGGCACCCAATTGAACGGCGCGATGTCGATCGGCGGCAGCCACCCGCCCAGGAACAGGATGGTGGTCAGCGCCGACATCAGGATCATGTTCGCGTATTCGCCGAGGAAGAACAGCGCGAAGGACATCGAGCTGTATTCGACGAAGAAGCCGGCGACGAGTTCGCTCTCGCCTTCGGGCAGGTCGAAGGGCGCGCGGTTGGTCTCGGCCAGCGTGCTGATGAAGAAGATCACGAACATCGGGAACAGCGGAATCGCGAACCACACGGTCGATTGCGCCCGCACGATCTCGGTCAGGTTCAGCGACCCCACGCACAGCAGCACGGTCACGATCACGAAGCCCATGCTGACTTCGTAGGACACCATCTGCGCCGCCGATCGCAGCGCGCCCAGGAAGGCGTATTTCGAATTCGACGCCCAGCCCGCGATGATCACGCCGTACACGCCCAGGCTGCTGATCGCGAACAGGTAAAGGATCCCCACATTGATGTCGGCGATCGCCCAGCCGTCGTTCACCGGGATGACGGCCCAGGCCAGCATCGCCAGGCTGAAGGTGAGCATCGGCGCCAGCAGGAACAGGACACGGTTCGCGCCGGTTGGCACGATCGTCTCCTTCATCAGCATCTTGATGGCGTCGGCGAAGGGCTGGAACAGGCCGAAGGGTCCGACGACGTTCGGCCCCTTGCGCAGCTGCATCGCCGCCAGGACCTTGCGTTCCGCGTAGGTCAGGTAGGCCACGCCGACCAGCAGTGGCACCAGCAATGCCAGCGCCTTCACCACAGTCAGGATCAGGATGCCGAGCGGGTGGGTGAAGAAGAACTCCATCGCGATCACTCCGCCGCCATCGCGGGCTGCGGGCCGTAGACCGCGGCGCATTCGGCCATGGTGTCGGAGGCGCGGCTGATCACATCCGCCTGGTGATACACAGCGATCGGCAGCACGAAGGGCGCGTCGGTCGGCGTGCCACCTGCCGGCGCGGTCGTGTCGGTGCAACCACCGCCCACCACATCGCCGACGCGCGCGAAGACCGGGCTTGCCTGCGCCAGCCGCGCGCGGATCGCGTTGGTGTCGTCATAGGGCAGCGTCTTGCCGACACCTTCGCTGTAGGCGCGGAGGATGCGCCAATCCTCCTTCGCCTCGCCGGGCGGGAAGATGGCCAGGCGTCCGCGCTGCGCGCGGCCCTCGGTGTTCACCCAGGTCGCGTCCTTCTCGGTATAGGCCGCACCCGGCAGAATCACGTCGGCCCGCGCGGCCATCGCATCGCCGTGGTGGCCCTGGTAGATCACGAAGGTGCCCGGCGCGATACGCGAGGGCTCGAAGCCATCCGCATTCAGCAGCCACAGCGCGTCGACGCCGCCGGCCAGCATGTCGGCCAGCGGCTTGCCCTGCACGAAGCCCAGTTCCAGCGCGCCCACCTGGCCGCCGAACAAATGCAGCAGGTTGAAGCCGTGCCAGTCCGGCGTCAGCGCGCCCACATCCGCCGCCAGCTGCCACCCCGCCGCCAGCACCGCCGCGCCATCGGCACGCTGCAAGGCGCCGCGGCCGAGGATGATCATCGGCTTCTGCGCGGCCTTCAGCGTCTCGACGAAACCGGCCATCGCGGCAGGCGTGTCGCCGAGATGCGTCGCCGGATAGGTCAGGTCCACCCCACGCGGCCCGATGAAGCCGACCGGGAACTTCCCCGCGCTCCAGCGCTTGCGGATGCGCGCATTCAGCACCGGCGCCTCGCGCCGCACGTCGCTGCCGATGATCAGCAGCGCGTCCGCTTCGTCGATCCCGGCGATGGTGGTGTTGAAGCGGTAGAAGTCCGGGCGGCTTGCATCGATCGCCGCGAAATCATCACGGCAATCGAGGTTCGTCGACCCATACGCCGCCATCAAATCCTTCAGCGCCAGCACGCTCTCGGCATCCGCCAGCGCGCCAGCCACCGCGCCGATGCGCTCGCCCGGCAGCGCCGACAGCTTCGCCGCGATGGCGGCAAACGCCTCCGGCCAAGTCGCCGCGACCAGCTTGCCGCCGCGCGTCACCCAGGGCCGATCCAGCCGCCGCCGCTTCAACCCGTCGAAGGAGAAGCGGCCGCGATCGGCCATCCATTCCTCGTTCACCGCCTCGTTGATGCGCGGGATGATGCGCAGCACTTCCGGCCCGCGCGCATCGACGCGGATATTCGCACCCACCGCATCCAGCACGTCGATGCTGTCCGTCTTCGACAATTCCCACGGCCGCGACACGAAGGCGTAGGGGCGCGAGGTCAGCGCACCCACCGGGCAGATGTCGATCAGGTTGCCCGACAGTTCGGAGGTCAGCGCCTTCTCCACATAGGTGCCGATCTCCATGTTCTCGCCGCGATTGGTGCCGCCGAGTTCCGGCGTGCCGGCAACCTCGGCGCAGAAGCGGACGCAGCGCGTGCACTGGATGCAGCGGTTCATCACCGTCTTCACCAGCGGGCCGATATCCTTGTCCTTCACCGCGCGCTTGGGTTCGCCATAGCGCGACTTGTCGTGGCCATACGCCACGGCCTGGTCCTGCAGGTCGCACTCGCCGCCTTGGTCGCAGATCGGGCAATCGAGCGGATGGTTGATCAGCAGGAATTCCATCACGTTGCGCCGCGCCTGGCGCACCACGGCGGTGTCGGTGAACACCTTCATCCCGTCCATGACGGGGTACGCGCAGGACGCCACGGGCTTGGGCGCCTTCTCGACTTCCACCAGGCACATGCGGCAATTGCCGGCGACCGACAGGCGTTCGTGGTAGCAGAAGCGCGGCACTTCCTTGCCCGCGGCCTCGCAGGCCTGCAGCACGGAGGCGCCGTTCGGGACCTCGACCTCGATGCCGTCGACGGTGACCTTGGCCATGGTCCTACTCCGCCGCCAGGCGCGTGTGCTGCGCCTTGTACGCCATGATGCGTTCTTCCATCAGCGGCCGGAAATGCCGGATCAGCCCCTGTACCGGCCAGACGCCGCCATCGGCCAGCGCGCAGATCGTGTGGCCCTCGATGCGGCGCGTGACGTTCTCGAGCACGTCGATCTCCTCGATCTCCGCATTGCCCGTGACCATCCGGTTCATCAGGCGCATCTGCCAGCCCATGCCTTCGCGGCAGGGCGTGCACTGGCCGCAGCTCTCATGCTTGTAGAAGGCCGCGAGACGCGCGATCGCCTTGATGATGTCGGTGGACTTGTCCATCACGATCACCGCCGCGGTGCCGAGGCCCGAGCGATGTTCGCGCAGCGCATCGAAATCCATCAGCACGTCGTCGCAGATGTGCTTGGGCAGCAGCGGCGTCGACGACCCACCCGGGATGACACACAGCAGGTTGTCCCACCCGCCGCGCACGCCACCGGCGTAGCGTTCGATGAGTTCCCGCATCGGGATGCTCATCTCCGCTTCCACGTTGCAGGGCTTGTTCACATGCCCCTGGATGCAGAAGATTTTCGTGCCGGAATTCTTCGGCCGCCCGAAGGAGGCGAACCACGCGCCGCCACGGCGCATGATCTCCGGCACCACGGCGATGGTCTCGACGTTGTTGACCGTGGTCGGGCAGCCATAGAGCCCGACGGCGGCCGGGAATGGCGGCTTCAGCCGCGGCATCCCCTTCTTGCCTTCCAGCGATTCGATCAGCGCCGTCTCTTCGCCACAGATATACGCGCCCGCGCCGCGATGGACGTAAAGCTCGAAATCATAGCCCGACCCGCAGGCGTTCTTGCCGAGCAGCCCCGCCTCATACGCCTCGGCGATCGCTGCTTCGAGCACGACGCTCTCGTTGTAGTACTCGCCACGGATGTAGATGTAGCCAGCCACCGCCCCCATCGCGAAGCCGGCGATCAGGCAGCCCTCGATCAGCGTGTGCGGATCGTGGCGGATGATGTCGCGGTCCTTGCACGTGCCCGGTTCGGATTCATCGGCGTTGACCACCAGATACGACGGCCGCCCATCCGACTGCTTCGGCATGAAGGACCACTTCATGCCGGTCGGGAAGCCGGCGCCACCGCGCCCGCGAAGGCCCGAGGCCTTCATCTCCTCGATGATGCCGTCGCGCCCGCGCGCCAGGATCGCCGCTGTGCCGTCCCAGTTGCCGCGCATGCGCGCCGCGGCCAGGTTCCACGGCTGCGTGCCGTACAGGTTCTGGAAGATGCGGTCGCGGTCGTGCAGCGCCATGGTCACTCCTGCTCCGCGCCGGTGAGCACTTGCGGCCCGCCTTCCGGCGCACTGGTCTGGCGGCTGATCACGCTGCCCGGCTTCGGCCGTTCGCCGCGCTTCAGCGATTCGATCAGCCGCACCGTGCTCTCGTAGTCCAGGTCCTCGTAGTAGTCGTCATCCACCGCGATCATCGGTGCGTTCACGCAGGCACCCATGCATTCCATCTCGGTCAGCGTGAACAGCCCGTCGGCGCTGGTGTCGCCATAGCCCTTCAGCGCGCCGGCATCCTTGCAGGCGCGCAGCACGTCATCGGACCCGCGCAGCCAGCAGGGCGTCGTGCCGCACACCTGCAAGTGGTAGCGCCCGATCGGCTTGGTGTTGAACATGAAGTAGAAGGTCGCGACCTCGTAGACGCGGATCGGCGGCATGGACAGGCGATCGGCCACCACGTCCATCGCAACCCGCGGCACCCAGGCGCTGCCGGTCTGCCGGCCCATCTGCTTCTGCACGACATACAGCAGCGGGATCACCGCGCTGGCCTGCTTGCCCTCGGGATAGCGCGGCAGGATCGTCGCGATCTTCGCCTCGCTCTCGGCATCGAAGGCAAAGCTTTCGGGTTCCGCGCTCACCGGTCAATCTCCCCGAACACCACATCCAGCGAGCCGATCACCGCCACCGCATCGGCCAGCATGTGCCCCTTCGACAGCACTTCCATCGCCTGCAGATGCGCGTAGCCCGGTGCGCGGATCTTGCAGCGATACGGCTTGTTCGTGCCGTCCGCGACCAGATAGACCCCGAACTCGCCCTTCGGCGCCTCGGTGACCGTGTAGGTGCTGCCGGCCGGCACATGATAGCCCTCGGTGTACAGCTTGAAGTGATGGATCAGCGCTTCCATCGACCGCTTCATCTCGCCACGCGACGGCGGCGCGATCTTGTTGTCCAGCACCTTCACCGGGCCGGGCTTCATCTGCGCCAGGCACTGTTCGATGATGCGCAGCGACTGACGCATCTCCAGCATCCGCACCAGGTACCGGTCGTAGCAATCGCCGCGCGTGCCGACCGGCACGTCGAATTCCATGCGGTCATACACGTCATAGGGCTGCGACTTCCGCAGGTCCCACGCGCAGCCCGAGGCCCGCAGGCAGGGGCCGGAGAAGCCCCATTCCATCGCCTGCTCCGCCGTCATCACGCCGATATCCACGGTGCGCTGCTTGAAGATGCGGTTCTCCGTCAGCAGCGTCGCGAGGTCGTCGATGAAGGCGGGGAACTTCCGCGCCCATTCGGCGATGCGATCCTCCAGCCCCGGCGGCAGATCCTTCGCGACACCACCGGGCCGGAAGTAGTTGGCGTGGTAGTGGCTGCCCGACACCTGCTCGTAGAATTCCAGCAGCGTCTCGCGCTGCTCGAAGCCCCACAGCGCGGGCGTGATGGCGCCGCAATCCAGCGCATAGGTCGTGATGTTCAGCAGGTGGTTCAGCACCCGCGTGATTTCGGCGAACAGCACGCGGATATACTGCGCGCGCTCCGGCACCTCGATCCCCAGCAGACGTTCCGTCGCCAGCGCGAAGGGATGCTCCATGCACATCGGGCTGACGTAATCGAGGCGGTCGAAATACGGCAGCGCCTGGATGTAGGTCTTGTGCTCGATCAGCTTCTCGGTGCCGCGATGCAGCAGGCCGATATGCGGGTCGGCGCGCTCGACGATCTCGCCCTTCATCTCCAGGATCAGGCGCAGCACGCCATGCGCGGCCGGGTGCTGCGGGCCGAAATTGATGGTGTGGCTCTCGACCTCGATGCTGCGCTTGACCGTCTCGACGGGCGCGTCACCGATCAGGGGCTGGCTCATGCCGGGCCCTCCAGGCGGTTGAGGTGGATCTTCTCGTCACCCGGGAGCGTGGTCATGCCCTCCCACGGGCTGAGGTAGTCGAAGTTGCGGAATTCCTGCGCGAGCTGCACCGGGCCATAGGCCACGCGCTTCAGTTCCTCGTCGTAGCGGAGTTCGACGAAGCCGGTCAGCGGGAAGTCCTTGCGCAGCGGATGGCCTTCGAAGCCGTAGTCGGTCAGCAGGCGGCGCAGATCGACCTGGCCGTCGAAGACGACGCCGTACATGTCCCAGGTCTCGCGCTCGTACCAGGTGGCGCAGGGGTAGATGGCGGCGACCGACGGCACCGGCGTCGCCGCATCGGTCGTGACGGACACGCGCAGGCGGTGGTTATGCGCGAGGCTGAGCAGGTTGTAGACGACCTCGAACCGCTCGGGATTCTCCGGCCAATCGACGCCGCAGATGTCCATGCATTGCTCGAAGGCGAAGCGCGGGTCGTCGCGCAGCACCAGCAGCAGCGCGGGCAGCGCATCGCGCCGCGCATGCAGCACCAGCTCGGTGCCGGCGCAGGCCAGCGACACATCGGTCACCATGCCACCGGCGCTCGCGGCGATCGCCGCCCCCAGCGCGCGCAGCGGGTTCTCGGGCACGGCCGGTTCGGCCGGCGTGATCTCGGTGTCAGCCACGCAGGATGGTCCCCGTCCGGCGGATCTTTTTCTGGAGCTGCAGGATGCCGTAGACCAGCGCCTCGGCCGTCGGCGGACAGCCCGGCACATACACATCGACCGGCACGATGCGGTCGCAGCCGCGCACCACGCTGTACGAATAATGGTAATACCCGCCGCCGTTCGCGCAGGACCCCATGCTGATGACCCAGCGCGGCTCGCTCATCTGGTCGTAGACCTTGCGCAGAGCGGGCGCCATCTTGTTGGTCAGCGTGCCGGCCACGATCATCACATCCGACTGCCGCGGCGACCCGCGCGGGATGATGCCGAAGCGATCAAGGTCGTAGCGCGCCATATAGGCGTGGATCATCGGCACCGCGCAGCACGCCAGGCCGAAGGTCATCGGCCACAGCGATCCGGTGCGCGCCCAGTTCACCACCTTGTCGATGTTGGCGACGACGAAGCCCTTGTCCTGCATCTCGTCGGTGACGCGGTTGATCACCGCATCCTGCGCGGCACCTGGTGCCAGCGCGTCCTTGTTCCAGGCGATGTCGTTGCCGGCGGCGCTCATGCTGCGCTCACTCCCAGTCCAGGGCGCCTTTGCGCCACTCGTAGACGAAGCCCACCGTGAGCACGAACAGGAAGCCCATCATCGAGCAGAAGCCGAGCCAGCCGATATCCCCCAGCGCGATCGCCCAGGGAAACAGGAAGGCCACTTCCAGGTCGAAGATGATGAACAGGATCGCGACCAGGTAGAACCGCACGTCGAAGCGCCGGCGCGTGTCGTCGAAGGGCGCGAAGCCGCATTCATAGGCGGACAGTTTCTCGGCATAGGGCTTCTGCCGCGCCGCGAGGAAGGCGCCGCCCACCATCGCGATGGCGATGCCCGCCGCGATACCCAGGAACACCAGGACCGGAAAATAGGCAGCCAACAGTGGCTCGGTCATCGCAACCTTTGCTCCCCTGCCCTGTGCCGGGCATGCGGTGGCTTGCGCCTGGGCCTATGCCGCAGCGCAGCGCGGGCGGACATTAGCCGCCCTTGTGGCGCTTCGCCATAGGTCGCGGCATCCCGTTTTCAAGCATTCTCGTTACGATACGCTGAGCGTGGCGCTGGATGCGAAAGCGGCGCCGGGCATGTGCCGCGGCGCCGCTGTCTGTCGCATACTGTCGCGTGGCGCGAGTGACGGGGCTCGAACCCGCGACCTCCGGCGTGACAGGCCGGCGCTCTAACCAACTGAGCTACACCCGCTCGCGACAGGAGGCGGGGGATACGTCCCGTGGCGGGGATAGTCAAGCGGTGGAATGCAGCGATTGCGTTTGCTGCCGCCTCGGTTCACCGGCGCCGCGCCGGCCTGCGCTTCGCCGCGACGCGCCGTGCCGCGCCCAACGCCGACCTTGCCCAGGCGAGCAGCCCCTCCGGATCGTCCATCAGCCGCTCAGGCGCTTGCCAGAAGGCAAGGTCGATGCGTGCGCCGTTCTTCTCGTAGCTGAGCGGGGGCCGGCTTGCGGCCTCGTGGAACGCCTCGCGATTGTCGTCATCGACCCGCAGGTACAACAGGTCGTCGCTGACCAGGCCGAACATCACGCCGTCGCAGAAGATGCCGGCCTTGCCGAACATCCGCCGCAGGGTGACGTGGCCAAGGGGCGCGAGCTCCTCGCACAGGAAGGCGGCGAAGCTGTCGGTGGTGGGCATGGCGGATCGGGCGTGGGTTGCACGGTGGGTGGGCCGCGGGTCGCGTCACTTCCCCCGGGGGGGCCTGGGATGAATGGGCGCTGACGGGATCGAACCGCCGACATCCTGCGTGTAAAGCAGGCGCTCTACCAGCTGAGCTAAGCGCCCCCTGAGCCCCTGACCTACCGCAGAAGCGGCGTGCCGCGCGAGGCCCGATTCGCACGCGCCGAAAACACGAAGGGCCGGCCCTTGCGGACCGGCCCTCGTGAAGGCTGCCCTGGTCGGCAGGATCAGTTCACGGCGTCCTTCAGGCCCTTGCCGGCCTTGAAGCGCACGGTCGTGCTGGCGGGGATCTTGATCTCCTCGCCGGTGCGCGGGTTGCGGCCCTTGCCGGCCTTGCGCTTGGACGTGGAGAAGGTGCCGAAGCCGACCAGGCGAACCTCGCCGCCCTTCTTCGAAAGCGCCTTCTCGATCGCGTCGAACACCGCGTCCACGACGTCGCCCGACTTGGCCTTGGGCAGATCGGTCGCCTCGGCGACGGCGGCGATGAGGTCCTGCTTGTTCACTGGTGAATCCCTCCTTGGGTGGCGCGGATGACGGGCCGCCGATTCGGCCAGCCGTGTCGGCGCGGAGAGTAGGAGCGCCGATTTCGCAGCGTCAACGACGGACCGCCCGATTCGCCGCGGAAATCCGCCATTCGTGGCGGGTGATGCGGCAAAACTGCAACGCCCCCCTGGGTTTTCCACAGAAAACCCCGGCGAAGCCGCGCTCCGCCGGGGTTTTTTCATGCTTCGCCACGACGCTTCAGCGCGATCCGATGGCGCCAGGACGTGCCCGCCGCCGGCCGACCCTCGCGGGCACCGGAAGCCTGCGTGGCGAGGGTCGCGTCCAGCGCCCCTCGCCGCTCAGTGCGGCAGCACCGTCCCCACGCTGCCCTGCTCCGGCCCGCGCGGCGCCGGGGTTTCCTCCGGCTCCTCCCAGGTGATCGGTTCGGGCTTCTTCACCAGGGCACGCTGGATCACCTCGTCGACGTGGGACACCACGACGAGTTCGAGGTTCTTCTTCACGTTGTCCGGGATCTCGGCCAGGTCCTTCTCGTTATCCTTCGGGATGAACACGGTCTTGATGCCCGCGCGCAGCGCGGCCAGCAGCTTCTCCTTCAAGCCGCCGATCGGCAGCACGCGCCCGCGCAGCGTGATCTCGCCGGTCATGGCGATGTCGCGGCGCACCGGGATGCCCGTGAGCACCGAGACGATCGACGTCGCCATCGCGATGCCCGCCGAGGGGCCATCCTTCGGCGTCGCACCCTCGGGCACGTGCACATGGATGTCGCGCTTCTCGAACATCGTCGGCTTCAGGCCGAAGGTCGTCGAGCGCGACCGCACATAGGACATCGCCGCCGAGACGCTCTCCTGCATGACGTCGCCGAGCTTGCCGGTGGTCTTGACCGTGCCCTTGCCGGGCACCACGACCGACTCGATGGTCAGGATCTCGCCGCCCACCTCGGTCCAGGCCAGGCCGGTGACGACACCGACCATGTCCTCGGCCTCGGCCTCGCCGTAGCGGAACTTCCGCACGCCGGCGAATTTCTCGAGGTTGCGCGCGGTGATCGCGACCTTCTTCGACTTCTTGGAGACGATCTCCTTGACCGCCTTGCGCGCCAGGCCCGCGATCTCGCGTTCCAGGTTCCGCACGCCGGCCTCGCGCGTGTAGTAGCGCACCAGGTCGCGGATCGCTTCTTCCGACAGGCTCCATTCGCCCGCCTTCAGGCCATTCGCCTCGCTGACCTTCTTCATCAGGTGGCGCTTGGCGATCTCGATCTTCTCATCCTCGGTGTAGCCGGGGATGCGGATGATCTCCATGCGATCCAGCAGCGGCTGCGGCATGCGGAGCGAGTTCGCGGTGGTCACGAACATCACGTCCGACAGGTCGTAGTCCACTTCCAGGTAGTGGTCCGCGAAGGTGCTGTTCTGCTCCGGGTCCAGCACCTCCAGCAGCGCGCTGGACGGGTCGCCGCGCCAATCGGCCCCGAGCTTGTCGATCTCATCCAGCAGGAAGAGCGGGTTCGACGTCTTCGCCTTCTTCATGCCCTGGATGACCTTGCCCGGCATCGAGCCGATATAGGTCCGGCGATGGCCGCGCACCTCGGCCTCGTCGCGCACGCCACCCAGCGACATGCGCACGAAGTTGCGCCCGGTCGCCTTCGCGATCGACTTGCCGAGCGAGGTCTTGCCCACGCCGGGCGGCCCCACCAGGCACAGGATCGGGCCGCGGATCTTCGGGCTGCGGCTCTGCACCGCCAGGTACTCGATGATGCGTTCCTTGACCTTCTCGAGCCCGTAGTGGTCGGCGTCGAGCACCGCCTCGGCCGCGATCACGTCGTTGCGCACCTTGGAGCGCTTCTTCCACGGGATCGACAGCATCCAGTCGAGGTAGTTGCGCACCACCGTCGCCTCGGCGGACATGGGCGACATCGTGCGGAGCTTCTTCAGCTCCTGCAGCGCCTTCTCGCGCGCTTCCTTCGACAGCTTCGTCGCCTTGATGCGGGCTTCCAGCTCGGCCGCCTCGTCCTTGCCGTCCTCGCCCTCGCCCAGCTCCTTCTGGATCGCCTTGAGCTGCTCGTTCAGGTAGTACTCGCGCTGCGTCTTCTCCATCTGCCGCTTCACGCGGTTGCGGATGCGCTTCTCCACCTGCAGCACGCCGATCTCGCCCTCCATATGGGCGAAGACGCGCTCGAGCCGCGCCGTCACGGACGGCGTCTCCAGCAGTTCCTGCTTCTCGGGGATCTTGAGACCCAGATGCGAGGCGACGGTATCGGCGAGCTTCGCCGGTTCCTCGATCTGGTTGATCGAGACCAGCACCTCAGGCGCGATCTTCTTGTTCAGCTTGATGTACTGCTCGAACTGCGAGACCACCGTGCGCGCCAGCGCCTCGGCCTCGCGGGGTTCCGCCGTGGTTTCCTCGACCACCTCGGCGAAGGCCTCGAAGTAGTTCGCGGTCTCCTTGAAGGCGGCGATCTTCGCGCGGCGGCCGCCCTCGACCAGCACCTTCACCGTGCCGTCAGGCAGCTTCAGCAGCTGCAGCACCGTGGACACCGTGCCAACCTGGTACAGGTCATCGGCGCCCGGATCGTCCTGCGCGGCGTTCTTCTGCGCGACAAGCAGGATCTGCTTGTCCTCCTTCATCACCGCTTCCAGCGCACGCACCGACTTCTCGCGGCCGACGAACAGCGGGACGATCATGTGCGGGAACACCACGATGTCCCGCAGGGGGAGCACCGGAAGCAATTCGCCGCGGATGGTATCCGTCATGTGACCTCACAGGGACAGTCGGCGCCCCGCCCGCCCAAAAGCGGCACAGGGGAGGCGCCACGGTTATGCCGGGATGTGGGACCCGGGCGGCGCCCGCTCAAGATCTTGACAGGGCGCCCCCCGCGGGACGCCCTGCCGCGGCTCAGGCCGAAGTCTGCTCCGCCGGCCGTTCCCCGTAGATGAACAGAGGTTGCGCGCGGCTCTCCGCGACCTCGCGGTTCACCACGACTTCCTCGACCGATTCCAGGCCGGGCAGGTCGAACATGGTCGACAGCAGAATGGCTTCCATGATGGAGCGCAGCCCGCGCGCGCCGGTCTTGCGCTGGATGGCGCGCGTCGCGACCGCCTTCAGCGCATCCTCGGTGAAGGTGAGCTTGGCCCCCTCCATCTCGAACAGGCGCGCATACTGCTTGACCAGCGCGTTCTTCGGCTTGGTCAGGATCTCGATCAGCGCCTTCTCATCCAGGTCGTCGAGTGTCGCGACCACCGGAAGGCGGCCGATGAATTCCGGGATCAGGCCGAACTTCAGCAGATCCTCGGGCTCGACCTCGCGCAGGATCTGGCCGGTGCGGCGTTCGTCGGGGTCGCGCACCTCGGCACCGTAGCCGATGCCCGATCCCTTGCCGCGCTGGCCGATGATGCGCTCCAGCCCGGCGAAGGCCCCACCGCAGATGAACAGGATGTTCGACGTATCGACCTGCAGGAATTCCTGCTGCGGATGCTTGCGCCCGCCCTGCGGCGGCACGGAGGCGACGGTGCCTTCCATGATCTTCAGCAGCGCCTGCTGCACGCCCTCACCGGACACGTCGCGGGTGATCGAGGGGTTGTCCGACTTGCGGCTGATCTTGTCGACCTCGTCGATATAGACGATGCCGCGCTGCGCGCGTTCCACGTTGTAGTCGGCGGCCTGCAGCAGCTTGAGGATGATGTTCTCCACATCCTCGCCGACATAGCCGGCCTCGGTCAGCGTGGTCGCATCCGCCATGGTGAAGGGCACGTCGAGGATTCGTGCCAGCGTCTGCGCCAGCAGCGTCTTGCCCGAGCCGGTCGGCCCGACCAGCATGATGTTGGACTTGGCGATCTCGATGTCGGGGTTCTTGCCCCCGTGCGCGAGGCGCTTGTAGTGGTTGTGCACCGCGACGCTCAGGACCTTCTTCGCGTGGTCCTGCCCGATCACATAGTCGTCCAGGACCTTGCAGATCTCCTTGGGCGTCGGCACGCCGTCGCGCGACTTCACCAGGGTGGTCTTGTGCTCCTCCCGGATGATGTCCATGCACAGTTCGACGCATTCGTCGCAGATGAACACCGTCGGGCCCGCAATGAGCTTGCGGACCTCGTGCTGCGACTTGCCGCAGAACGAACAATAGAGGGTGTTCTTGGAATCGCCCGACTTGCTCATGCCGTCTCCGTGTTCCCCGCACGTGCGGGAAACTGCAACAGGACTGTAGCCCCCGGCCCCGCCGGGGGAAAGTGAAAGCCGCCCCGATGCCAGGCCGGGGCGGCCAGGCGCATCACGCCTTCGTGGGTTCGGCCGAGGCCGGTATCGGGCGTTCCTCGACCACATGGTCCACCAGGCCGAAGTCGCGGGCCTCCTCGGCGGACATGTAGCTGTCGCGGTCGAGCTTGCGCTCGATGGCCTCGATCGGCTGGCCGGTGTGCTTGACGTAAATCTCGTTCAGCCGCTGGCGCAGCTTCAGGATCTCGCGCGCCTGGATCTCGATGTCGGTCGCCTGGCCCTGCGCCCCGCCCGAGGGCTGGTGCACCATGATCCGGCTGTTGGGCAGCGCATAGCGCTTGGCCTTGGCCCCGGCGCACAGCAGCAGCGAGCCCATCGACGCCGCCTGCCCGATGCACACCGTGCTGACCGGCGATCGGATGTACTGCATGGTGTCGTACATCGCGAGACCGGCCGAAACCACGCCGCCCGGAGAATTGATGTAGAAGGCGATGTCCTTGGACGGGTTCTCGGACTCGAGGAACAGCAGCTGCGCGCAGATCAGCGACGAGACCTGGTCGAAGACCGGCCCGGTCAGGAAGATGATGCGTTCCTTCAGCAGGCGCGAATAGATGTCGAAGGCGCGCTCGCCCCGGGCGGTCTGCTCGATGACCATCGGCACCAGGGTGTTGTTGTAGACTTCGACCGGGTCACGATCCCTGATCATGGAAATGTCCTTTCGTGGCGGCGGCGGCGAATCAGCCCCGCCCGCTTCATGGCGAATGTGGGGCATCCCCCGCGGTCGCGAAAGCCCCGCCACCTGATCGTTCCGAAACCGCCCTCAGGCCGGGATATGCAGCACCATCCCGTCATGCCCGGGCTCGACCCCCGCCGGCAGGTTGGCCAGCAGCCATCCGTGGTCGAGGTCGGGGCCCATATGCGTGAGCACGGTGCGCCGCGGCTTGAGGATATCGACCCATTCCAGCACCTGGTCGAGGTTCGCATGCACCTTGTGGGGGCGCCGCTGGAAGCATCCCACCACCCAGGTATCCAGGCCGTGAAGGCGCGCGAGGCTTTCTGCGGGCAGGCGCACCAGGTCGGTCGAATAGGCGAAGCGCCCGATCCGCAGGCCCAGCGTGTCCATCACGGCATGGTCCTGACGAAAGGTCGCGACGCTGTGCCCGGCCATCTCCACCGTGTCGCCGGGGGCGAGCCAGACCGGTTCGATCGCCGGGCGGAAGAAATGCGGCGGGGTCGCCGGCAGGAAGGCGTAGTCGAAGCGCTGGCGGAGGATCGACAGCGTCCGTTCCATGCCGAAGGCCTCGATCGGGCGGCCGACCAGCCGGTTCAGGATGCGGATCTCGTCCAGCCCCATCACGTGGTCGGCATGGTCGTGGGTGTAGAGGACGGCATCCACCGCCGGCACCCCGCAGGCGAGCATCTGGCCGCGCAGGTCCGGCCCCGTATCGACCAGCAACCGCCCGGCACCGGCGCGCTCGACGATGATCGACGACCGCGTGCGGCGGTTCCGCGGGTCGGCTGGATCGCATTCGCCCCACCAGCCGCGGCCATCGGCACCGCCGATCTGCGGTACGCCGCCCGACGCCCCGCAGCCGAGAAGAGTGACGTTCAGCAAGTGCCTAGGCCGCTTTCCTGAACAGGCGATGGAAGTTGGTGGTGGTCAGCGCCGCGACCTCCTCCGGCGACAGGCCACGGACCTCGCCGAGCACCTTCGCGGTATGCGCAACCATGGCCGGTTCGCACCTCTTGCCACGAAAGGGCACGGGCGCGAGGTAGGGCGAATCGGTCTCCAGCAGCAGGCGATCGGCTGGAAGGTCGGCGGCGATCTCCCTGAATTCCTGGGATTTTGGGAAGGTAAGAATGCCGGAGAAGGAGACATAGCCGCCCATCTCGACCGACTGCTCGGCCAGCGCGCGGCCGCTGCTGAAGCAGTGCAGCAGGAAGTCGAAGGGGCCGCCGGCCGCGCGTTCCTCGCGCAGGATCGCCAGGATGTCGTCATCCGCCTGGCGGGCATGGATGCACAGCGGCAGGCCGGCGAGGCGGGCGGCGCGGATGTGGCGGCGGAAGTTCTCCGCCTGCGCGTCGCGCGGGGCCTTGTCGTAGAAATAATCCAGGCCGGATTCGCCGATGCCGATGATGCGCGGGTGGTCGGCCTCGGCGGCGATCTCCTCGGGCGTGGGCAGCGGCCCCTCGCCGGCATTGTGCGGGTGGATGCCGATGGTGCCCCAGACCTCGGGGTGGCGCTCGGCCAGTTCCTTGACCTTGGCGGCCTGGGACATCCGCACGCCGATGGTGACCATGCGCTCGACCCCGGCGTTCTTCGCGCGGGCGATCAGGTCGAAGACCTCGGCATCCTCGGAGTGGTCGAGGTGGCAGTGGCTGTCGATCAGCATCAGGCGGCGGCCAGGTCGATCTTGCGGAACAGCGGGGCGGGGGGTGGGAGGGGCGTTCCATCGGCCAGCGGTGTAGCGAGAGCGGCAAAGTCTCGCGCGTCTGTTGGAACGCCAAGTTGGTCGAGCAGGGCGGACATCGTCTCGGGCATGAATGGCTGCAGCACCGTCGCATATGCACGAAGCGCCGTGTGTAGGTGCCGCAGTACTGCGGCCATACGCACGGGATCGGTCTTCTTCAACGCCCAGGGCGCGCGTTGCGTGATGTATGCATTCGCATCACGGACAAGCCCGAAAACGACCTCCAGCGCGCTATGAAATTGCTGTGCATCCAATTCCACGGCCACGCGCGCAGGCAGATTCGCGAGTTGTCCAACCAATGGATGTGGCGGGTCCGATGGCGTCAGGGAATTGCTACCGAGGATCAGGCCCATCGGCGAAAGCAACTGGCGGTCGGAAGCATCGACGTCTCCGCTAGGTAGCCGCCCTTCGCAATTCCGCTGGATCAGCGACAGCACCCGGTTCGCCAAATTCCCCAGCGCATCCGCCAGCTCCCCGTTCAGCCGGTTCACCAGCGCCTTGCGCGAGAAATCCCCATCCTGCCCGAACGGCACCTCCCGCAGCAGGAAGTAGCGCACGGCGTCGAGCCCGAATTCCTCCACCAGCGCGACAGGGTCGATCACGTTGCCCAGCGACTTGCTGATCTTCTGCCCTTCATTCGTCCACCAGCCATGGGCGAAGACCCGCCGCGGCGCCGGCAGCCCGGCCGCCAGCAGGAAGGCCGGCCAATAGATCGTGTGGAACCGCACGATATCCTTGCCGACGAACTGCACATCCGCCGGCCAGAACCGCCAGCGCGGCGCGGTCGTGTCGGGAAAGCCCGCCGCGGTGATGTAGTTGGCCAGCGCATCCAGCCACACATACATCACATGCGCCTCGTCGCCCGGCACCTTCACCCCCCAGGTGAAGGAGGTGCGGGACACCGACAGGTCGAGCTTCGGCGAGCCTTCCCCGAAATCCTTCAGCCCCTGCTGGATGAAGGCGCGCACCTCGTTGCGGCGGCTCTCGGGCAGGATCTCGATGCGGTCAGGATGGCCCTCGGGCAGGTCGTAGCGCTCCAGCAGGACCTTCAGCCACTTCGACAGCCGGAAGAAATAGGACGGCTCGCGCACCCACTCCACCGGCGCACCGGACGGGGCGTATTTCACGCCGTCGCGCTCGGTCAGTTCGTCCGGGCCGTAGAAGGCTTCATCGCGAACGGCGTACCAGCCCTCGTAGTCACCGAGGTAGATCTCGCCGCGCTCGGCCAGCACCTTCCACAGCGCGACGCAGGCCGCCTTGTGGCGCGGCTCGGTGGTGCGGATGAAATCGTCGTTCGAGAAACCCATCACCGCCGTCAGGTCGCGGAAGGCCTGGCTGACGCGGTCGGTGAAGGCCTGCGGGTCCTCCCCGGCATCCTGCGCCGCCTTTTCGACCTTCTGGCCGTGCTCGTCCGTGCCGGTCAGGAAGAACACCTCGTGCCCGTCCAGCCGCTTGAACCGCGCCAGCACGTCGGCCGCGAGCGAGGTGTACGCATGCCCGATATGGGGCTTGTCGTTCACGTAGTAGATCGGCGTGGTGGTGTAGATCGCTGGCTTCGCCATGGGCTGTCCGGTGCTGGTTCGGACGCCCCGTTCAGGGCCGCGCGAGCCAGGACAGGCCCGTGAGCACCGCCTGCTTGCGGTCGAGATTCAACCGCTCGGTGTCGTCCGCAAGGTCGCCGAGCCTATCCCACAGGCCCGCCCACACGGCAAGCGGATGGCGGGCCAGCCAGGGCGCCGCCGCGCGCCCGCGCGCCGCATCGCGCAAGCCCGCCGCGATCGCGCCGCGCAGCAGCCCCATGAAGATTCCGAAGGCACCACCCGTGCGGTCCGCCGCCAGCTTGTCCGCCAGCGCGTGGTCGCGCGGTGGTTCCGGCTTCGCCAGCGCCGCCAGGCTGGCCTCCACCATGGCCTGCAATTCCAACCCGCCGGCCTCGGCCAGCGCCACCGCGCGGCCGGGCGCGCCATCGGCCAGGTCTGCCAATCGCACCCGCGCATCGCCCGGCATGTCCGGCAGCAGACGCGCCAGCAGCGCGGTCATCTCCGCCGCGCCCAGCGGATTCAAATCCAGCCGACGGCAGCGGCTGCGGATGGTCGGCAGAAGCTTCTGCGGTGCGGCGCAGACCAGCAGCAGCACGGTCTTCGGCGGCGGCTCCTCCAGCGTCTTCAGCAAGGTGTTCTGCACCGCGGCCTGGTCGGCGCGCTCGGCCTCGTCCATCACCACCACGCGCCAGCCGCCCTCGGCCGCGGTCTGGGTCAGGAAGCGCACCGCGTCCTTGGCGTCGTCCACGCGCAGGATACGCTTCACGCCGCGCTCGCCGGTATTGGGTTCCAGCGCGAAGCAATCGGCATGGGTATCGGCCGCCACGCGGCGGAACACCGCGGAGGCCGGGTCCACCTCCAGCGGCGTTGCCCCCTCCGGCATCCCCGCCAGCAGCCAGCGCGCGAAGCGCCAGGCGAGCGTCGCCTTGCCGATCCCCGGCGCGCCGCAGATCAGCCAGGCATGGTGCAGCCGGCCCGATCGCGCCGCGGCTTCCAGCGCGCGCGCCGCCGCGTCATGGCCGACCAGGTCGGGATTGGCGCGCGGTTCGATCACGCGAGCCGCACGCCCAGCCGAGCCGCCACCGCGGCACCGATCGCGGCGGCCACCGCATCCGCCCCGTCCGCCGCATCGATCACGGCGCAGCGTGCTGGCTCATCCGCGGCGATGCGCAGGAAGCCGGCGCGAACCGCCGCATGGAACGCCAGCCCCATGCGTTCGTAGCGGTCCGCCCCCGACCGCGCCGCCGCGCGCGCCATGCCGGCGTCGGGCGGCAGGTCCAGCACCAGGGTCAGGTCCGGCGCGAAACCCTCCAGCGCCAGGCCCGCCAGGCCGGCCCAGACCTCGCGCGCCAGCCCCTGCGCGCCCTGGTAGGAGAGAGTCGAATCCGCGAAGCGATCGCACACCACCCAGCCGCCGGCATCGAGGAACGGAAGGATCACCCGCACCACATGCTCGCGGCGCGCGGCGAACATCATCATCGCCTCGGCCACCGGGTCCCAGGGGCCATGGCCCAGCAGCAGGGCGCGGATGCGCTCCGCCCCCGGCGTGCCGCCCGGCTCGCGCGATCGCAGCACTGGCCGGCCGGTCGCCGCCAGGGCCGCGGCCAGCCGCCGCGCCTGGGTGGACTTCCCCGCCCCCTCGCCGCCTTCCAGCGTGATGAACCGACCGCGTTCCGCCATGCCAGGGGTGTGGCGTCACGCCGCGACGACGTCAAACGCGCGACCCTGCGCGATCGCTTGCAAGCTCTGGCGGAACAATAAATTATTGGTTGATATATAGATCGGAGATACAGCCATGTGGTTCAAGCGACCGCCTGGCGACCCCAGCCCGGAGCCCGACCGCCCGAAGCCCGACGGCTTCGCCGAGGCCCCGACCCGCTGGGCTCCGCCCGAACCTCCGCCGCGCGAGGATGACGACCGCGGCTACAGCCACCGCGCCCCGGTCCCGCCGCCCGATCGCGGCGACGTGCCCTTCCCCCATACCGGTCCCATCGGCCATCGCAGCCGGATGCGCGACCGGTTGCTCGACCGCGGGCCGGATTCCCTCGCCGACTACGAAATGCTCGAGATGCTGCTGTTCTTCGCCTTCAAGACCGGCGACACCAAGCCGCTCGCGAAGTCGCTGATCAACCGCTACGGCAGCTTCGCCGCGGTGCTGGCCGCGCCGGTACCGCAGCTCATGGCGACGCGCGGCATCGGGCCGCATGCGGTGGCGGCGATCAAGCTGGTGCAGGCCTCCGCGCTGCGCCTCGCGCGTGCCGAGGCCGCCGAGAAGCCGGTGCTGAACAACTGGGACCGGCTGATGGACTACCTGCATGCGGTGATGGCGCGCGAAAGGGTCGAGCAGTTCCGCATCCTGTTCCTGGATACCAAGAACCGCCTGCTGGCCGACGAGCCGCAGGCGCGCGGCACGGTGAACCACACGCCGGTCTATCCGCGCGAGGTGGTGAAGCGCGCGCTCGAGCTGCACGCCACCGCATTGCTGCTGGTGCACAACCACCCCTCGGGCGACCCCACCCCCTCGCGCGAGGATGTCGAGATGACGGCCGAGGTGAAGAAGGCCGCCGCCGTGCTGTCCATCGTGGTGCATGACCACGTGATCATCGGCAATGGGCGCGTGTTCTCGTTCCGGCGGGAGGGGTTGCTCTAGCTGCCGAAGACCAGCCGGCTCACCACCGCCGGGATGCGCGACACGATGCCCAGGCGCTCGACATCCGCCCCCGCCATCAGCGGCACTTCCAGCTGCGGCACGCCCTGCCCGCCCACGATCATGGTGCCGATGGTCTGCCCGCGCGCCACCGGCGCGGTCAGCGGTGCCTCGTAGCGCAGGCGCACCTGCAGGCGAGACCGCCATTGCCGCGGCAGGGTCAGGACCAGGTCGCGCCCGCCCACCATCGGCACGCGGTTGCGCTCGCCCAGGTAGACCGGCACGTCCTCGATGGTGTCCTGGGCGCGGAACAGCACCACCGCCTCGAACTCGCGGAAGGCCCACTCCATCAGGCGCTCGCTCTCCTCGGCGCGGGCGCGCATGGTCGGCAGGCCGTTGATCACCAGGATCACGCGGCGATCGCCGCGCTTGGCGCTGCCGGTCAGGCCATAGCCCGCTTCTTCCGTGTGCCCGGTCTTGAGCCCATCCGCGCCGGCCACGCGCGCCAGCAGCGGGTTGCGGTTCTCCTGGCTGATGTTGCCGAAGCGGAAGGCGCGCTCGTTGTAGTAGCCGTAGTATTCGGGGAAATCCTGGATGATCCGGCGCGCCAGGATCGCCAGGTCGCGCGCCGTCATGCGGTGCTCGGGGTCGGGCCAGCCGGTGGAATTGCGGAAATTGCTGTTCTGCAGGCCGATGCGCCGGGCGGTCTCGTTCATCAGCTCGGCGAATTGCTGTTCGCTGCCGCTGATCGCCTCCGCCAGCACGATGCAGGCATCGTTGCCCGACTGCACGATGACGCCGCGGATCAGGTCCTCGACCTTGATCTGCGAGCCCAGCTCCACGAACATCTTGGACCCGCCCATGCGCCAGGCGCGCTCGCTGACCGGCAGCGTCTGGTCGAGCTGGAGCTGCCCGGCCTTCAGCTTCTCGAACACCACGTACATCGTCATCAGCTTCGACATCGACGATGGAGGCATGAGCTGGTCGGCGCTCTTCTCGAGCAGCACCGCGCCGGTCGCGAAATCGACCACCAGCGCCTGGCGCGCGCCGACATCCACGGGCCCGAGCGGCGTATCGGCCGGCGCGCCGGCCGGGCGCGTCGGGCCGGGCGCGCGGCGGCCCTGCTGCGGGCGCCCCTGCGCCAGCGCGGGGCCCGCGAGCACCGCGCCCATGGCGCCCCCCAGCAGCGTGCGACGGTCGGTCATCGGCAGGTCTTTCGCGATTCGGCAGGCATGCCATACCGGTAGGGCCTGCGCGTGGGCGAATCAACGCAAACGCCTGCCGGCACGGCGCGCAGGGGCGACGGGATCGCCACGCGCGCGGCGGATGCCGGCGCCGGCCAGCCGCCCGGATGGCCTGCGTCAGTCGACCAGGATGCGCGCGCCCGACACACCCGCCGCCAGGCTCCGCCGCAGCGCCGCGTCAGCCTGCGCGACGCTGTCGAAGGGACCAAGCCGCACCCGGTACTGAAGGTCGCGCGCCGGGCCGAAGGCCTCGACCCGCGCACCGGGCATCCGCGCCGCCAGCCGCGCGGCGGCATCGGGGCGGGAGAGCGTGCCGGCTTCCAGCATGATGCGCCCCGGGCTCGGGGCGGATGGCGTGACCGTCTCGGGCAGCAGCAGGTCAGGCGGCGGCGCGGACGCCGGCTGGGCCGCGGCCTGGCGGGTGGGCGCGGCGGCGCGCGCCGGGGCGGCGGCGCGCGCGCCCGGCAGCGCATCCAGGCTTTCGGCGGCGACAGCGGCGCGCGGGGCGGCCTCGATCGGCAGCGGCGGACGGTCGGCGGGCGACGCGCCCTCGGCCAGCGCGCGGCTGCGGTCGCCATCCACCGCGACGCGCACCTGCACCGTCCCGCCCGCGGGAATGCCCAGCAGCGTGGCCGCGCGGTCCGACAGCCCGATGACGCGGCCCGGATCGGCCGGCCCACGGTCGTTCACGCGCACCAGCAGCGTGCGCCCGTTCTCCAGGTTCGTGACCGCCACCACCGCGGGCAATTGCAGGGTGCGGTGCGCGGCCAGCACGCGACCATCGCTCCAGGCCTCGCCATTCGCGGTGGGCGTGGACCATCCGGCGACCGTGTGGCGCGTGCCCAGGCCGGTCTCGACGCTGGAGAAATCCTCGCGCGGGTAGGACCAGGTGCCGCCCATGCGATAGGGGTCGCCCACCACGTAGCGCGCCGGCGGGCTGCTGGTGCAGCCGGCCAGCAGCGCCGCCGCCAGCAGCCCCGCGCGCATCATCCCCCCACCCGGTCCGACAGCAGCCCGACCGCCAGGCCGTAGTTCACCGGCGAATTGTAGCGGCGGATGACGCGCAGGTTGTGATGGCCAAGGAAGACCTGCCCACTGCCGCGCGAGGGCAGCACCACCTGCGCCTCCGGTCCGTCGGGCAGCGCGGCGCCGCCGGCGGTGCGCCAGCCCAGCCGGTTGAAGTCGCGCAGCGGGCGCCGCGTCTCGGTATCCGCCCCGGCCAGGGTGAAGCCGGGCGGCGGGCGGACTTCCATGCCCCAGGATTCGCCTTCCCGCCAGCCGCTGCGCTGGAAGTAGTGGGCGATCGACCCCAGCGCATCGGCGCGGCTGTCCCAGATGTCGCGCCGCCCGTCGCCGTCGAAATCCACCGCCAGGCGGTCGAAGTTCGACGGCATGAATTGCGGCTGGCCCATCGCGCCGGCCCAGGACCCGCGCATGCGTTCGGCGCGGATATGGCCCTCGTCGATGATCTTCAGCGCGGCGAACAATTCGTTGCGGAAATAGGCGGCGCGGCGGCCTTCCCAGGCCAGCGTCGCCAGCGCCTCGACCACGCCGAAGCCGCCGGTATTGCCGCCGTAGTTGGTCTCGACACCCCAGATCGCCACCACGATGCGCCCGGACACGCGATAGCGCTGCTCGATCCGCCGCAGCAGGTCGGCATTCTCGCGGTACAGGCGCTGGCCGTTCTGGATGCGGGTGGGCGTGACCATGATGCGGTCGCGGTAGTCCTCCCAGGGCAGCCCGCCCTCGGCCTGGCGGCGGTCGAGCTCGATGACGCGCCGGTTTGCCTGCACATTGGCGAAGGCGGCATTCACCGTGGCCTGGGAAATGCCGCGCCGCCGCGCCTCGGTCTTCACGCCCTCGACGAAACGGTCGAAGGCGACCGAGGAGATCGGCGCGACCGCGGATGACCCGGTCGGTGCCGCAGGCGCCGGGCTGGCCGCCGGCGTGGCGGGTGGCGTGGAGGCCGCCCCGCATCCGGCGAGGGGGGCAGCGGCAAGGAAGAGTCGGCGCGGGATCATGCCCATGAGGTGCCACGCGCCACGCGCCGACGCAAACACCGGATGCGTCGCCCGGCACGCCGCGGCACGCCAATGGCGGCCTTGGCCGCGCCGCCGGGAATGCTACAAGACCACGACCCCGAGGAGGACACCGCCATGGCCGCCGTCACGCGCGAACTCGCCAGCTTCACCGCGTCCATGCGCTTCGAGGCGCTGCCCGCCGAGGTGCAGGACCGCACGCGCTTCCTGGTGCTCGACCTGGTGGGCAACATGCTGCGCGGTCGTCACGATGCCGAGAGCACGGCGCCGCTGCTGGCCGCGGTGCGTTCGCTGGGCCTCGCGGCGGGCTCCGCGGCGGTGTTCGGCGATTCCGCGCGCTACACGCCGGCGGGGGCCGCGCTGGTGAACGGCACCACGGCGCATTCGCTCGACTTCGACGACACCCATGCGGCGGGCACGCTGCACCCTGGCGCGCCGGTGATCCCGGCCGCGCTGGCCGCCGCCGAGATGGTGGGCGCCGATGGCCGCACCGTGCTCGGCGCCATCGTCGCGGGGTATGAAGTGACCTGCCGGCTGGCGCTCTCGCTGCCTGGCGGCGACCATTACGAACGCGGCTACCACCCGACCGCGACCTGCGGCGCGTTTGGCGCGGCGGCGGCGGCGGCGCGGGTCTTCGGGCTGTCGGCCGCGCAGGTCGAGGACGCCTTCGGCATTGCGCTGTCCCAGGCCGCGGGGTCGTTGCAGTTCCTCGCGAACGGCGCCTGGACCAAGCGCTTCCAGGTCGGCTGGTCGGCGCTGAACGGCCTGACCGCCGCGTCGCTGGCGCGCGAAGGCTTCCGTGGCGCCGGCGAGGCGCTGGAAGGCCGCGCCGGCTTCCTGCGCGCCTATGCGCCCAACCCGAAGCCCGCGCGCGCCCTCCAGGGCCTCGGCACCGAGTGGGAGCTGATGGAGACGGCGGTGAAGCCCTACCCGTCCTGCCGCTATGGCCACGCCAATGTCGATGCGGCGCTGGCGCTGCGCGCCGAGCTCGGCCTGAAGGCCGAGGAGATCGAGAGCGTCACCATGGGCCTGCCCAACAAGGGCATGCTGCTGGTGGGCGCGCCGCTGCAATACAAGCAGAACCCGCAGAACATCGTGGACGGCCAGTTCTCCGGCCCCTTCGTGGTGGCCTGCGCCCTGGCGCGCGGCCATTTCGGCTGGGACAGCTACGCCTGGCTGCAGGATGACGACCTGCGCACGCTGATGCGCAAGATCACCCCCGCCGAGGATGCCGAGGTCGAGGCCGACTTCCCCGAATACATGTCCGGCAAGCTGACCGTGCAGGCGCGCGGCCAGACCTTCGTGAAGAAGATCCAGGTGCCCAAGGGCGAACCGGCCAACTTCCTGACCGAGGACGAGCTGCGCGCCAAGTTCCATGGCCTGGCCGACGCGGTGCTGGGGGCGGAGCGCGCGCGCCAGCTCGCCGACGCGGTTCTGAACCTGGACCGCGCGGCCGACGTGAACGGCATGATGCGGCTCGGCGCGCCGATGATGGCGGCGCGGCTCGCCGGGGAATAGAAGCGGCCGATGCGGAAGGGTGGCCGAGCGGTCGATGGCAGCGGTCTTGAAAACCGCCAGGGTGCAAGCCCTCGTGGGTTCGAATCCCACCCCTTCCGCCACCCCCGCGGCCGGGCTTCGCGCCGGCATGCGGCATGCCTGTCCCGCCCCCCGATAGCCTGGACCTCCCCTTGAAACTGATCGTCCAGGCGCTGCAGGTGCTGATCGTGTTGGGCGGCACCGGCGCCGCCGTGGTCGGCGTGCAGGCGATGGCGGCCTGGCACCACCTGCCGCGCCGCTTCCTGTTCACCGGCTTCGGCGTGCTGGCCTGTGCCGCGGTGGCCGTGCTGGCCGCCGACAGCCTGCTGGGCGGCACGCGCGCCGCGGGCTGGCGCGCGGCGCTGGCGCTGCTGGCCGACGGCATGCTGCCGCTCGCCTTCATCCTGCTGGTCCAGGCGTATCGGCGGGCGGACCTCGACCGGCTCAAGGCGCAGCAGGCCTCGCCGGTCAACCAGCAGACCAGCCTGCCGAACCGCGCGCTGCTGATCGACCAGGCGATCCCCGCCCTGGCGCGCTGCCAGCGCGACCAGATGCCGGCCTCGGTCGTGGCCGCCAGCGTCGACGGCCTGGCGGAGATCGCCCAGGCGCGCGGCCCGCGCGCGGCGGAGGCGATGATGCGCGACTTCGCGATCGTATTCCGCGACGCGACCCGCGCCGGCGACGTGGCCGGGCATGCCAGCGCCGGCGTGCTCGCCGCCCTGCTGCCCTCCGCCACGCCCGAGGCCGCCGCCGGCATGGCCGAGAGGCTGCGGCGCGAGGCCTCGGCGCGGCTCGCGCATCCCGGCATGGATGGGCGGCGGCTGAGCGTGAGCGTGGGCATCGCGCCGGTCGGCGACGGCCCGGTGCGCGCCGTGCTCGACGAGGCGATCGCCGCGGCCGAGGGCGCGCTCGCGACCGCCGCCGCCGCCGGCGGGGACCGCGTGCTGGAGGCCCCCGCGCCGCCGCTGCGCAGCGCCGGCCAGCCGATGTGACGCTGGCATGATGCGGGGACCGGGAATCGGGCCTAGGGTGGCGCGGTGAACATCCTTTCCCCCCCGCGCGCGCGCCTGCAGATCGAGGTCGTCTTCGACCTGGTCTGCCCGTGGTGTTACCTGGGCACGCGCCGCCTGCGCCGGGCGCTGCGGACACGCCCGGACGTGCTGGCGGAGATCCTCTGGCGGCCCTTCCTGCTGAACCCGGACATCCCCTCGGGCGGGCTGCCGCGGCAGGAATTCCTCACCCGCAAGTTCGGCGGCGAGGAACGCGCGCGCCGCCTGCACGCCACCATCGCCGAACTCGGCCGCGCCGAGGGCGTGCCCTTCCGCTTCGACCGCATCCGCCGCATGCCCTCCAGCCTGGATGCCCACCGCCTGGTGCGCTACGCGGCGCGCGAGGGCCTGGCGGATGCCATCGTGGACACGCTGTTCCATGCCTATTTCGCCGAGGGTGCGGATCTGGGCCACGCCGACACGCTGATGCTGCTGGCGCTGCGCGTCGGGCTCGACACGGCGGGGGTGCGCCGCTTCCTCGACAGCGGCGCGGAGGCCGATGCCGTGCATGCCGAGAACCTGCGCGCGCATCGCCTGGGCATCAACGGCGTGCCGTGCTTCGTGATCGGCGGCCGCCACGCCATCGCGGGCGCGCAGGAGCCCGAGGTGCTCGAACGCCTGATCGACGTCGCGCTGGTCGAAGCCTGACGCGCGGGGCCTTGCGCGGCGCGCGCGCCGCGTCTAATCAGGCGACCCCGCCGGGCCGGCTTGCCGCGCATGCCGGCGGGACCCGGGGGCGCATAGCTCAGTGGTATGAGCGCCTGCTTGACACGCAGGAGGTCCGTGGTTCGATCCCACGTGCGCCCACCATCTCCCTCTCGCCGCGCCTGCCCGTCATCCTGGTGTCGACGCCGTCGTCCATCGCGGTGCTTTGACACGCGCGGCCGCGCCCGCGCAGCATCGACCGCCCCGCGACGCCGCGCGCGGGCGCTGCGAGGTGCGCCGATGACGACACGCCGGTTCCTGCTGCGCGCCGTCCCCGGCGTGCCTGCCCTTGGCCTGGCTGCCCCGCCGCTGCACTGGGCGATCGCATCCGAGCCTACCGGCCTGGCGAACCGCCTGGTGGTCCCCTTCCCGCCCGGCGGCGCGACCGACATCTTCGCGCGGCTGTTCGCCGAGCGGCTCTCGGCGGCGCTGGCCGCGCGCATCGTGGTCGAGAACCGGCCGGGCGGCGGCACCGTGATCGGTACGCAGGCGGTGGCGCGATCGCGCCCCCAGGACGGCGTGCTGGGCGTCGTGGTCAGCGCCCATGCGATCAACGCCGCGCTGCGCAGCGACCTGCCCTATGACACGCTGGAGGACTTCACCCACATCGCGCAGCTCGCCAGGGCGCATATCGTGATCGTCGCCGGCGCGGGCTTTCCCGCCAGCAGCCTGGCCGAGGCGCTGGCGCTGGCGCGCCGCCGGGATGGCGGGCTCAGCGTCGCGACGCCGGGCATCGGGACGGTGATGCACATGACGCTGGAACTGCTCGCGCGGGAATCGGGCGCGCGCCTGGTGCATGTGCCCTACAGCGGCGCCGCGGCGGCGGTGGGCGACGTCGCCGGCGGGCGGGTCGACCTGATGATCGATGCCTGGGTGTCGGCGCGGATCGGCGTCGACTCCGGGCGGCTGAGGGCGATCGCCGCGACCGGCGACGCCAGGGTGCCCGGTGCGGCGCACATCCCGCTGGCGGCGGAGGCGGTTCCCGGCGTCGCGACCTATTCCATGGTGGGCCTGGTGGGTCCGGCGGGGTTGGACGGCGCCGCGACCGCCAGGCTGTCCGAGGCGACGCGCGCGGTGTTGCACGACCCCGCCATCGCGCCGGTGCTGCTGGATATGGGGCTGGAGCCGGTGGGCTCCACGCCCGCGGCATTCCGCGGCTTCGTCAGCGCCGAGATCCTGCGCTGGCGCGCGGTCGCGGCCGACCGCGGCATCCGTATCCTGTAGGCGACCGCCGCCGGCACGGCGCGGCGCCATCGTTCATCACGGCGCCTCAGCCGCCGCCATCGCGCAGCACGCGCCGCAGCACCTTGCCCATGGCGTTGCGCGGCAAGGCGGCCAGCCGGAGGATGGCGAGCGGCGCCTTGCCGCCCAGCCGGGCGCGGCAGAAGGCGAGCAAATCGCCGTCGTCGACCGGCTGGCGCAGCACCACCGCCGCATGGGGCAGGTCCTGGTGCAGCGCGGAGGGAGCCGCGAAGGCAGCGGCATCGGCGACCGCCGGATGGTCGAGCAGCACCGCCTCGATCTCCTGCGGGGAGATCAGCGTGCCGCCGTAGTTGATCGCATCGTCGGCACGCCCCTGCAGGATGATGCAGCCGGCATCGTCGATGCGCGCGAGGTCGCCGGGGCGCAGCCAGCCCTGCGTGATGTCGCGATCGGCCGCGCCGGAAAGGTAGCGATCCACCACGCCGGCCGATCGCACCGCGATCTCGCACGGGCCGGGCGTGGCGGAACCGGGTGCCGGCAGCAGCCGCACCGCCATGCCCGGCAGCGGCCGCCCGCAGGTGGCCGGGTCGCGGCGCAGGTCGGCCGGTGTCGCGACCGCGATGATGCCGGCCTCGTTGCTGCCGTAGCCGACATGGATGTTGGCGGTGAGATGGGCCATCGCGTGGCGCAGCCGCGGCGCGCTGACCGCCGCGCTGCCCACGCGCAGCACGCGCAGGTCGGGCAGCGCCAGCCCCGCCACCTCATTCGCCGCCGCCAGCCCGTACAGATGCGCCGGCGCGGTGGAGACGTAGTTCACGCGCCGCGCGGCGATGCGCCGCAGGTTGCCGGCGATCCCGGCCTGCGGATCGGCGGCGATCGCGGTGCCGCCCGATCGCAGGCAGCGCAGCACATAGCTCAGCCCGATATACTGCTGCGGGTCGACGAAGCCGAGGAAGCGTTCCCCCGGCAGGATCGCGATGGCGCCCTGCTGCGCGTCGTGGCGCGCGGCCTCGTTGGCGTGCGAGATCAGGAAGGCCTTGGGCGGCCCTGTGGTGCCGGAGGATCGCGCCAGCAGCCAGGGCAGCCCGGGATCGGTGGTGCAGGGCAGGCCGGATGGCGGCGCTGCGCGCAGCAGCTCGTCGATGTCGAGACGGATGCCGGCGATCCCAGGCGGCAGGTCCGGCAGCATATCGCCGATGTGGAAGCGCGCGGCGCCGAGCCCCGGCGTCGCGCGCGCCGCGCTGCCCGGCGGCAGCGGCGCATGGATCGCGCCGATGCGGGCGAGGCCGATCGCACAGGCGACCTTCAGCCGAAACGCCGGCGCCTGGAACTGCACCTGAACGACGTCCCCGGCGCGCAGGCCGCGATCGAGCATGCGCGCCGCCATCACATCCGCCGCGCCACGCAACTGGGCATAGGTGAGATCGCCGCCCGCATCCGACAGCGCGACACGCCCGGGCGCCGCCGCCGCCACCGCGTGGAAGCGATCCGTGAGGTTGCCCGCCGCCGTGCTCATTGCCGCGCGGCGGCGCGCTGCGTCAGAAGCGGTAGCGCATGCCCAGCACGAAGCTGTTCGCGCCTTCGTACACACCGTTGTAGGTGCCGAAGATCCCGCTGCGGTGCATGTAGCGCAGCGCCACCTCGTATTGCGGATAATCCGGCAGGGCGAAGGTGAGTTCGGGCGAGAAGAAATTCAGCCAGCGCGACTGGTTGGGTTCGGGCCGCGCATCCGTGCCGCGTTCCACCTGCGGCAGGCGCGTCACGTAGTCGGGACCCATCGACAGGCCGAAGGTGGTGTAGACGTAGTTGGTCCAGGGGAAGCCATCGTAGCGCAGGTACACCGCGGCCCAGAACTCGCCGCCATTGGTGTCGCCCGATCGGTAGGCGCCGCCGCCTTCCAGGTCCAGCATGAAGAAGCGCCAGAAGCGCCCGAGCCGGTACTGCACCGCGCCGCCCACCAGCGTGTCGTCGCCCCAAGACCCGGTCCAGGGCGCGAAGACGAGGTCGCGCAGCTTGCCGTCGGCGACGGAGGACCCGATGAACAGCGTGCCCGACCAGCGCCGCGCATCGGCCAGCGCGCGCGCACGGTCGGCGCGCGACAGGTGCGACAGGTCCGGCGTCGCGACGGCGGCGGTGGCGGCCGCGGGGGCAATGATCGCCCCTGGCACCGGCGCGGGTTCGGAGGCCGCGGCGGGCGCCGGCGCGGCTGCGGCGGCGGGCGGGATGGCGGCGGCGCGCGACACGGCGCGGCGTTCGGGCGGCGGCCCCCCGGCCACCAGGAAGAACGCGGCCAGCGCCACGCAGGACAGGCGGATCACCGGGGGGACAGTGAGGGACATCGGGTCACCTTGAGCGGAACGCCTCCGGCTTAGGGCCCAGCCGCGATCCTGGCAACTGGCCGGCCGGGACGGTGCGGCGGCGGCCACGATTCGCCGGCGCGGCGTGCCCGGCGGCGCGCGCCCGGCGCACGCCCTACTCTAAGCGGCGCGCGCCTGGCGCACGCCCTACTCTAAGCGGCGCGCGCCTGGCGCACGCCCTACTCTAAGCGGCGCGCGCCTGGCGCACGCCCTACTCTAAGCGGCGCGCGCCTGGCGCACGCCCTGCGCTAAGCGGCGCGCGCCTGGCGCACGCCCTGCGCTAAGCGGCGCGCGCCTGGCGCACGCCCTGCGCTAAGCGGCGCGCGCCTGGCGCACGCCCTGCGCTAAGCGGCGCGCGCCTGGCGCGCGACGCGCGCAAGCGCCGCCAGCAGGTCCCGCGCCGCCTTCACGCGCGGCGCCAGTTCCATCTCGCGCAGCAGCGCCAGCTTGTGGTCGGGCCGCAGCTTGACCCCGCCCTTCTGCGCCGTCACCCAGACCACCAGGCCGCCCGGGTTGGAAAAGCGGTTGCCGCGGAACGACAGCACGATGCCCTTCGGCCCGGCGTCCAGCTTCTCGACCCCCGCCTCGCGGCACAGCCGCTTGATGGTGACGACCTGCAGCAGGTTCTCGACCTCGGTCGGCACCGGGCCGAAGCGGTCGGCCAATTCCGCGCCCATCGCATCCGTCTCGCCGTCCGAGGCCAGCCCGCCGATGCGGCGATACAGCCCGAGGCGCACCGGCAGGTCGGCCACATAGGTCTCCGGGATCAGCACCGGCAGGCCGAGGTTGATCTGCGGCGTCCAGTCGCGCTCGGACGCGCCACCATCCCTGCCCTGCCCGGCCTTGATGTCGGCCACGGCTTCTTCCAGCATCTGCTGGTACAGTTCTATGCCCACTTCGCGGATCTGGCCGGACTGTTCCTCGCCCAGCAGGTTGCCCGCGCCGCGGATATCGAGGTCGTGGCTGGCCAGCGTGAAGCCGGCGCCGAGGTTGTCCAGCGTCTGCATCACATCGAGCCGCTTCTGCGCCGCCGCCGAGAGCCGGTGCGATTCCGGCCAGGTGAGATAGGCATAGCCGCGCAGCTTGCCGCGCCCCACGCGCCCGCGCAGCTGGTACAGCTGCGCCAGGCCGAACATGTCCGCGCGATGGATCAGCAGCGTGTTCACCGCCGGCATGTCCAACCCGGATTCGACGATATTGGTGGACAGCAGCACGTCGTACTTGCCGTCGCCGAACTCGGTCATCACGCGCTCAAGCTCGGTGGGCGAGAGTCGCCCATGCGCCTGGATGGTGCGCGCCTCGGGCACGATTTCCGCGAGGCGCTCGGCCACCTTCGCCATGTCCTCCAGCCGCGGCACCACGCAGAAGATCTGCCCGCCGCGGAAGCGTTCGCGCTGGATCGCCTCGCGCAGCACCACCGGGTCCCACGGCATGATGAAGGTGCGGACCGCCAGCCGATCGACCGGGGGTGTCGCGATGATGCTCATCTCCCGCACGCCGGTCAGCGCCAGTTGCAGCGTGCGCGGGATGGGGGTTGCGGTCAGCGTCAGCACATGCACGTCGGTCTTGAGCGACTTCAGCGCTTCCTTGTGCTTCACGCCGAAATGCTGCTCCTCATCGACGATCACCAGGCCGAGGTCGGCGAATTCCACGCCCTTCGCCAGCACCGCATGCGTGCCGACGACGATGTTGATGCGGCCATCCTTTAGCCCCGCGCGCACCTCCGCCGCTTCCTTGGCGGTGACCATGCGCGACAGCTGCGCCACCACCAGCGGGAAGCCCTCGAAGCGCGCGGTGAAGGTGCGCGTGTGCTGGCGCGCCAGCAGCGTGGTCGGCACCACGACGGCCACCTGCGCGCCCGACATCGCCACCACGAAGGCGGCGCGCAAGGCGATCTCGGTCTTGCCGAAGCCGACATCGCCACAGACCAGGCGGTCCATCGGGCGGCCGGCGGACAGATCCTCCAGCACATCGGCGATGGCGCGGGTCTGGTCCTCGGTCTCGGCGAAGGGGAAGCGGGCGCAGAATTCGTCCCACACGCCCTCGGGCGGGGCGGCCAGCGTGCCGTCGCGCATGCGGCGCAGCGCGGCGGTGCGGATCAGCTCCCCCGCCATGTCGCGGATGCGGGACTTGGCCTTGGCCTTGCGGTTCTGCCACGACACGCCGCCGAGCTTGTCGAGTGCCACGCCGGCAGTCTCGGTCCCGAAGCGCGAGAGGATCTCGATGTTCTCGACCGGGACAAACAGCCGGTCGCCGCCATCATAGGTCAGCTTCAGGCAGTCATGCGGCGCGCCGTTCACCTCGATGGTGACCAGGCCTTCGTAGCGGCCGATGCCGTGGTCCTGGTGCACCACCAGGTCGCCGTCCGCGATCTCGGTGGCGTCGGCGATGAACTGGTCGGCGCGGCGGCGGCGGCGCGGCGGGCGGGCGATGCGCTCGCCCAATATGTCCTGCTCGGCGGTGACGCTGATGCCATCGGCGACGAAGCCGCGCTCCAGGCCCATCACCACCAGGGCGATCACGCCATCGGGCACGGCGCGGGCGGCTTTCCAATCCTCGGCGGGCGTGGCGGCGATGCCGTTCTCGCGCAGCAGGTTCGCCATGCGCTCGCGCGAACCCTTGGTCCAGGCCGCGAGCAGCGGGCGGCGGCCGGCCTTCATTTGGCCCGCGGCCATCAGCGCATAGGCCGCGAAGACGTTCTCGCCGGCGGTGCGCGCATCGGTCAGCAGCGGGCCGGGGCGGCCGCCGGCCTCAATGCCCTGCGCCGCATCGGCGCGCGCGAAGGGGATGAATTGCAGCACCGGCCCGCCGGAGAGCATCACGTTCCAGTCGCCGCGCGTCAGGTGCAGCGTGGCGGGCGGCGCGGGGCGATAGGGGACCTCGCCCTCCGCGATGCGGACCGGCACGCGACGCGCCTCGTAGTGGTCGGCCACCATTTCGAAGCGCGCGGTCGCGACATCGTCCGCCTGATGGTCGAGGCTGACGGAAGCCCCCGGCACATAGTCGATCAGCGTGGCCATGTGCTCGTGGAACAGGCCTGCCCAGTGCTCCATGCCCGGATGCTTGCGGCCCGCGCTGACGGAGACATACAGCGGGTCCTCCGCCGCCGCCGCGCCGAACAATTCGCGATAGGCGGAGCGGAAGCGCGCGCGGGACTCCTCGTCGAGGAACACCTCGCCCACCGGGCGCAGGCGCAGTTCCGGCACCACCTTGCCGCTGCGCTGCGTGGCCGTGTCGAAGCGGCGCAGGTCCTCGATCTCGTCGCCGAACAGGTCGAGGCGCACCGGGTCGGATTCGCCGGCCGGGTACAGGTCAATGATGCCGCCGCGCACGGCGTATTCGCCGTGTTCCATCACCGTGCCGGTGCGGTGGTAGCCGTTCGATTCCAGGAAGGCGGTCAGCGCCTCGGGTGCCACGCGCCCGCCCTTCCGCAGCGTCATGGTGGCATCCTGGAAGGTCGCCGGCGGCGGCACCTTCTGCGCCAGCGCGTTCACCGTGGTCAGCAGGATGCGCGGGCGCGTGGGCGCCTCCAGCAGGCGCGTCAGCGTGGCCACGCGCTCCGCCACGATCTCCGGGTTGGGCGAGACGCGGTCATAGGGCAGGCAATCCCAGGCCGGGAAGCGCAGAACCTCGACCTCGGGCGCGAAAAAGCCGATGGCATCCGCCATGCGGGCCATGCGGGCATCGTCGCGGCAGACATGGACCACGGGCGCGTCGGTCTCGGCGCGGCGGCGGCACAGCAGCAGGGCGTCGAAGCCCTCCGGCGCGCCATGGACCGCGATGGCCTTCAACGCTCGGCCCCCGGCGGCACGCCGGCACCCTTGCGGCCGCATTCGGCGACCATCCGGCGCAGCATGGGCGTATCGGCCTCGGGCGGGATGTCGCGCCGGCCCGACAGCCAATCCGCCAGGTCCACGTCCCAGTGTTCCAGCACGGCCTCGATCGCGTCGAGCTCGTCCTCGGTGAAGGCGGCGATGTTGCGCGCGACGAAGCCGCCGATCATCAGGTCGGCTTCCTTGGTGCCGCGATGCAGCGCGCGGAACACGAGGCGACGGCGGCGCGGGTCGAGATCCTGGGGTTCGGTCATGGGCTTTGCGCTGGCATATAGAGGCCGATGGGAATCGTGTCAGCCCGACCGGAGGCGAGCGTGACGCAGGGCGCCGATGCGCTCACGGCGTTGCTCGCCCCGATCGCCGACCTGAAGGGCGTGAAGGAGGCCGAGGCGCGGCTCATCGCCAAGGCCGCCGGCGGGCCGCGCGTGCTCGACCTGCTGCTGCACCTGCCCGAACGCTACCTGCTGCGCCGGCGGATCGAGCGCCCGTCCCAGGCGCTGCCCGACACCGAGGCGCTGGTCGCGGTGCTGGTCGCGTCGCACAAGGCCGGCCGCACCGCCCAGGGCCGCCCCTATGTGCGGATGCGCGGCGAGGCGGGCGGCGAGTCGCTGACCGCCTTCCTGATGAACTGGCAGAAGCCCTGGGCGGACAAGGCGCTGCCGGTGGGTGCGACGCGCTGGCTGGCCGGCACGCTGAAGGCCGAGGATGACGACTGGGTCATCGTCAACCCGCAGGTCTCGGCGCGCGAAGGTGGCATCCCGCTGGTCCAGCCGGTCTGGCCGCTGACGGGCAACCTCGGACTGCCGGTGGTCACCCGCGCCATGGCCGCGGCCTTGGCCGTGGTGCCCGACCTGCCGGAATGGCAGGACGGCCCGCTGCTGAAGCGCGAGGGCTGGCCCGGCTTCACCGCCGCTCTGCGCGCCATCCAGGCGCCGGACTCCGAACCCGGCGAAGCACCGCGCAAGCGCCTGGCCTATGATGAACTGCTCGCCGGCCAGGTCGCGCTGGGCCTCGTGCGGCGGCGCTCGCGCGACCGGCCGGGCCGCGCGCTGCGCGGCGATGGCACGCTGCGCGAGCGTGCCCTCGCCGCCTTCGGCTTCCCGCCGACGGAAGCCCAGCGCCAGGCCATCGCCGAGATCGACGCCGACCTCGCCGCGCCGCGCCGCATGCTGCGCCTGCTGCAAGGCGATGTCGGCGCCGGCAAGACGCTGGTGGCGCTGATGGCCATGCTGCGGGCGGCGGAAGCGGGCGCCCAGGCCGCGCTGATGGCGCCGACCGAATTGCTGGCGCGCCAGCATCTGCGCGGCTTCGAACGCCTGTGCGGCGCCGCCGGCGTGCCGGTCGCGCTGCTGACCGGCTCGGTGAAGGGGCGCGAGCGCAAGCGCGTCCTGGCCGGGCTGGCGGATGGCTCGATCCCGCTGGTGCTCGGCACCCATGCGCTGTTCCAGGAGGGGGTCGCCTTCCACGACCTGGCGCTGGCCGTGGTGGACGAACAGCACCGCTTCGGCGTCGCCCAGCGCCTGATGCTGGCCGAAAAAGGCCAGGCCGTGGACATGCTGGTGATGACCGCGACCCCCATCCCGCGCACGCTGCTGCTGACCAATTGGGGCGAGATGGCGGTCAGCCGCCTCGCGGGGAAGCCGCCGGGCCGCCAGCCCATCACCACCCGCGTGGTCAGCCAGGACCGGCTGCCGGACATCGTGGGCCGCCTGGGCGAGGCGATCGGGCGCGAGGACCGCGCCTATTGGGTGGTGCGCGCCATCACCGGGTCCGAGCGCGACGATTCCGTCGCCGCCGAGGACCGCTTCGCGGAGTTGAGCGCGCGCTTCCCCGGCCAGGTCGGCCTCGCCCACGGAATGCAGGACATCGATGTGCGCGAGGCGGCGCTGGCCGATTTCGCCGCCGGGCGCACGCGCATCCTGGTCGCCACCACGGTGATCGAGGTCGGCGTGGACGTGCCCGAGGCCACCATCATGCTGGTCGAGCAGGCCGAGCGCTTTGGCCTCGCGGCCCTGCACCAGCTGCGCGGCCGGGTCGGGCGCGGCACCAAGCCGTCATCCTGCCTGCTGGTGCATTCGCCCGGCCTGACCGAGGGCGAGAAGCGCCGCCTGATGGTGCTGCGCGACTCCGACGACGGCTTCGCCATCGCCGAGGAGGACCTGCGCGCGCGCGGCGGTGGCGATGCGCTGGGGGCGCGCCAAGCCGGGTTGCCCGGCGCCAGGCTGATCGACCCGCGCGAAGACCCTGACGAATACCGTCGCCTGGTCGAGACGGCCCATCGCGACGCCGAGGTGCTGCTGGCGCGCGACGCCGCCCTGGCCTCGCCGCGCGGCCGGGCGGCGCGGATCCTGCTGGCGGTGTTCGGCCACGACATCAGCATGGCGCCGCTTGACGCGGGGTGATCGCCGCGCGCCGCCCAGGGCGCCCACGACCGCCCCGTTTCGGCTAGGCTGCGCGCAAGACCGCCTGGAGGACCCCCCATGTCTGCTCGCTACCTGCGCCCCGATGCCATCGTCACGACGTCCGGGCTCGCGGACCAGCTGGGTGATCCGGCGTTGCGTGTCTTCGATTGCACCACCTACCTGCGCTACGAGACCGGCACCGGCCGCCCCTACCGCATCGAAAGCGGCCGCGCGGACCACGAGGCCGCGCATATCCCCGGCTCCGCCTTCCTCGACCTGCAGGGCGAATTGTCGGACCGGTCGAGCCCCTTCAACTTCACCATGCCCGCGCCGGAGGACCTTGCCGCCGCGCTGGGCGCGAAGGGGATCGGCGACGATGCCCGCGTCGTGCTCTACGCGCGGGGCAACCTGCAATGGGCCACGCGCGTGTGGTGGATGTTGCGCGCCATCGGCTTCGACCGCGCCGCCGTGCTCGATGGCGGGTACGACAGCTGGGCGGCGGAAGGCCGGCCGACCGAGGCCGGCCGCTTCGACTACCCGCCGGCCAGGCTCACCGCGCGGCCCCGGCCCGGCCTGTTCGTCGGCAAGGCGGAGGTAGCCGCCGCGATCGGCGATCCGGCCACCTGCACCATCAATGCCCTGGCGCCGGACCTGCACAGCGGGGCGAATGACCGCTACGGCCGCCCGGGCCGCATCCCGGGCAGCGTCAACGTGCCGGTCGCGGCCTTGACCACCCCGGCCCTGGCCTTCCGCCCGGCCGAGGAGGTCGCGGCCGCCTTCACCGCGGTGGGCGCGGACCCGTCGCGGCGCACCATCCTGTATTGCGGCGGCGGCATCGCGGCGACGCTCGATGCCTTCCTGCTGCACCAGCTCGGCCATGCCGATGTCGCCGTCTATGATGCGTCCATGAACGAATGGGCCAAGGACCCTGCCCTGCCCATGGAGCGCGGCTGACGCGGACCGCGAGCCACCGGCGGGGGGGCTTGCGCCCGGCCCCGCACCGCGCCAAACCGCCACCCCGCACATTCGACGACCCACCGCAGGAGACCGGCCTTGGCCGCGTTGATCGAGATCGAGCGCCTGACCAAGCGCTTCGGCGCCTTCACCGCCGTGGACGACGTGTCGTTCGCGGTCGATCGGGGCGAAGTCGTGGGCTTCCTCGGCCCCAATGGTGCCGGCAAGTCGACCACCATGAAGATGCTGGCGGGCTTCGTGACGCCCAGCGCCGGGACCGCGCGCATCTGCGGGCAGGACGTGGTCGACCAGCCGGTCGCCGCCAAGCGCAGCCTGGGCTACCTGCCCGAGGGCGCGCCGACCTACCCCGAGATGACCGTCAGCGCCTTCCTGGCTTTCGTCGCGCGCATCCGCGGCTATCGCGGCGCCGAGATCGCCGCGCGCGTCGATGGAGCGATGGACCTGACGCAGCTGGATGAAGTGCGGTTGCAGCCGATCGAGACGCTGTCCAAGGGCTTCAAGCGCCGCGTCGGCCTGGCGCAATCCCTGCTGCACGACCCGCCGGTGCTGGTGCTGGACGAACCGACCGACGGGCTCGACCCGAACCAGAAGCACGAGGTGCGGGAACTGATCCGCCGCATGGCGCCCGAGAAGGCGATCCTGATCTCCACCCATATCCTGGAGGAGGTCGAGGCGGTCTGCACCCGGGCCATCATCATCGCCCATGGGCGCGTGCTGGCCGATGCCACGCCCAAGGCGCTGGAGCAGCCCGGCAAGACGCTGGAGCAGGTGTTCCGCGACCTGACCATGAAGCCGCTGGAGGCCGCGTGATGGGTGCGCTGATCGTCGCCCGGCGTGAGCTCGCCGGCTATTTCGCCACCCCGGTGGCCTATGTGTTCATCGTCATCTTCCTGATGATGGCGGGCGCGCTGACCTTCACCCTGGGCGGCTTCTTCGCCCGCGGGCAGGCCGACCTCGGGCCGTTCTTCACCTTCGTGCCCTGGCTGTTCCTGTTCCTGGTGCCGGCGCTGACCATGCGCCTGTGGGCGGAGGAACGGCGGCTGGGCACGATCGAATTGCTGCTGACGCTGCCGCTGCCGCAATGGCAGGCGGTGCTGGGCAAGTTCCTGGCGGCCTGGGCCTTCTGCGCCATCGCGCTGGCCCTCACCTTCCCGCTGGTGCTGACGGTCAACTACCTCGGCAATCCGGACAATGGCGTGATCGCGGCGGGGTATGTCGGCTGCCTGCTGGTGGCGGGCGCCTACCTGGCGGTGGGTGCGGCGATGTCGGCCATGACCAAGAACCAGGTCATCGCCTTCGTGCTGGCGGTCGCGCTGTGCTTCCTGTTCGCCGCGGCGGGGTCGCCGATCGTCACGGAATTCCTGTCGCAGCGCATCCCGCTGCTGGCGGAAGTGGCGCGCGGGCTGTCCATCACGGAACGCTTCAACAGCCTGACGCGCGGGGTGATCGCGCTGCGCGACGTGATGTTCTTCCTGTCCTTCATGGGCTTCTTCCTGTTCGTGAACGCGGTGGTGATCGACCACCGGAAGGCGGATTGATCCGATGAGCGGCATGGCAACTCCCCGCCCCGGTTCGCGGCGCCTGTGGTCCTCCGCGCTCGGCATCGTCGCCGCGGCGGTGCTGGCGGTCGGCGTCAACATGCTGGTGGACCGGCTGGCGCCGCGCGCGCGCGTCGATCTCACGCAGCAGCGGCTCTATACGCTGTCGGCCGGCACGGTCTCGGTGCTGCAGGGCCTGCAGGATCCGGTGACGCTGCGGCTGTTCTATTCGCGCCGGCTGGGGTCCGCCGTGCCGGCCTATGGCGCCTATGCCGAGCGCGTGCGCGCCATGCTCGAGGAATACGCCGCGGTCTCCGGCGGCAAGGTGCGCCTGGAGATCTTCGACCCCGAACCGTTCAGCGAGACCGAGGACCGCGCCCTTGCCTATGGCCTGCAAGGCGTGCCGGTCGACCAGTCCGGCGAGCAGATCTATTTCGGCCTGGCGGGGGTGAACCTGCTGGATGACGAACGCACCGTCCCGTTCTTCCAGCCCGAGCGCGAGCGCTTCCTGGAATTCGACCTGACGCGCCTGGTCTTCGAATTGTCGAACCCGCGCCGGCCGATCGTCGGCGTGATGTCCTCCCTGCCGGTCAACGGCGACCCGCGCATGATGATGATGATGCGCGGCGGCCCGGGCGGGCAGCCTTATGCCTTCATGCAGACGCTGCGGCAGTTCTTCACCGTGCAGGACGTCGCGCTGGACGCCCAGCGCATCAACGACGACGTGCAGGTGCTGATGGTGATCCATCCGCAGGGCCTGCCCGACGCGACGCTCTATGCCATCGACCAGTTCGTCATGCGCGGCGGCAAGCTGATCGTCTTCGTGGACCCGCATTCGGAGGGGCAGGCCTCGCGCCCCGGCCCGGGCGGGCAGCCGCCGCGGATGACCTCCTCGAACCTCGACAGGCTGCTCAATCCCTGGGGCATCGTCGCACCGCATGACGGGGTGGTGCTGGACCTGCGCGGCGCCTGGCGCGTGCGCGCCAACCCGAACGACCGCGTGCAGGCGGTGGACTACATAGCCTGGTTCAACCTCCAGGGCGATTCGCTCAGCCAGTCGGAAGTGGCGACGGCGCAGCTGAACCAGGTGACGGTCGCCTCGGCCGGCTGGGTGCAGCGCGGCGACGGCACGGCGATCGAGATGGAACCGCTGCTCACCAGTTCCGACCGCAGCATGACCGCGCGTGTCGAACGCGTGCAGAACAACCCCGACCCCGCGCGCATCCTGGCCGAGTTCCGCCCCGATGGGCTGCGCCGCGTGATCGGCGCGCGCTTCCGCGGCGAGGTTCCCTCCGCCTTCCCCGAAGGCCCGCCGCCGCCGGCCGAAGGCACCGAGCGCCCCGCCGACCTGCCGGCCCATCGCGCGCGCAGCGAAGGTGCCGCGAACATGGTCGTCATCAACGACGCCGACGTGCTCGAGGACCGCTTCTGGGTCCGCGTGCAGGACTTCTTCGGCCAGCAGGTCGCCACGCCGATCAGCGACAATGGATCGCTGGTGGCCAACCTGGTCGATGCCTTTGCCGGTGGGGATGCGCTGATCTCGCTGCGCTCGCGCGGCGAATCGATGCGCCCCTTCACGGTGGTCGACGACATCCGCCGCGACGCCGATGCCCGCTTCCGCCAGACCGAGCGCGAGTTGACCGAGCGCCTCCAGGCCACCGAGCGCCGCCTGCGCGAATTGCGCCAGGGCGGCGAGCGCGGCCAGTCCAGCGCCGTCATCACGGCGGAACAGCGCGCCGAGATCGATGCGGCGCGCGCGCAGATCCTGCAGACCCGGCAGCAGCTGCGCGCCGTGCAGCTGGACCTGCGGCGCGACATCGAACGCACCGAGACCTGGCTGCGCGTGCTCAACATCGCCGCCGTGCCGCTGCTGCTGACGCTGTTCGCCATCGGGATCGGCGTGGCGCGGCAGCGCCGGCGCGCCGCGGCCCGGGCCTGAGGAGCCGGCACGATGGACCGACGCAACCTGCTGCTGCTCTCCGGCGCCGCGGTGGTGGCCGTGGGCGGCGCGCTGCTGCTCAAGCCCGGCACCGAGGCGCCGCCCTCGCCCGCCGGCGCCGCGCTGGCCTTCCCCGGGCTGGCGCAGCGCCTCCAGGCCGCGGCGAAGATCGAGGCGACGCGCCATGACGGCACGATGGAGATCACCCGCCGCGGCGAGACCTGGGTACTGCCGGCCAAGGGCGGCTATCCTGTCCGGCAGGAAAAGGTGCGCGAACTCCTGGTCGGCCTGACCGAACTGCGCCTGGTCGAACCGCGCACCGCGAACCCCGAGATGCTCGACCGCCTCGGCGTCGAGGACCCCGCGCGCGCCGGCGCGACCTCGACCCTGGTGCGCGTGCTGGATGCCCAGGGCGGCGTGATCGCCGAGCTGGTGATCGGCCGGCGCCGCGTGCGCACCCAGGGCAATGTGCCGGAATCCGCCTATGTGCGCAGGCCGGGCGAGAACCAGGCCTGGCTGGCGGAGGGCCGCATCCCGGTCGATTCCGACCCGCAGCTCTGGCTCGACCGCGACATCGCCAATGTCGCGCGCGAACGCGTCCGCCGCATCGCCGTCGCGCGCACCGGCCAGCCGCCGCTGGTGCTGACCCGCAGCGGCGAACCCGACGGCACGCTGCGCATCACCGACCCGGCCGACGCGCCGCCCGCCGAGGCGACGGCGCTCGACGAGGCCGGGCGCGCCTTCGAGTTCCTCACCTTCCTCGATGTGCGCCCGGAGGCCGATGCCCCCGGCGAGGCACTGGGCGAAGGCCGCTTCGAGCTGACCGACAACCTCGCCATCGTGGTGCGCCCCCGCAAGCATGACGAGGCGCTGTGGATCACCCTGGCGGCCGAGGGCGATGACGAGGCGGCGCGTCTCAATGCCCGCTGGCGCGGCTGGGCCTACCAGGTCGGCGCCTGGAAGGAGAAGGCCTTCGTGCCGCTCCTGTCCGACCTGCGCGCGCCCGAACCACCGCCGGCCGAGGCCCCGGAAGCCCCCGCCGAAGCGCCCGTGGCACCGCCGGCCCCCGCCGAGCCGCCGCGCCCGCAGTGACCGGCCGCGAATACCCCGACCGCCCCTGGGTCGGCATCGGCTGCATCGTGTTCCGCGGCGACCAGGTCCTGCTGGTGCGCCGCGGCAAGCCACCGCGGATCGGGCAATGGTCCATCCCCGGCGGCGCCCAGCACCTGGGCGAGACCGCCGAGGACGCAGCCCGGCGCGAATTGCGCGAGGAAACCGGCATCGAGGTCGGCCCGCTGGCGCTGGCGATCGTGGTCGATGCCATCTCGCGCGACGATGCCGGTCGCGCGCTGTACCACTACACCATCATCGATTTCGCGGCGCAGTGGCTGGCCGGCGAGGCGCGCGCCGGCGACGACGTGAGCGAGGTCCGCTGGAGCGCGCCCGCGGACTTCGCCGCCTTCGACCTGACCGAGGCGACGCATCGCGCCATCGCCGCCGCGCGCGATGCGCTGGCACGGGGCTGACCCGCCGCGCCAGCCCGCCGCCCCCGTCCCTACAGGATGAAATCCGCCAGGATCGGCGTATAGCCGGCCACGCTGACCACGATCCGCAGTTCCGGCGCAGTGTCGCTGTCCACCGAGGCATCGATCGTCGTGGCCCCCGCGCCCACCGTGTAGCGCAGGCTGCCCGCGGTGATCGGCACCGGTGATCCGACCGGCAGCACTTCGTCGAAGGCCTGGTTGCCGGCCAGCAGCAGGTCGGCATCGATCGCCGAGAGGTCGATGCGGTCGCCCTCGGCACGGTTGAAGTCGGTGATGGTGTCGAAGGCGGCCAGGCTGCCGAGCACCACCTGCCCGCTGTCGCCCGCCGCATAGCCGAAGGTGTCGGCGCCGGTGCCGCCGGTCAGTTCATCGGCGCCGCGCGCCCCGTACAGGCTGTCATTGCCGGTGCCGCCGAACAGGTCGTCGGCGGCGAAGATCACCGTGCCGCCGGTGCCGAAGCTCTGGCTCGACCCGATGAGCACGTCGTTGTCGGCACCGCCCTCCAGGCGCGAGGACAGGCCGGTGCTGGTGAGGGTGTCGTCGCCGCCATCGCCGTACAGCCACGGCGTCGCGAAGGTGCCGCCGGCCTCGATGACATCGTTGCCCAAGCCGCCGCGGATGGTGTCGGCCTCGCTCCCGCCGACCACCACGCCGCCATTGCCCACCAGCGAATCATCCCCGCCGCCGCCCGAGATGCTGTCATTGCCCCCCAGCCCCAGGATGGTGTCGAAGCCGAGCGAGCCGATGATGGTATTGGCGCCGGTATTGCCGGTGCCCGTGCGCCCCGCCTGGGTCAGCGTCAGGTGCTCCAGCGTGGCGGTCAGGGTGAAGGACACGGCGGACTGCACGAGGTCGCCGGCGGGAAGCAGCAGCTCGTCATTGCCGCTGTCCTGGATGACGTCGAGCAGGCTGTCGATGACATAGGTGTCGCTGCCGCCGCCACCCACCAAGGTATCCGCGCCGGTCCCGCCATCCAGCAGGTCGCGCCCGCTGCGGCCGTTCAACAGGTCCTGGTCGGCGCCACCGCGCAGTGAATTGCCCACCGTGGTGGCGCCGACACCCCCTGGCAGCAGCACGACGGACGATCCGGTCAGCGTGTCGTTGCCCTCGTCGCCGAACAGCGAATTGACCTGCCCGCCCGCCACCACGCTGTCATCGCCCGCACCGCCCGACAGCAAGGCGCCGGTCCCGAGGCCGCCACCGCCCTGCAGCGTGTCGTTGCCGGCTTCGCCGTACACCGAATCGAAGTCGCCCAGGACGGCCCCGCCGCGCACGCTGTCATTGCCCTCGCCGGCGAAGATCGTGTCGCTGCCCAGCCCGCCCAGGATGGTGTCGTTGCCGTCATCCCCGGCGATCGCGTCGTTGCCGGTGCCGCCATCGAGCAGGTCGAAGCCGATCCCGCCATCGATGGTGTCGGCGCCTGACCCGCCGGTCGCGGTATCGGCGCCGGCTTCCAGCAGCAGCAGGTTGGCGCCCAGGACCACCGTGACGCGGTCATTGCCCTCACCGGCGGCGACCGCGCCGGCGGCGCCGGTCGCGGTGATGGTGTCGTTGCCGCCGAAGGTGGCGATGCTGTCGGCCCCGGTGCCGGTCAGGGTGATGTCGTCGTCGCTGCCCGCCTGGCCGGTGTCGCGCCCGCGCAGCATGGTGCCGACCGGGCCGATCACGGTCACATCGAGCGAATCGGCCCCCACCGTGAAGACCGACGGCGCACCGAGGTCGACGAAGCCGCCGCCGGTGATCTCGAGCTCCGCCGTCTCGTTGAGCAGCAGCGAGCTGCCCAGGTGCAGCGTGGTGAAGCCCGCGAGCTGCGCGCCGGTGAGCCGGATGGCGGTGGACGACACCTGCCAGGCCAGCGATTCGAAGTTCTGCAGGGTGGCATTCGCGGCCAGGTCGCCGCTGCCCAGCACGGTGTCGCTGCCGGTGCCGCCATCGGCGTATTTGAGGCCCAGGTTCTGCGCATCGCCGATGACCAGCAGGTCGTCCCCTGCGCCCAGGTCGATGCCATCGGTATTGCCGCCCGGGCGCACCGTGTCGTTGCCCTCGCCCGCCACGATCCCGTCATTGCCCGTGCCGGTCGAGATCGAATCATCGCCGCCATACCCATGGGCATGGTCGGAGGTCGAGCCACCGGTCAGCACGTCGGCACCGCCGAACAGGAAGGCATCGAGGTCCTGCGCATTGGCGCGGAAATCCGCTGCCGTGACGGAAAAGCCGGTGGCCGACCAGACCAGGTCCACCGGCAGGCGCACCAGCCTGATGCCGGTGATGGTGCCGCCCGCTGGCAGCGCCAGCGCATCATAGGTCAGCCCGACGCCGTCCAGGATCACCACGGTCTGCGCAATGCCGACGTTCAGGACGGTCGAGGTCGCCGTGCCGCTGATCCGCGCCACCACCTGCAACGCATCGAAGGGGGTCGGCGCATTGGCCAGGGTACCGGAGAGGATGACATTCGCCATGGCTGCTGACTCCCATATGCGGCGCTGCGCGGCCGCGAATCCTTCGCGACGGAACCGAATGTCGCTGCGCCGGAACGATAGAGGCGTGCCGCCATCGCAACAATCCATGCGTGCTGGCGGCGCGGCCACCATGTGCCCTGGCGCACGCCGCGACCGGCGGGCTTCCCTTCGCGACCGGGGCGCGCCACGCTGCCCGCCAGGACTTCCCGCCGGAGTGCCCATGATGCGTCACGCACCCCCCTTGCCGCGGCGCGCCGCCCTGCTGGCCGCAGCGACGGCGCTCGCCACGCCCGCCCTCGCGCAGCCATTGGCCGGCGGGCGCACCGTGCGCATCATCGTCCCCTTCCCGCCTGGCGGGGCGGTGGACATCACCTCCCGCCTGCTGGCGGACCGGCTGGGCCCTGTGCTGGGCCAGACCGTGGTGGTGGAGAACCGCGCCGGTGCCGGCGGGCTGATCGGTGCCGATGCGATCGCCAAGGGGGACCGCGACGGCACCGTGCTCGGCCTGGTCAGCGCCACATCCTATTGCGCCATGCCCTTCATGCATGCGCGCATGCCCTTCGACCCGCTGCGCGACCTGACACCCGTCACGCAGCTGACGGACGGCGTGCTGCTGTGCGTGGTGAACGCGCAGACCGCGCAGGCGCGCGGCTGGACCGACTTCCGCGCCCTGGTGCAATGGTCGCGCGCGAATCCCGAGCAGGTGAAGATGGGCTCCTCCGGGACCGGCACCTCATCCCACCTGAACATCTCGGCGATCAACCGCTTCGCCGATGCGAAGATCCTGCACGTGCCCTATCGCGGCGGCGGGCCGGCCATCAACGACCTGCTGTCGGGCACCATCGACATGATGTTCGATGTCATGCCCGCGCTGATGCCGCATGTGGAGGCGGGGCGCTTCAAGGCGCTGGCGGTCTCCTCGGGCGATCCGATCGCGCTGCTGCCGCAGGTGCCGGGGATGAAGGCCTTCGCCGATCTGGGCCTTGGCCAGCATGAGCTGATCAACTGGAATGTCGTCACCACCGCCGGCAATACGCCCGCCCCGGTGGTGCAGAGGATCTTCGATGCGGTGCGCACGGTCAGCCAGCAGCGCGAATTCATCGACCGCATGCGGCCGCTGGGCTACGGCATCATCCTCAGCGAAAGCCCCGAGGCGGCCGCGCGCATGATCCGCGCCGAGACGCCGCGCTGGCAGCGCATGGTCGAGATCTCCGGCGCGCGGGTCGAATAGCCCGCCGGCACGCGACGGCCGGGCGGGATGACCGCCCGGCTGCGCCGCGTCAACCCTTGCCCGGCCGCATCGCCGCGATGAGCATGAACACCACCGCCACGAAGGTCGGCAGCGACCAGGCGGGCAGCGTCAGCAGCGGCGCGAAGGCCGCGTTCCAGATCGACGGGCCGACCAAGCGCTGCAGGCCCAGCTGCCCCGATCCCATCGACCCCCCGCTCTGGAGCATGGTCCCGAGCGGGTAGCCCCAGCCCAGGAAGACGCCCATGCACAAGGCCAGGCCGAACAGAACGAGGGCGAGCGTGCGAAGGACCATGTCAGGCCCAAAGTCGCTCGTTCTGCAGCCCGCTGTAAAGATCCGCGACGAATTCGCCGTAGCCGTTGAACAGTTGCGTGGGAATCCGCGCATTGGTGCCCAGCGCGCGCTCGCTGGCCTGGCTCCAGCGCGGATGCGCGACCGCGGGGTTCACATTGGCCCAGAAGCCGTATTCGGCGGCCTGGATGCGTTCCCAGAAGGACACCGGGCGCTGATCGGTCAGGGTGATGCGCACCAGCGACTTGCCGGCCTTGAAGCCGTATTTCCAGGGCTGGTGGAAGCGGATCGGCCCGCCATTCTGCGGCGGCAGCAGCTTCCCATAGGCGCCCACCACCATGAAGGACAGGTCGTTGCCCGCCTCGGCGATGGTGCAGCCCTCGACATACGGCCAGGGGTACCAGGATTGCCGCAGCCCCGGCATCACCGCCGGGATCGCCGCCGTCTCGAACGACACGTAGCGCGCGGAGGACAGCGGTTTCACCTGCGCGAGCAGCGCGCTCAGCGGGAAGCCGGTCCAGGGCACCACCATCGACCAGGCCTCGACGCAGCGCAGGCGATAGACGCGCTCCTCGATCGGCATGGTGCGCAGCAGGTCCTCGATGCCGAATTCGCGCGGGGTTTCCACCATGCCGTCCACCTTCACGGTCCACGGGCGCTGCGGCAGGCGCTGGGCGCCCTGGCTGATCGACTTGCTGGTGCCGAATTCATAGAAGTTGTTGAAGGTGGTCACGTCGCGCTCGGGGCTGATCTCGCGGCCGGGGGCGAAGCGTGTGTTGCGCATGGCGGGCGGCAGGCCGCCGGCGGCCTGCTGCGCCTGTGCCGCGCCGGCGGCGCCGAGCAGCCCGGCGGCGATGCCAAAGGCCTTGCGGCGGCCGAACACCAGGTGCTCTGGCGTGACGCGGGCTTCGGGCGTTTCCCAGCCGCGGGGGATTCGGATCTGCATCTCGGTCACTCCGTTCGGCCTGAACATCGGCATGGCGCGGCCGGCTTCAAGCGATTTCAGTCGCCGGGGCGCGGCAGCACCACGGCGGGCGGTTGGCCTGCTCCGGCCGTGACGCGGAACAGGCGATAGGCTTCCGCCGCCACCCCGTCGCGGCTGCGGACCAGGCGTCCCTCCGGCAACGGCTCGGCGCCGGGCCAGAGCGGCGCGCCCTCACCACGTCTTTCGCTGCGCACCAGCAGGCCGGTTACGCCGGGTGGCGGTGCCGGCAGCGTGAAGAATCGCCAGCGCGCATCCATCGCCACCACGACGCGATCGCGCGGCAGGCGGAAGGTAAGAAGCGAGGCCAGGCCGTATTCCTCGGCCGCGACGAAGCCGGCGCCCTCGCGCGCCGCGGCGGCGGCCACGGCGTCCGTGAAGCCCGGCCAGCCGCCCAGCCGCGCCAGGGTGGGATCGCTGCCGCGCGGCAATGGCAGCGGCGCCGCCAGCGCCTGCAGAAACACCGCGCCGGTCATCACCGCGCCCAGCACCAGCGCCGGCACCCGCAGCCGCAGCCAGACGGGGGCCCGCAGCAAGGCGGCGGCGCCGATCGCGGCGGCGGGATACAGCACCGCCGGCCAATTGCCCTGCACCCGGCTGCCGGTCGCCTGCCACAGGAACAGCGCCGCGCCGGGCAGCACCAGCGCGGCCAGCAGCAGCGCGCCCGCATCGCGCCATCGCCACCAGGCCAGCGCGGCGGCGCCCGCGCCCGCCACGCAGAACACGAAGACCAGCGGTGTCGCGAGCCCGGCCTGCCCGCCGATCAACTCGCCCAGGAAGCGCAGCGTGAAGCCGCCATCGCCCGCCCGCCCGCCCTGCTTGGCGAAGGATGCCCAGCCCTGCGCGGCATTCCACGCCACCACCGGCGCGAAGGCCAACAGCGCCACCGCCCCGCCGGCCCATACCTGCCAGCGCGCCAGCCAGCGGCGCATCGCAGGGTCGATCGCCAGCCACAGCACGATGCCGGCGCCGAACAGCACCGCGGTGTATTTGCTGGCCAGCGCCAGCCCAGCGCAGGCGCCGACCGCAAGCCACCACCGCCCATCCCCGCTCCGGTACAGCCGCGCCGCCGCCCACAGCGCCGCCGTCCAGAAGAACAGCAGGGGCGTGTCGGGCGTCATGGTCACGCCGCCCAGCCCCGCCAGCAGCGTCGCGTTCAGCAGCGCCGCCGCCCAGGGGCCGGCGTTGCGGCCGGGGAACAGGTCCTCCGCCGCGCGGGCCAGCAGGATCGACCCCAGCGCCATCGACAGCGGCGCCAGCAACCGCACGCCGAGCGCCGTCTCGCCCGCCAGCGCCGTGCCGGCCGCGATGAACAGCGCCACCATCGGCGGGTGATCGAGGTAGCCGGCCTGCAGGTCGCGCGACCAGACCCAGTAATAGGCCTCGTCCGGCGCCAGCGGCAGCACGGCCGCCAGCACCAGGCGCAGCGCCGTGAGCGCGGCGAGCGCCGCCAGCCAGCCCATCAGCGCGCCCGCCACACCAGCGTGGAGGACACCGCGTAGTTCCACACCACCGTCAGCAGCGCGCCGGCGGCCCCGGCGACGCCCCAGCCCAGCAGGTCGTCGCGCACCAGCAGCCCGGCGATGCCCACATTGGCCGCGGCCCCGATGCCGCACACCACATAGAACAGCACCAGGCCGCGCAGCAGCGCCGGCCCGCGCAGCCGCCGGTCGCGGTAGGTGATGCGGTTGTTCAGCAGGAAATTCGCCGTCATCGCCACGAAGGTGGCGGCCCATTGCGCCGCCCCGAAGCCAACCGGCCCGACGCCGTGCAGCAGCCCGAGCACCGCCAGGTGCACCAACACGCCGATGCCCCCCACCAGCGCGAAGGCCATGAAGCGCAGCGGCACGATGCCGCCCAGCGTCTTGTCCGCCAGCAGCCCGGCGAATTCCAGCATCACCCCGGCATCGAGCTTGCTCTCCCCCGCCTCCCGCGCGCGGAAGGCATAGGGGACTTCCGCCACCCGCAGCGGCCGCCCGGCCGACAACAGCACGTCCAGCAGGATCTTGAAGCCGGTCGCGGTCAGGCGCGGCGCGATCTCCTCGAACAGCGGGCGAGGCAGGGCGAAGAAGCCGCTCATGGGGTCGCTCACGCGCACCGGCAGCGCGGCATTGGCCAGCGCCGCGCCGCCATCGGACACCAGGCGGCGGATCGGCGAGAGCCCCGCCCCCTTGGTGCCGCCATCGATGTTGCGGCTGCCGATCGCGACCTCGGCTTCGTTCGCCTCCAGCGCCGCCAGCATGCGCGGCAGGATCGTCTCGTCATGCTGCAGGTCGCCGTCGATCACCGCGACATACGGCGCCGAGGTCGACAACATGCCCTCGACGCAGGCGGAAGCGAGGCCGCGCCGGCCGATGCGCCGGATGCAGCGCACCCGCGGGTCGGTCGCCGCGATCGCGCGTGCGCGGGCCGCCGTGCCATCCGGGCTGTCGTCGTCGACGAAGATCGCTTCCCAGCCGATGCCGGCGAGCGCCGCGTCGAGCCGCGCCACCATGGGCGCGACATTGGCGGCCTCGTTGAAGCAGGGAATCACCACGGCGAGGCGTGGCGGGGCGGGCGGCGTCATGGCGAGGCTTCCTGCGCCGGCGGGGCCGGGCTGGCAAGCGCGCCGTTCAGCCCCCCGGCAGCGCCCCCGGACGGCCGAACAGATAGCCCTGGCCGAAGGCGACGCCGAGTTCCGCCATCAGGGCCGCCTGCGCCTCGGTCTCGATGCGCTCGGCCACCACCTGGGCGTCGACCGTGCGGGCCAGGTCGACCATGGCGGCGATGAAGCCTCGGTCGCGCTCGCTCTCGACCGCATTGGTCACATACACGCCGTCCACCTTCACGAAATCGACCCGGAAGGCGCGCAGGTAGCGGAAGGCGGCGGCCCCCGCGCCGAAATCATCGATGCAGATCGGCAGGCCGAGCGCACGCAACGCATCAACGGTGCGGCGCGCCTCGGCCTCGTCCTCGATCTCGGCGGTCTCGGTGATCTCGACCAGCAGGCGGCGCGCCAGGTCCGGGGCGGCGGCCAGCATGGCGCAGAGCCGTTCCCGGAAGCCGGGCGATTGCAGCGACAGGCCGGACAGGTTGCAGGCGATCCGCGCCCCGCTGGCGGCGCGCGCCGCCTCGCAGGCGGTCTCGACCACCGCCCAGTCGAGGGTTTCCGACAGCCCCACCGTCTCCGCCAGGGCGATGAATTCCGAGGCCTCGCCATAGGGCGTGCCGGGGGTCGGGATGGGGCGCAGCAGGGCCTCGTAGTGATGGGCGCGGCGGTCGGCGAGCAGCACGATGGGCTGGAAGGCCAGCCGGAAGCGCCGTTCGGCGATGGTCGCGCGCAGCGCCGTGGCGCGTTCGGCGGCGCTGGCGACGAAGCCGCTCAGGCCACCGGAAAACCCGGCTTTCTCCAGGGCCTCGTCACCACCGCGGGCGAAGGCCGACAGGGCGAAGCGCAGCGCGCGCGTCGCCTGCACGGCCGACAGCCCATCCGCGGCGAGCGAGACCGCGCGCGTGCCGATGGTCCCGGGCAGCCCGTGCTGCGCCAGCAGCAGCGCCACCTGCTTTGACAGGGCGCCGAGGTCGGGCAGCCCCACCCCCGGCAGCACGCCGAAGCGTCCCGAGCCGAAATCCGCCGCGACGGTGCCTGCCCCGCCCTGCGCCGCCAGCAGCGCCTGGATGCGCGCAGCGAGGTCGGCGCGCGGCGCCAGCGCCCCGCCATCCCCGGTCAGTTCGATCAGGCCGAGCGCGCTGCATTCGTCCGACCCGCGCAGCATTTCCTCGGCGGCGCGGGCCAGCCCCGGCCCGCCCGGGAGCGGCCCGCCCGGCAGGTCGTTGGGCAGCGGCGAGAAGGTCAGGCAGAAGGCCCCCGCGCGCCCCGGCGCCGCCAGCCCCGCCACGCTGAACGACGACCGCGCGAGGTCCGACAGGCGGATCGCGGTGGGGCGGATTCGCCCGGTGGCGCTGAGCAGTTCCAGCGCGGTGCCCATGCCGGACCGCTGGTCGCGCGCCACCAGGTCCAGCACCGGACGGCCCACGAAGCTGGCGCCCTGGCGGCCGAAGCGTGCCGGGAAGGCGCCCTCGGCGAAGGTGATGCGACCCTCGGCATCCGTCTCGACCAGCAATTCGGCCGCGGCGAAGGCAAAGGTCAGGAAGCGGTCCGCGGCGTTGACGGCGCTCGGGCGCACGAATTCCTGCATGGGTCACCCTGGTGGCGAGGGGGGCATCCTCGCCGCCAGGGCTTAAGCGCGGGTGAAGCGTGCCCGGCCGGGCCACCAGCGTGCCGGCGCGGGGCCCGGCGTGGCCCGGTGGCGCCGCGCGCGCCGGTCAGCGCGCCTTGATCGGGCGCGTGCCGTGGCTGTCCTGCGGCACGCCGCGGCCCAGCGACATGTGGCTGTGCACCCCGACCCAGCGCCCGTCCGGCTGCTTCTGCAGCATGATGGTGGCGCGGCCCGGGCGGTCGAATTCGCGGCCCTCCGGGGTCCAGCCGGTGCTGGTCCAGGGCGTGACGGCCACCGCCGTGGCGCCATCGGCCGAGGCCAGCACCTCGGTGTTCGCCAGGTCGAAGGCGAAATCCTTGGTGCGCGGCCAGACATTGGACCATTGCGTGTCCGTCCAGGCGACGCGCGAGCGCACCAGTTCCTGGAAGGTCCCGAAGATCACGATGTCGTCGTGCCAGAACGGGTAGGCCGACTTGAAGTCCACCTCGCGCACGCAGGCGGCGAACCGGTCGAGCCAGTCGAGGATCTCGGCGCGCAGCGCCGCGTCGGCCGCGGGGATCGGAAGGTTGGTCATGCGGGCCTGCCCTGCTGGGCCACGGCGCGGGCTCGGCGGCCCGCGCCGGGCGTCCTCACTTCACGACCGAGAAGGCGGTCGGCTTCAGCGCCATCACGGTCTGCTGCTTGAGCGCACCGAGCCCGCCGACCACCTTGCCGAATTCCTGCCATTGCGGGTCGTTGGCCATGGCGGTGCGGCGGCGGTCGCGGTCGCCCAGGCCTTCGTACAGCCAGCAGAACACGACCTGGTTGATCGGGCCGATCTCGGTCACGCCGAACATCAGCAGCTGGCCCAGGATGCGCTTCTGCACCGGCAGGCCGAGCTCCTCATACGCCTTCAGCCAGGCCGGCATCTTGCCGGGGTGGAAGTCGTAGGTGCGGTGGTCGACCACCATGCCGGTGCCGCCGATGGTGCGCTTGAAGGCGAAGTCCTTGGCCGACTGGATCGGCGAGAAGGCGGTCGGCTTCAGCATCTTCACCTCCTGAGAGGCGATGCAGCCGGCGGCGAGCTTCTTGAACTCGCCCCATTGCGGGTCGGCCTCGCGCGCCGCCAGGCCGGCGTCGCGGGTGTCGATGTCATCCCAGCCGCGCATGAAGACGAAGCGATTGATGGTGCCGACCTCGACCGTGAAGGTGCCGAGCGAGGGCGCGCCCAGCGTGCGCACCGAGGAAGGGAAGCCGTGGCTGCCGAAGGCATCGACCCATTGCGGCTGCTTGCCGGGATGGAAGGTGTATTGGCGGTGCTCGATGTACATCGCGTTTCCTCTGGGATGCGGCCGCGCACCTTCGGCCGGGGCGGCAGCGGAGGCAAGACGGCACGACCCGTGCGCCCCACAGGCGGATCGTGCGCCGGCACCATCCGGGAGCGCACGGTGCGACCGCGCCCAGGCCGCCCGCCCTCCCCGGCGCACCAGCGCCCGGCGCGAAGGCAAGGGCCGCGGATGCGGCCCGCCCGCCGTCTGAGGGCGAAAGGCTACGTGGGCAGGATCACCCCTTTCCCATCCATCTGCCTGTCGAACAGCCGATACGCCTCCTCCCCCTGGTCCAGCCGCCAGCGATGCGTGAACAGCGCATCCACATCGATGCCGCGGTCGGCGATGTAGCGCGCGCATTCCGCCTGGCCGACCGTCGAGAAGGTCCAGGACCCGATCAGCGTGATCTGCCGGCGCAACAGGTCGGGGCTGACCTCCAGCGTCACCTCGCCGCCCTCCCCCACGAAGCAGGCCTTCCCCCAGGTGCGCAGGCACTGCACCGCCTGGCGCCGGGCATGCGGGCTGGAGGACGCATCGAGCGACGCATGCGCGCCACGGCCATGCGTCGCATCCTTGATCGCGCCCAGCACATCCTTGGTCTCGGACGGGTTGATCAGCAGGTCGGCGCCGAACTGCCTGGCCCGCGCCAGCCGGTCGGGGGAGGTATCGAGCGCGATCACCCGCGCGCCCATCTTCGCCGCGAGCAGCGTGGCGGACAGCCCGACCGGCCCCTGGCCGAACACCACGATGGTCTGGTCCCCGCTCAGCCCCAGGCGTTGCAAGGCCCCCCAGGCGGTGCCCGTGCCGCAGGAAATGGCCGCCCCGGTCTCGAAGGACAGTTCGTCGGGCAATTGCACCATCGTGCGGGCCGGGCCCTTCAGGTAGCGCGCATGGGCGCCGTGGGCGGTGGCGCCATAGACCTCCTGCACGCCGTCGTCGCACAGCTGCATCCAGCCGGTATTGCATTGATGGCAGACGCCGCAGCCGCGGTAGTGGTGCTGCATGGCGCGCATGCCGACCCAGGCCTGGTTCGGCGGCACGCCGGCGCCCACCGCCACGACCACGCCGCAGGGCTCGTGCCCCGCGATGGTCGGTCCCGAACTGGCGCCCAGCCCGAGTGCCGCCGTGCGCCCAGGCCCGGCCGGCGCGCGATAGAACTTCAGGTCGGACCCGCACATGCCGGAGGCGCGGATCTCCAGCACCACCTCGCCCGGCCCCGGCGTCGGGTCGGGGAAGTCCATCAGCTCGAGCTGGCGGTCCCCGGTGAAGACGATACCCTTCATGTGGCGTTCCTCCTGTCGGCGCAGCGAAACACCCGCGCCGCGTTTGGTCCAGGCGAGGCATCTGCTGCGGTGCAACAAAATTCTCATGTCGGGAGGAGCGGCTTTGTCCTAGTTCAAGGGAGCGTCGTGGCGGACAGGGCATCGACCCCCGGCAGGCGAGGGAGACTGCGCCATGGATCGACCGACCGACCCGCTGCCCACCGTCTGGAACCCCGACAGCCGCGTGGGCGACATGCTGAAGGGCAAGCGCGGCCTGGTGGTCGGCATCGCGAACGCCGATTCCATCGCCTATGGATGCGCGGTGAAGCTGCGCGCCTTCGGCGCCGAGCTCGCGCTCACCTACCTGAACGAGAAGGCCGAGAAGCATGTCCGGCCGCTGGCCGAAGGGCTGCAGGCGCGGATCATCGCGCCGCTGGACGTGCAGCAGCCCGGCGCGCTGGAGGCGCTGTTCGCGCGCATCGCGCAGGACTGGGGCAGCCTCGACTTCGTCATCCATTCCATCGCCTTCGCCCCGCGCGAGGACCTGCACGGGCGCGTGGTGGATTGCTCGGCGGAGGGCTTCGCGCAGGCCATGCACGTGTCGTGCTGGTCGTTCCTGCGCATGGCCAGGCTGGCGGAACCGCTGATGGGCGCGGGCGGCGTGCTGGTCACCATGTCCTACTACGGCGCCGACAAGGTGGTCGGGAACTACAACATGATGGGGCCGGTGAAGGCGGCGCTCGAGGCCTCCGTGCGCTACGCGGCGGATGAGCTGGGGGAGAAGGGCATCCGCGTCTTCGCCGTCTCGCCCGGGCCGCTGCGCACGCGCGCGGCCAGCGGCATCGCGCAGTTCGACGAGCTGGTGGCCATGGCGCAGGACCGCGCGCCGCAGCGCCGCCTGGTCGATATCGGCGAGGTCGGGCGCGTCGTCGCCTTCCTGGTCAGCGGCGCCTCCAGCGGCATGACCGGCGACACCGTCTATGTCGATGCCGGCCTGCACAACGTGGCATGAGGGATGTCCCGATGACGATCACCGCCCCTGCCCTGGTCGGGCGCGCCTGGGCCGACATCGCGGTGGGGGAGAGCGCGTCGATCACGCGCGTCTGCACGCCCAACGACCTGATCGTGTTCGCGCATGCCTCGGGCAACTTCAACCCGCTGCACCTGCCCGGCGAGTCCGAACAGGAAACCGGCCGCGCGCCTGTCGCGCCCGCCATGTGGTGCGGGTCGCTGTTCTCGGCGGTGTTCGGCAACCGGCTGCCGGGGCCGGGTGCGTCCTACCTGTATCAGGACCTGCGCTTCCACGGCCGGGTCGAGGCCGGCGAGGCGGTGATCGCCACCGTCACGGTGCGCGAGAAGCTGCCCGGCAACCTGCTGGTGATGGATTGCCGGCTCGAGAAGGACAATGGCGCGCTGGTCTGCACCGGCACCGCCGAGGTCGCCGCACCGGCCGAACGCCTGGTGACCGATGGCGTGGTGATCCCGGCGCTGACGCTGGTGCCGCGCGGGAAGTTCTCCCGCCTGCTGGAGGCCTGCCGCGGCCTGCCGCCGATGCCCACCGCGATCGCCGCGCCGACCGACGAGAATTCGCTCGGCGGCGCCTGGGAAGCGACCAAGGAAGGGCTGATCGAACCCATCCTGGTCGGCCCCGAAGCCGAGATCCGCGCCGCCGCCGAGCGCATCGGCTGGGACCTGGCGGGCGTGCGGATCGAGGCCACCGCCGACGCCCATGCCGCCGCCGCCCGCGCCGTGGCGCTGGTGCACGAAGCCCGCGCCGCGGCGGTGATGAAGGGCAACATCCATTCCGACGAAGTGCTGCGCCATGTCACCAAGGCCGATGGCGGGCTGCGCGCGGGCCGTCGTGTCAGCCACGCCTTCGTGCTCGACATCCCAGGGCATGAGGGGCTGATGATCATCTCCGACGCCGCCATCAACATCCTGCCCGACCTGATGACCAAGGCGGATATCGTGCAGAACGCCATCGACCTGGCGCGGGCGATCGGCATCGAGACGCCGCGCGTGGGCATCCTCTCGGCGGTCGAGACCATCAACCCCGCCATCCCGTCCACCATCGACGCCGCGGTGCTGGCCAAGATGGCCGAGCGCGGGCAGATCAAGGGCGGCCTGGTCGATGGCCCGCTGGCGATGGACAACGCCGTGGACCTGGAGGCGGCGCGCACCAAGGGCATCCATTCGAGTGTCGCGGGGCGCGCCGATGTGCTGATCGCGCCGAACCTCGAAGCGGGGAACATGCTGGCGAAGCAGCTGGTGTTCCTGTCGCAGGCCGATACCGGCGGGATCGTGCTGGGGGCCAAGGTGCCGGTCATGCTGACCAGCCGCGCGGATGACGAACATGCGCGGCTGATGTCGGCCGCCTTCGCGGTGCTGTATGGCCATTGGCGGCAGACCGGGCGGTCGCGCCTGGCGGAGATGACGCCGTGATCGCCACCGGCGATGCGGTGCTGGTGCTGAATGCCGGCTCGTCCTCGATCAAGTTCGAGGTCTTCGCGATGGACCCGGCGCCGGTGCCGCGCTTCGCCGGGCAGATGGAGGGCATCGGCGCGGCGCCGCGCTTCACGGCGCAGGATGCCGCGGGCAGGCGGCTGGCCGACCGCCGGTGGGAGGCAGGCGGCGCGCCGGGCGACCACCGCGCGGCGCTCGGCGTCATCATCGATTGGCTGGACGGCGTGCTGCAAGGCCGCCGCGTGGCCGCCATCGGTCACCGCGTGGTGCATGGCGGGCCGGAGCTGGCGGCGCCGGTCGTGGTCGATGCGGCGGTGATGGACCGGCTGCGGGCGCTGGCCCCGCTGGCGCCGCTGCACCAGCCGCACAACCTGGCGGGCATCGCCGCCGCCGCCGATCGCTTCCCCGGCGTGCCGCAGGTGGCGTGCTTCGACACCGCCTTCCACCGCAGCCATGCCTGGGAGGCCGATACCTTCGCCCTGCCGCCGGAATTCTACGACCGCGGCATCAGGCGCTACGGCTTCCACGGCCTGTCCTATGAATACATCGCCCGCAGCCTGGCGCAGACCGACCCCGCGCTGGCGGCGGGGCGGGTGGTGGTGGCGCATCTGGGCAATGGCGCCTCGCTCTGCGCCATGCAGGGTGGTCGCAGCGTGGACAGCACGATGGGGTTCACCGCGCTCGACGGGGTGCCGATGGGCACGCGCTGCGGGCAGATCGACCCCGGCGTGCTGCTGCACCTGATGACGACCGAGGGCATGGACCCCGCCGCCGTGCAGGCGCTGCTGTATGGCCATGCCGGGCTGAAGGGCATGTCCGGCATCAGCCAGGACGTGCGCGACCTGCAGGCCAGCACCGATCCGCGCGCCGCACGGGCGCTCGCGCATTTCTGCTGGCGCGTGCGGCGCGAGGTCGGCGCGCTGGCCGCCGCGCTGGGGGGTATCGACGCGCTGGTCTTCACCGCGGGCATCGGGGAGAACGCGCCCGCCATCCGCGCCGCGGTCTGCGATGGGCTGGGGTTCCTTGGCATCGCGCTGGACGCCGCGCGCAACGCCGCCAATGCCCCCGATATCGCCGCCGCGGGCGCCGCCACCCGCGTGCTGGTCCGCCCGACCGACGAGGAAGCCATGATCGCCCACCATGTGCTGGCCCTGTTGCAGCGCAGCGAAAACGCTTGAAGCGCCCTGCCCCGCGGCGCAGATAGGGTCCCGAGAACGGAGTTCGCAGCATGCCCCCGATCCCCACCCCGCCGACCCGCGAACTGGCCGAGAAGGCCCAGGAGACGGCGACCCGCGTGCTCGACCAGGTCCGCACCCTGACCGAGGTGGTGAACCGCCACGCCGCGGCGCTGATGCCCGCCGCGCCCGGCGCCGCCAGCGCGCAGGCGATGAAGGACCTCGCCACGCGGTTCACCCGCACCCCGGGCGCGCTGGCGCAGGACGCCCGGGCCTATGCCACCGATGCGGCGCAGCGCTGGCTGATGTTCTGGGATGTCATGCGCGAGGCCGGCAACAACTTCGTCGAGCATGAGCGCGCCGGCTGCCCGCCGGTGCTGTTCTTCGACTACGAGACGATCGTCGATGGCCGCACCCTGCCGCGCCCGGTGAACTACGCGCTGGTGCGCATCACCCCGCCCGAGGGCACCCGTCCGGCCGACCCCAAGCTGCGCCCCTTCGTCATCATCGACCCACGCGCGGGACACGGCGCGGGCATCGGCGGCTTCAAGAACGACAGCCAGGTGGGTGTCGCGCTGCGCCGCGGCCATCCGGTCTATTTCGTCATCTTCTACCGCGAGCCGGAGAAGGGGCAGACCATCCTCGACGTGACGGCGGCCGAGGCGACCTTCCTCCAGCGCATCGCCCTCGACCATCCGAAGGCGCCCAAGCCCGTGGTGATCGGCAATTGCCAGGGCGGCTGGGCCACCATGATGCTCGGCGCCGCCGCCCCCGACGCGGTCGGCGCGCTGGTGCTGAACGGCGCGCCGCTGTCCTACTGGGCCGGCGAGAAGGGCCGCAACCCGATGCGCTACCTGGGCGGGCTGGCGGGCGGCGGCTGGCCGTCCTCGCTGATGGCGGACCTGGGCAACGGCAAGTTCGACGGTGCCGGGCTGGTCGCCAACTTCGAGAGCCTGTCGCCCGGCAACACCTGGTTCAAGAAGTACTTCGACCTCTATTCGAAGGTCGATACCGAGGCCGACCGCTTCCTGGAATTCGAACGCTGGTGGGGCGGCTACTTCCTGATGACCACCGACGAGATCCGCTGGATCGTCGACAACCTGTTCATCGGCAACCGCTTCTCCTCGGGCACCATCTCCTCGGGCGGCGGCGAGACCTTCAACATGCGCGAGGTGAAGGCGCCGATCGTGGTGTTTGCCTCGGCCGGCGACAACATCACCCCGGTCGGCCAGGCGCTGCGCTGGATCGCCGACGTCTATCGCGACGAGCAGGAGATCAAGTCGCTCGGCCAGACCATCGTCTACCTGCTGCACGACCAGATCGGGCACCTGGGCATCTTCGTCTCCGGCGCGGTGGCGAAGAAGGAGCACAACGAGATCGCGACCACGCTCGAACTGATCGAGGCGGTCGCGCCGGGCCTGTACGAGATGCGCATCACCGGCCACGACGGGTCCGGCGGCAACGAGGAATGGCAGGTCGAGCTGGTCGAACGCCGCATCGCCGACATCCGCACCCTGTCGGGCGAGGCGAGCAACGAGGCCTTCCCCGCCGTCGCGAAGATCAGCGAAATGAACCAGCATCTGTATGACGTGCTGGTCAGCCCGATCGTGCGGCAATTCACCACCGAGGCCGGCGCCGAGGCGCGCCGCCAGCGCAGCCCGATGCGCACGCGCCGCTACATGTTCTCGGACCTCAACCCCTTCATGATGCCGGTGCGCGCCCTGGCCGGCATGGCGCGCGACCATCGCGCCCCGGCCGCGCCCGACAACCCGTTCCTGGCGATGGAGAAGGCCTGGGCCGATGCGGTCGAGCACAGCATCGGCGCCTGGGCCGACCTGCGCGACGCCTCGATGGAGGTCGCCTTCCACGCCATCTACGGGGGCCTCGCCGCCGCCGGCGTGACCGGCGACGACACCGCCGCGGAGGCCGAGGCCGCGCGGCGTTCCCTGGTCATCGAGCCCACCCACCATGTCGATGCGCGGGCGAAGGTCGCCGAGGGCGGCTATGCCGAGGCAGTGATCCGCATGATGATCCTGCTGGCCGATGCGCGCGGCGGCGTGCGGCGGTCGCGCCTCGCGCGGTCGAACGCGCTGCTGACCACCGAGGCACCCTTCGCCGGCATGAGCCCGCCGGCGCGCCAGGCCATGATCCGCGAACAGACGGTGATCGTGACCCTGATGCGCGAGGAGGCGCTCGCCGCCCTGCCGAAGCTGCTGCCGACCGCCGCGGATCGCCGCAAGGCACTGGCCGCGGTCGAGCTGGTGGCGGGGCCGGACGACGAGCTCGGCGACAAGGCGCGCGAGATGCTGGTGGCGATGCGCGACACGCTCGGCACCGGGCCGAAGGTGGCGGTGGCCTGATCGCGGCCGGCGCGGCGCCACGGCGGATGCGCCACCGCGCCGGAGCGCTTCGCCGGGCCACGCCAGCGCGCGCCGGGCGCGTGGCGCGGGCACGCGGCGGCGCGCTTTGCCCGCCTGCGCGGGTCGCCTGGCGGTACCGCCTGGCGTGACAACGACCCGGCGCCGCTGCGGATCGCCGCGACCAGCGGCAACCGTTCGGGCTTCTTGTTTTCACGAGCATCCTCGCCCGACCGGATGATTCCATCTTTTCGGGATCTGCTTTAGGATGGCGCGCCACCATCCGGCGAAGGCCATGGCCGCAAGGGCCGCGACGACCAGCACCGTCCTCGACCTCGCCATGGCGCAGGACGCATCGATGGACGCGATCGAGGCCGCCGAGGCGGCGCTGATCGCGCTGCGCGGCCAGCCACCCGACATGGCCGGGGCCGTCACCACGGCGCTCGGCGACGCCACCGGCGGGATGGCCCCGGACAGCACGGTGCATCGCGCCGCGCTCGCCGTCGCGCAGGCCGTGGAGCGCCACGGCGCCAGCTTCCCGCGCGGCGCGGAGCCTGCCTACCACGACCGCCTGCACCAGGCCGAGACCGCCCGCGCAATGGGCTGGCTGGCCGGCGCGGCGCGGCGGATGGGGCTGCTGACGCGCGAGGAGGCCGCGCTCGCGGTACTCGCGATGGCGGCGCACGACCTTGGGCATGACGGGCAGGTCCATGCCGAGCGCGGCGTGCTGGAACGGCGCTCCGCCGAGGATGCCGGCGCGATCGCCACCGCCGCCGGCCTGCCGCCGGCCGATATCGCGGCACTGCGCCGCATCGTGCTGGCCACCACCTGGCCGTGGGAGGACCAGGAGGCGCCCGACCTGTCCTGCCGCCTGGCGCGCGAGGCCGACCTGTTCGCAAGCAGCCTGCCGCGGCTCGGCCCGCTGCTGAGCCGGCTGCTGGCCCGCGAATTGGCGGCCGCAGGCCAGCCCGCGCCGGAGGGTGTCGCGACCCATGCGGCGCGCGTCGCGCTGCTGCGGCTGCTGCCGCCGGCCAGCCCGCCGGCACGGGCGCTCGGCCTCGATGCCGCACGCTCGGCGCAGCTCGCGGCCTATGCCGGCGCGGCGCGGCGCCTCGGATTGCCCGGCACCAGCGCGGAGGAAGGCGCGGCGGCGCTCGATGCGCTGGACCCCGCCGATGCCGAGGCGCTCCTCGCGTGGTCGGGCGAGGTGCGATGAGCGGCGCGGCGCGCGGGCCATCGCTGCTGGTGCTGCTGGTCCTGCTGGTCGCCTGCGTCGGCAGCTTCCTGCTGGGCGCGCTGGCGTTGACCGCGGCCGCCACGCCGGCCGGCGCGCCGGTCGCGGCCCTCGGCCTGGCGGTGGGTGGGCTGCTGCTGGGCCTGGGCGGCGCGGCCTTCGCGGCGCGGCGCGTCACCCTGGCGCTGCGGCGCCTGGCGCGCGAGGCCGAGGCGGTGCGCCGGCTGGACCTGGCCGACCCGATGCCGCCGCCGGGTGGCACGGCGGAAGTCCAGGCCCTGGGCGAGGCGATGGGCGGCATGAAATCCGCGCTGCGCCTGTTCAGCGTGTACGTGCCGCGCGACCTGGTCCGCAAGCTGATGGCCGAGGGCGCGGAGGTGAGCCTGGGCGGCGAGCGGCGGCGCCTGACGGTGATGTTCTCCGACGTGCAGGGCTTCACCACCATCGCCGAGCGCATGGACCCCGAGGAGTTGATGCGCATCACCTCGGCCTATTTCCAGGCGGTGACGGACGACCTGCTGGAGCACCACGCGACCATCGACAAGTATATCGGCGATGCGGTGATGGCGATCTGGAACGCGCCCAAGCGCGACCTGGCGCATGCGCTGCACGGCTGCCGCGCGGCGCTGCATGCGCGCGCGCTGACACTGCGGCTGGAGGAGGAATTCGCCGAGCGCGGCTGGCCGCGCATGCACACGCGCTTCGGCATCCATACCGGCGATGCGGTGGTGGGCAATGTCGGGTCGTCGGATCGCATGGCGTACACCGCGATCGGTGGCATGGTGAACCTGGCCTCGCGGCTCGAAGGCATGAACAAGATGTACGGCACGCAGATCCTGGTGAGCGAGGCGACGCGCATCGGCGCGGGCAGCGGCTTCGTGTTCCGCCCGGTCGACCTGGTGCTGGCCAAGGGCACGCAGGATGCGGTCGAGGTGCATGAGCTGGTCGGGCTGTCCTTCGCCGCCGACGCGAAGGACACGCCGCTGGTCGCGGACCGCGCGCTGGTGGCGCGCCTGCCGGCCTGGGGCGAGGCGATCCGCCGCTTCCGTGCCGGGCAGTTCGGTGCCGCGCGCGCCGCGCTGGCCGATGCGGGCGACCCGGCGACGGATCCGCTGGTCGCGGCCTATGCCGAGCGCCTGGCGCGCTTTCCCGACGGGCCACCGGCCGATTGGTCGCCGGTGACGCGGCTCGACAGCAAGTGACGGGCGCGCGCAACCGCCGGCGGATCAAGCTGGCGCTGCAGGGCGGCGGGTCGCATGGCGCCTTCACCTGGGGCGTGCTGGAACGCCTGCTGGCCGACGACCGCCTGGAGATCGAGGCGGTGGTCGGCACCAGCGCGGGGGCGATGAACGCCGCCGTGCTGGTCGACGGGCTGATCGCCGGCGGGCCGGCGGAAGCGCAGCGGCGGCTCGATGTGTTCTGGGAGGGGATCGGCAACATCGCGGCCTTCTCGCCGGTGCAGCCGACGCCGCTCGACATGATGCTGAGCCCGGGGAACATGGATTTCTCGCCGGCCTGGCGGCTGGCCGACGTGATGCAGCGGCAATTCTCGCCCTACGAGTTCAACCCGACGAACATGAACCCGCTGCACGAGCATATCGAGGCGGTGGTGGACTTCGCCCGGCTGCGCAGCGCGCCCGGCCCGGCGATCTTCGCCTGCGCCACCAACGTGCTGACCGGGCGGCTGCGCGTGTTCGAGCGCGCGGAAATGAGCGCGGCGGCGGTGATGGCCTCCGCCTGCGTGCCGCTGCTGCACCAGGCGGTGGAGGTCGAGGGGCAGCACTACTGGGATGGCGGCTATTGCGGCAATCCGCCGATCTTCCCGCTGATCTACATGGGCGGTGCGCCGGACATACTGATCGTGCAGCTGAACCCGGTGAACATCCCCGAGGTGCCGCGCGACATCCGCGCCATCGTCGACCGGATGAACACGCTGGCCTTCAACTCATCGCTGATGCGCGAGATGCGGATGATCCGCTTCGTGACGGACATGATCGACAAGGGCGACCTGCCGGAAGGGAAATACCTGCGCTGCTTCATTCACTGCATCGACGCCGAGGCCGAGCTGGCGGCGCTGAATGCGTCGTCGAAGATGAATGCGTCGATGGGGTTCCTGCAGCACCTGCGCGCGCTGGGAGCCGCGAAGGCGGAGGCGTTCCTGGACACGCATTTCGCGGCGATCGGGGTGCGGTCGTCGACGGATGTGATGGAGCGGTTTCTGTAGATCCGTCGTCGCGAGCGTCTTTACCCGGCCAGACTATTCGCTCTGGTCGGGAGTTGCCCTAGTACGTCCGCTCGTTCGCGCCGATCCGGCTGTTCTGCCCGCCGCGCGCGGCCGCCACGGCGCGGGCGACGGCCTCGACATACTCGCCCGCCACCTCGCGATGGATCGGGTTGAGATGCAGGTGGATGCCGTCCGGTTCCTGCTGGCGCCCGACCAGCCAGCCCTCGGCATCGAGCGCCGCCGCCACCTTGCCGATGTCGAGCGCGGGGTCGCTCGCGCGCCAGACGAAGATGCCGAGGTCGCTCGGCCGAAGAATGTCGAGGCCCGGGATCGCGCCGATCCCCGCCGTCATGATGGCCTTGGCTTCCATGATGAGGCGCGCGCAACGCAGGTAGCCGTCGTCGCCGAGGTGGTTCATCGCCGCCCAGGCCGCGGCCACCGCCCCGCCCGGCCGCGTGCCCTGCGTGGTGTAGGCGGCATAGGGCCCGCGCTGCCAGGCGCGGCTTTCGAACTTGTGCCATTCGCGGTCGGCGGCATCCGCGACCAGCAGCAGCGACGCGCCCTTGGGCGCCATGCCGTGCTTGTGGATGTCGGCGGACATCGAGGTGACGCCCGGCACGTTCAGCTCGAAGGCCGGGATGTCGTGGCCGAGGCGCCGCACATAGGGCGCGAGGAAGCCGCCCACGCAGGCATCGACATGCATCCAGGCCCCGTGCCGCGCCGCCAGCGCGGCGATCTCGGCGATCGGGTCGAAGGTGCCGAAGGGGTAGTTCGGCGCCGAGCCCACCAGCGCGACGGTGTCGTCATCCATGCGCGCTTCCATCGCCGCGACATCGGCGCGCAGACCAGGGCCGATCGGCACGCGCCGCACCTCGATGCCCAATGCCTCGGCCGCGCGGTCGAAGGTGAGATGCGCCGAATTCGGCAGCACGATGTTCGGCTGCGTCACGCCGCGCTGCGCCCGCGCGCGATTGCGCGCCGCCATCATGGCGAGGAAAATGCTCTCCGACCCGCCGGAAGTGAAGGTGCCCCCTGCCCGCGCATCGCCGCCCAGCAGCGCGAGCGCCATGGCGATGACCTCGTCCTCCAGCGACTTCAGGCTGGGGAAGGCGCGCTGGCCGAGGTTGTTCTCGGTCCAATACGCCAGGTAGGCCTGCTGCTGGACGCGCTCCAGCTCCTCGTCCAGCCAGTAGAAATAGACGGCGAGGCGGCCGTGGCGCCAGTCGCGGTCGCCCTGCTTGCGGTCGCGCAGCGCCGCCAGGATGGCGTCCGCCGGCGCGCCTGTCGCGGGGATGCCGGCCATGGTCAGCGCAGCGAGGCGTTGATCGCGTCCAGCGCCGCGACGCCCGGATTCAGGTCGGCATCGCCCAGCGCATTGAGCGGCCCGACGACCGTGCCGAGGTTCTGATGCAGCGCCGTGGGTTCCGGTTCCACGTAGATCAGCCCGGTGACGATCTCGCCGGCGGCCTTGCGCTCCAGGATGTGGTGCATGGCGGAGGCGCGGTCGGTCGGGTCGTGGCCTTCGTGCAGCTTGCGCAGGCGCAGGATGGTGCCGTCGTGCTGCGTGACCTCCCGGACCTCGCCGGGCGCGTAGCTGACCGTGATCTCCTGGCGGTTCAGCATGATGTCGAGCTTGTTCAGCGCCTCGTTGTGCTCGCGCACGTAGTCGTAGGACTTCGTGCTGCCGGCGTGGTTGTTGAAGGCGACGCAGGGGCTGAGCACGTCGATGAAGGCCGCGCCCTCGTGCAGCAGGGCAGCCTCGATCAGCGGCACCAGCTGTTCCTTGTCACCCGAGAAGGACCGCGCGACGAAGGTGGCGCCGAGTTGCACCGCGATCGCCGCCAGGTCGATCGGCTGGTCGGTGTTGATGGCACCCTTCTTCGCGACCGAGCCCCAGTCGGAGGTGGCCGAGAACTGCCCCTTGGTGAGGCCGTACACGCCGTTGTTCTCGACGATGTAGCACATGTTCACGCCGCGCCGGATGGAGTGCGCGAACTGCCCGAAGCCGATCGACGCGCTGTCGCCATCGCCCGACACACCCAGGTACACGAGGTCGCGGTTCGCCAGATACGCGCCGGTCAGCACCGACGGCATGCGCCCATGCACCGAATTGAAGCCATGCGCGTTGCCGAGGAAATACGTCGGCGTCTTCGACGAACACCCGATGCCCGACATCTTGGCGATGCGGTGCGGCGGCAGGGACAGGTTGAAACACGCCTGGATGATGGCGGCGCTGATCGAATCATGCCCACAGCCGGCGCATAGCGTGCTGATGGCGCCTTCGTAGTCGCGCCGCGTCAGCCCGACCGCGTTGGTCGGCAGCTTCGGGTGGTGCAGCTTGGGCTTCGGCAGGTAGCTCATGGCGTGGCCTTGCGGAAGGGCAGGATGTTGGCCGCCGCTGCGCGCTTGGCGACGGCGGCGTGGATGAAGCGCGCGGTGATCGGCGTGCCGTCGAAATGCAGCACCGGGATCAGCCGGGCGGGATCGATCTCCTCCTCGTTCACGAGCAGGGTGCGCAGCTGCGCGTCGCGGTTCTGCTCGACCACAAACACGCGCTCATGCGCCGCGACGAAATCCGCGACATCCTGGTGGAAGGGGAAGGCCCGGATCCGCATGGCATCGAGGTGGATGCCGTCGGCTTCCAGCGCGACCAGCGCCTCGCGCATCGCGGCGGAGGAGGAGCCGTAGAAGATCACCCCGTCGCGCGCGGGCTGCTTCGCCGGGATGCTCACCGGCCGCGGCACCACCGACTTCGCGGTGTGGAACTTCTTCAGCAGCCGCTCCATGTTGTCGACATAGGGCGCGCCTTCTTCCGTATAGCGCGCGTAGCGGTCGCGCGAGGTTCCCCGCGTGAAGAAGGCGCCCTTCTCCGGATGCGTGCCGGGCCAGGTGCGATACGGGATGCCGTCGCCATCCACATCAAGGTAGCGCCCGAAGGACTTCGCCGCATCCAGCGCCGCGGCATCCAGCACCTTGCCGCGATCCATGCGGCGCGACGGGTCCCACGTGAAGGGCTCGCACAGCCAATCGTTCATGCCGATGTCGAGGTCGAGCATGACGAAGATCGGCGTCTGCAGCCGGTCCGCCAGGTCGAAGGCATCGGCGCCGAAGGCGAAGCACTCCGTCGGGTCCTCGGGCAGCAGCAGCACGTGCTTGGTGTCGCCATGGCTGGCATAGGCGGCGGAGAGCAGGTCGGATTGCTGCGTGCGGGTGGGCATGCCGGTGGACGGGCCGGCGCGCTGCACGTCGAAGATCACCGCGGGGATTTCGGCGAAATACGCCAGGCCCACGAATTCCTGCATCAGCGAGATGCCCGGGCCGGAGGTCGCGGTGAAGGACCGCGCGCCGTTCCAGGCGGCACCGATCACCATGCCGATGGAGGCGAGCTCGTCCTCCGCCTGCACGATGGCGTAGCGCTTGGCCCCCGTCTCGGGGTCGCGGCGCAGCTTGGTGCAATACTTCTCGAAGGCCTCGGCCAGCGATGTGGACGGCGTGATCGGATACCAGGCGCAGACCGTGGCACCGCCATACACCGCGCCCAGCGCGGCCGCGGCATTGCCTTCCACGAAGATGCGATCGCCCACCGCATCGGCGCGCCGCAGCGTCAGGCCGATCGGGCAGGCCAGGTTCTCCTGCGCCCAGGCGCGGCCTTTCTCGAGCGCGGCGAAGTTCGCCGGCACCAGCTTCTCCTTGCCGCGGAACTGCGCCGCGATGGCTTCCTTCACCGCCTCCACGTCCATGTCCAGCAGCGCCGAGAGCGCGCCCAGGTAGACGATGTTCTTGAACAGCTGCCGCTGCCGCGGATCGGAATAGGCGGCGTTGGTGATCTCGGTCAGCGGGCAGCCGATGACGGTGATGTCGTCGCGGAAGCGCGACTTCGGCATTGGCCGTGTCGAATCGTAGAACAGGTAGCCGCCGGGTTCGATCTCGGCGACATCGCGGTCCCAGGTCTGCGGGTTCATCGCGACCATCATGTCGACGCCGCCGCGCCGTCCCATGTGGCCGGCCTCGCTGACGCGCACCTCGAACCAGGTGGGCAGCCCCTGGATGTTGGAAGGGAAGATGTTGCGCGACGCGATGGGCACGCCCATCCGCAGGATGGACTTCGCGAACAAGCCGTTGGCGGAGGCCGAGCCCGATCCGTTGACGTTGGCGAACTTGACGACGAAATCGTTCGTCGCGGTTATCGGCTGTGGCATGCGTGCGCCTTCGGCTTCGCGGTCTCGAGCAGGAACTTCTGCATGTCCCAGGCACCGGTCGGGCAGCGCTCGGCGCACATGCCGCAGTGCAGGCAGACATCCTCGTCCTTCACCATGACACGCCCGGTCTTCAGCCCATCCTGGACATACAGGTCCTGGTACAGGTTGACCGCGGGCGCCTTCAGGCGCGTGCGCAGGTCGTCCTCGTCGCCATTCTCGGTGAAGGTGATGCAGTCGGTTGGGCAGATGTCGACGCAGGCATCGCATTCGATGCAGGTCTTGGCGTTGAACACGGTCTGCACGTCGCAATTCAGGCAGCGCTGCGTCTCGTGATAGGCCATCTCGCGGTCGAAGCCGAGCTCGACCTCCGCGGTGATGTCGCGCAGCGCGGTCTCGGCGGGCATGTGCGGCACCTTGAACCGCAGGTCGAGCGAGACCTCGTTGTCATAGGCCCATTCGTGGATGCCCATCTTCTGGCTGGTGATGCGCGCGTCCGGCGGCGGGCGCTGCGCCACGTCGCCGCCCTGGCAGAAGATGTCGATCGACACCGCCGCCTCGTGCCCATGGGCCACGGCCCAGATGATGTTCTTCGGCCCAAAGGCCGCATCGCCGCCGAAGAAGACGCGCGGGTCGCTCGATTGCAGCGTGGCCTGGTCCAGCTTCGGCAGGCCCCAGCGGTCGAACTCGATGCCGGCATCGCGCTCGATCCAGGGGAAGGCGTTCTCCTGCCCGATCGCCACCAGGATGTCGTCGCATTCGATGACCTCGTCCGGCTCGCCGGTCGGCAGCAGTTGGCGGCGGCCCTTGTCGTCGTATTGCGCGGCGACCTTCTCGAAGACCATGCCGGTCAGGCGGCCATTGTCGTGCAGCACCTGCTTCGGCACGAGGAAATTGAGGATCGGGATGCCTTCGTTCATCGCGTCCTCCTTCTCCCAGGGGGACGCCTTCATCTCGTCGAAGCCCGAGCGGACGACGACCTTGACCTCCTCGCCGCCCAGGCGCCGCGCCGACCGGCAGCAATCCATCGCGGTATTGCCGCCGCCCAGCACGATCACGCGCCGGCCGATCTCCTTCACATGCCCGAAGGAGACGGAGGCCAGCCAGTCGATGCCCAGGTGGATGTTCGCCGCGGCTTCGCGGCGCCCCGGCACGTCCAGCTCGCGCCCGCGCGGCGCGCCGGAGCCGATGAACACCGCGTCATAGCCCTCGGCCAACAGCTCCTTCAGGCTGTCGATGCGGCGGTTCATGTGGCTGACCACGCCGCCGCGGTCGAGCGCGAAGCCGCATTCCTCGTCGATCACTTCCTCCGGCAGGCGGAAGCGCGGGATCTGCTGGCGAATGAAGCCGCCCGGCTTGGCGGCGCTGTCGAAGACGTGGATCTCGTAGCCGAGCGGCGCCAGGTCGCGCGCCACGGTCATGCTGGCCGGGCCGGCGCCGATGCAGGCGATGCGCTTGCCGTTGCGGCTCTCCGGGATCACCGGCATGCGATGCGACACGTCACCCTTGTTGTCGGCGGCGACGCGCTTCAGGCGGCAGATCGCGACGGGTTCGTCTTCGACCCGGCCGCGCCGGCAGGCGGGCTCGCAGGGCCGGTCGCAGGTGCGCCCGAGGATGCCGGGGAAGACATTGGAATGCCAGTTGACCATGTACGCATCGGCGTAGCGCCCGGCCGCGATCATGCGGATGTATTCGGGCACCGGCGTATGCGCCGGGCAGGCCCATTGGCAATCGACCACCTTGTGGAAGTAGTCCGGGGACGAGATGTCCGTCGGCTTCACGCGCGCAACCTCCCTGGAACTGAGGGCGGCAAGGTCGGGGCCAGGCAGGCGGTCAATGGACCGACGCCTTCGTGCTGTCGCTACCAGGGATCGGCTGCTGCATCAGCGCCGTCATCATTCCCGCCCGTCACTCCCCGCCGTTCAACGGCTTGCGGTGATGCTGCACCAAGCGGGAAGTCACGGCAATGCGCTGATTCGTGCTGCGCCGCAGCGCAGCCGCAGGTTGCAGCGCCTGCGCGTCAGTCGAGCTCGCGCATCATCCGCACGGTCGCCAGCAGGGCGCGTTCGTAGCGTTCGCGCTCGCGCGCCGTCGCCTCCGGCGGCCAGTCGCGGAAGCCCTGCCCGGTCTTGGGGCCGAGCCGGTTCTCGGCCACCAGCCGCGCCAGCCCCGGGCTGGGATCGGGGCTGTTGCACAGCGACGGATAGATGGTGCGCCCGGCTTCCAGCTGGGTCTCGAGGCCCGCGAGTTCCTTCTGCAGGATCGGCCCTGCGGCCAGATACCGGAAGCCGAAGCAGAAGCGCACCGCATTGTCGACATCCTCGGCGGTGGCGAGGCCCTGGTCGATCACCGCGAAGGCTTCGCGCATCAGCGCATGCTGGATGCGGTTCGCGAGGAAGCCCGGCACGTCCCGCGCGACACGGATTACCTTGCGGCCGAGGCCGTCCATGATGGCGGCAACGGCGTCGCAGACCGCCGGATCGGTGTGCTCGCCCTGCACGACCTCGACGCCGGGCACCAGATGCGCGGGCAGGAAGAAGTGCAGGTTGGCGCAGCGCGCGCGCGTGGCGATGCCCCCTGCGATGTCGGTGATGCGATAGCCGGATGCGTTCGAGACGACCGGGATGCCGGCCGGCACCAGCGTGTCGAGCCGCGCGAAGACCGCCTGCTTCAGCGTCAGGCGCTCGGGCACCGCCTCGACCACGATCTCGGCCGAGGCATAGTCGGCCGCCGCCATGTCATCGAACAGCGTCAGCGCCGCCGCGCGCGCCGGGTCGCCATCGAGTTGCAGGATGGAGGCGCGCACGCGGGCCTGCGCGTCCGGCCAGCGCGCCGTCGCGGTCTCGACCGCGCTGACGCGCCAGCCGCCGGCGCAAAAGATCGCGGCGATGTCGCATCCCATCAGCCCCATGCCGAGGATGACGGCGTGGCGTTGCGGGCTCATGCCGCGAGTCCGCCCTGGCGCAGGACGAAGGCGGCGATCTCGGCCACGCCTTGGTCCTCCTTGAGGTTGGTGAAGACGAAGGGGCGCTGGCCGCGCATCCGGCGCGAATCCCGGTCCATCACCGAGAGGTCGGCGCCGACCAGCGGCGCCAGGTCGATCTTGTTGATCACCAGCAGGTCGGACCGCGTGATGCCCGGCCCGCCCTTGCGCGGGATCTTGTCGCCCGCGCTCACGTCGATGACGTAGATGGTCAGGTCCGCGAGCTCCGGGCTGAAGGTCGCGGCCAGGTTGTCGCCGCCGCTCTCGATGAACAGCACTTCGAGGGCGGGGAACTTCTCCGTCATGTCGTGCACGGCCGCGAGGTTGATCGACGCATCCTCGCGGATCGCGGTATGCGGGCAGCCGCCGGTCTCGACGCCGGCGATGCGGTCAGGCGAGAGCGCGCCGGCGCGCGTGAGGAACTCAGCATCCTCCTTGGTGTAGATGTCGTTGGTGATGACGGCGATATCGTGGCTGTCGCGCAGGTGGCGGCACAGCCGTTCGGTCAGCGCGGTCTTGCCGGAGCCGACGGGGCCGCCGATGCCCACGCGGAAGGGGCCGTTGGCCGTCCGATGGCCGGAGCGCGCATCGTGCGCGAAGGTCTGAATCGGCCGCTCGGGCGCGGGTGGGGTCATGATCTGAACAGCCTCGTGTACTGCGTCTCGTGACGGATGGAGAAAAGATCGAGCGCCGGGCATGACGTGCCGATCCGGTCGAGGTCGGCGGCGATCGCTGCCTGCGCGGCTTGCGCCACCACCGGCAGCAGCGCCGCCGTCGCCTTCTGCCCGTCGGTCTGGCCGAGCGGCACCAACCGCACCCCTGCCGAGACCAGGTTGGCCGCAAAGGCCGACAGATAGCCGAAGGCCGCATCCGCCAGCGCGACGCCATGCGCCGCCGCGGCCGCACCGAAGGCGACCGCGTGCGGAATGCGCCGCGGGTGCCGCGCGGCGAAGGTGGCGAGGTCCGGTTGCGGCCAGGCGGCGAGCGTCACCTGCAGGAAGGCGGTGCCCTGCGCCTCGGCTTCCAGCGCCGTCTCCGCCGTGCCGCGCCATGCGGCGCCGAGTTCGACCACGTCGTCCAGCGCCTTCGCATGGCCCCTGGCCATGGCGCGATGGGCCGCCGCGACCAAGGCGCCATCGATGCACCCCGCCCCGTGCCGCACCGCCGCGGTCACGTAGGCGACAAGGTCGTCGCGCCCGCGCACGGCGCCGTCCTCGACCGCCATCTCCAGCCCATGGCTGTAGGTGTACGCACCGACCGGATAGGCCGGCGACAGCCAGGCCAGCAGGCGGTACAGCGCCTCAGTGCTGGTGGTCGTGGTCGTGGTGATGGTCGTGGTCGCCATGATGGTGGTGGTGGCCGTGGCGCTGCCCAGGATCGTGGTTGTGCTGGCCATAGGCACCGCCTTCCGGGTCGAAGGGTGCGCTCACCTTGCGGACCACCGCGCCGAGGCCCTCCAGCATCTGCACGATCACGTGGTCGTCGCGGATCAACAGGCGCTCGCCGTCGATCTGCGTCGGCAGGTGCCGGTTGCCGAGGTGCCAGGCGATGCGCGCGAAGTGCTCGTGGTTCGTCGCGGTGATCTCGACCAGCGGCTCGGGCGCCGCGCGCACGCGCACGAAGCCGCCGGTCGCCAGCGCCAGGCCATCGCCTTCGCGCAGCACGGTGGCTTCCGGCAGATCCAGCAGGAAGGCCAGCCCGCCCTGCCCCGTGTAGAGCCGCCGACGACGGAAGCGGTCGTCGAAATCCACCAGCACGCTGTCGCGCGCCTCGGACTCGGGCCAGGCGCCGGCGCGCAGCACCTCGGTGGCGCGGGGGGTGCTCTCCTGGTCGATGCTCTCGTGGTCCATGCAGTTCCTCTCGTCGGATCGATCCGATCCGTGCCTCAGAACAGGAAGTAGCGCTGCGCCATCGGCAGTACGCGGGCGGGTTCGCAGACCAGCAAGACGCCGTCGGCGCGCACCTCGTAGGTCTCGGGATCGACCTCGATGCGCGGCAGCGCGTGGTTGTGCAGCATGGAGGCCTTGGAGATGCCGCCGCGGCAGTTGCGGACGGCCGCGAGCGGCCGGCGCAACGCGAAACGGGCAGCGACGTCGGATTCGATGGCCGCCTGGGAAACGAAGGTGATCGCGCTGGCGCGCCGCGACGCGCCGTAGGATCCGAACATCGGCCGGTAATGCACCGGCTGCGGCGTCGGGATCGAGGCGTTGGGATCGCCCATCAGCGCCATCGCGATGCTGCCGCCCTTCAGGATCATGTCCGGCTTCACGCCGAAGAAGGCCGGCGTCCAGAGCACCAGATCGGCCAGCTTGCCGACCTCGATGCTGCCGACATGGTCGGCGACACCCTGGCTGATCGCGGGGTTGATCGTGTACTTCGCGATGTAGCGCAGCGCGCGGCGGTTGTCGTTGTCGCCGCGCTCCTCCGGCAGGCGGCCGCGCTGCGCCTTCATCTTGTGCGCGGTCTGCCAGGTGCGGATGATGACCTCGCCGACGCGGCCCATCGCCTGGCTGTCGGACGACATCATGCTGATCGCGCCGATGTCGTGCAGGATGTCCTCGGCGGCGATGGTCTCGCGGCGAATGCGGGATTCGGCGAAGGCGACATCCTCGGCGATGCGCGGGTCGAGGTGATGGCAGACCATGAGCATGTCCAGGTGCTCGTCCACCGTGTTCACCGTATAGGGCATGGTGGGGTTGGTGCTGGATGGCAGGATGTTCGCCTCGCCCACCAGCCGCAGGATGTCAGGCGCGTGGCCGCCGCCGGCGCCCTCGGTGTGGAAGGCCTGCACCACGCGGCCGCGGATCGCCTTGATGGTTTCCTCGACGAAGCCGGCCTCGTTCAGCGTGTCGGAATGGATCGCGACCTGAATGTCCATGGCATCGGCCACCGACAGGCAGGTGTCGATGGCCTTGGGCGTGGTGCCCCAATCCTCATGGAGTTTCAGGCCGCAGGCGCCGGCGCGGATCTGTTCCTCCAGCCCCGCCGGCAGCGCCGCATTGCCCTTGCCCAGGAAGCCGAGGTTCATCGGGAAGGCCTCGGCGGCCTGCAGCATCCGCATCATGTGCCACGGCCCCGGCGTGGCGGTGGTCGCGAGCGTGCCATGCGCCGGCCCCGTCCCGCCGCCGAACATCGAGGTGATGCCCGAGGCCAGCGCCTCCTCGATCTGCTGCGGGCAGATGAAGTGGATATGCGGGTCGATCCCACCGGCGGTCAGGATGCGCCCCTCGCCGGCGATGATCTCGGTGCCGGGGCCGATGACGATGGTGACACCGGGCTGCGTATCCGGATTGCCGGCCTTGCCGATCGCGGCGATGCGGCCGCCGCGCAGCCCCACATCCGCCTTGATCACGCCCTGGACGGCATCAAGGATCAGCGCATTGGTGATGACGGTGTCCATCGCGCCGGCGGCGCGCGTGGCCTGCGACTGCCCCATGCCGTCGCGGATCACCTTGCCGCCGCCGAACTTCACTTCCTCGCCATAGGTGGTGTGGTCGCGCTCGACCTCGATGATGATGTCGGTATCCGCCAGGCGCAGGCGGTCTCCGGTCGTCGGCCCATACATGCCGGCATAGGCGGCGCGGGAGATGCGGCTGGCCATCTACAGGGATCCCTCGATCTCGCCACGGAAGCCGTGCACCACGCGCGCGCCGGAGAATTCCACCAGGCGCACGCGCCGCGTCTGGCCCGGTTCGAAGCGCACCGCGGTGCCGGCGGCGATGTCCAGCCGCCGACCGCGCGCGGCGGCGCGGTCGAAGCGCAGCAGCGGATTGGTCTCGGCGAAATGGTAGTGGCTGCCGACCTGCACGGGGCGGTCGCCGGCATTCGCGACGTCCAGCTCGATGGCGTCGCGGCCGGCGTTGAGCTCGATCTCGCCGGCGGCGGGCAGGATCTCTCCGGGGATCATCGGCGGGCTCCCTTGGCGCGGGTCGCGGGCTTGGCCTTGGCCGGCGCGGTCGCCTTCGTCTTTGCCTTCGCGGCCGGCTTCGCCTTCGCGGCGGAGGCCGGCGCCTTCTTCGCCGCGGCCGCGCGCGTCGCTGGCCGCTTCGCCTTCGCAGGCGCCGCCGGCGCCGCATCGCGGATCGGCTCATGCACCGTGACCAGCTTCGTGCCGTCCGGGAAGGTCGCCTCCACCTGGATGTCGTGGATCATCTCGGGGATGCCCTCCATCACCTGGTCGCGCGTGAGGACCGTCGCGCCATCGCGCATCAGCTCCGCCACCGATCGACCATCGCGCGCGCCCTCCACCACGAAGTCGGTGATCAGCGCCACCGCCTCCGGGTGGTTCAGCTTCAGCCCGCGTTCGAGCCGCCGGCGCGCGACGATCGCCGCCATCGCCACCAGCAGCTTGTCCTTCTCCCGTGGCGTCAGGTTCATCTCGTCACGCTCCGCATCCCTGCATGGCGGCGCATCATGGCCGCGCCCCGTTCAACTCGTCCACAGCCGCGGCAGTCGCGCCGGCAGGCCCAGCGCCTGGACGCGCACCAGGCGCACCGCCTCACCGAGCGCGCCGCGGACTGCCGCCGCGTCGCCCAGCCAGCGCGCCAGCAACAGTCCGGGGCGCAGCATCGTCGCCGCGACATCCGCCTCGCGCAACGCGGCGCGAAGTGGCTCGACTGGCCCCGGTACCGCAAGCAGCAGGCATGCCATGGCCTCCGCGCCCGCAAAGCCGAAGCGGTCATCGAGCCGCGTCGAAAGATCGCCCCCGAGCGCCAGCCCATCCGCCCAGACCAGGCTGCCGCCACGACGCAGACGCCAGGACTCCTGCACCGCGCCGTCGCGCATGACCTCGCCCCGCGCACGGCGGCCGAACACCATCATCTCCGCGAACAACAACCGAGCATCCGGCGCCAATGCCACGGCGATGCGCCGGTGCAGCCGTGCGCCGTCGAACAGGATGGTCTCCTGCGGCAACCACTCCAGCGTCGCGCCGGAGCCGACATCGATGGTCGCATCGATGCGCGTGGCAGCACCCAGGCTGCGATAGATCTTCTCCGCCGATGGCGTGGAGAGCGTTGCCGCGGCCCCTGCCCCCAGCCGCAGGTCAAGCGCGAGCGCATCGCCGCCCGCCAGGCCACCCGCGGTGTTCACCAGCACGGCGAGTGGCGGCTCGTCGCCTTCGGACGTGGGGAACAGGATGCGGGCGGGTGCGGCCTGGAACAAATGCGCGATCCGCGTCGCGGCACCGCTGCGTGACAGATGCAACTCGGCGCCGCCGCGCGCGCGCTGATGGGAAGGGCCGGCCTGGCTGGGACTCATCGCCACATACCTTGCATGGCGCGATCGTGATGGAAATCTGCGCGTGCCTTCGTCGCCGAGCCCAAGTTGCGGGCAATGGCTGCCCAGCCGTTGGGCGAACGCGTCGATGACATGACAAATTCTTCAGGCCGGGCAGCCTGCCCATCGCCGCGGGCAATGGCGGACGCCGGCAGGCGCGCGGGCGGGCGCCGATTGCGTGGCCGCACCGCACGCCCCCAGCCGCGCGGCCCGACCGCATCGTGGCACGCTTCTCGCTGTGCCGGCTCAGGATCGACGGCAGCAGTGACCGCCGTTCCGGACAGGAGGATCTGCATGAGTGACACCCCCATCTCCCGGATTGGCCGCCGCGCCGCCCTGCTCGGCGCTGGCGCCGCGCTTGCCGCCCCCGCTCTGCGACCGGCCTTCGGCCAGGGCGCGCCGATCAAGGTGGGCGTGCTGCATTCGCTGTCCGGCACCATGGCGATCAGCGAGACCGCGCTGCGCGACACCGTGCTGATGATGGTGGACTGGATCAACGGCCGCGGCGGGCTGCTCGGCCGGCGTGTCGAGGCGGTCGTGGTCGACCCCGCCTCCAACTGGCCGCTGTTTGCCGAGAAGGCGCGCGAGCTGCTGCAGGTGCACCGCGTCGACGTGACCTTCGGCTGCTGGACCAGCGTGTCGCGCAAATCCGTGCTGCCGGTCTTCGAGGAACTGAACGGCCTGCTGTTCTACCCCGTGCAGTACGAGGGCGAGGAACAGTCGCGCAACGTGTTCTACACGGGTGCGGCGCCGAACCAGCAGGCCATCCCGGCCGTCGAATACCTGATGTCCGCCGATGGCGGCGAGGCCAAGCGCATCGCGCTGCTGGGCACCGACTACGTCTATCCGCGCACCACCAACCGCATCCTGCGCGCCTTCCTGAATTCGAAGGGCATCGCAGACGCCGACATCATGGAGGAATACACCCCCTTCGGTCACAGCGACTGGCAGGGCATCGTCGCGCGCGTGAAGCGCTTCGCCGGCGAGGGCAAGAAGACCGCCATCGTCAGCACCATCAACGGCGACGCCAACGTCCCGTTCTACCGCGAGCTCGGCAACCAGGGCATCAAGGCCGAGGACATCCCGTCCGTGGCGTTCAGCGTCGGTGAGGAAGAACTCGCCGGCATCGACGCCCGCCCGCTGGTCGGCCACCTGGCCGCCTGGAACTACTTCATGTCGGTGCAGTCGCCGGCGAACACCGAATTCCTGAACATGTGGCGCGCCTTCATCCGCAACCCGCGCCGCGTCACCAACGACCCGATGGAGGCCACCTATACCGGCTTCAAGATGTGGACGCAGGCCGTCACGCAGGCGCGCAGCACGGCGGTCGATGCGGTGCGCGAGGCGATGTACGGCCAGAAGGTGGACGCCCCCGCCGGCTATACCGAGGAAATGCACCGCAACCATCATCTGTCCAAGCCGGTGATGATCGGCGAGATCCAGGCCGACGGGCAGTTCAACATCGTCTGGAAGACGCCGACGGCGATCGTGGCCGAGAACTGGTCGCCCTTCATCCCCGAGAACGCGTCGCGGCGGCGTGGCTGATCCGGTGCGGCGCCGGGCACTCGGCGCCGCAAGCCTCGACATGATGCGACTCGTCTTCGCCCTGTTCCTGCTGCTCGCCGCGGGTCTTCCCGCGCGGGCGCAGGACGCCTTCACTGCCGCGCTGCCTGGCATCGGCACAAGCTTCAACGCCACCGCGGCGGCCGTCGATGCGCTGGGTGTCGCGGGCGACCCGCGGGCCCTGCCGCTGCTCCAGGCGCTGTCCGAGAATCGCCTCTTGCGCCGCGCCGACGGCACGCTGCTGGTGCAGACGCCAGACGGCGCGCGCGACATCCCCGGCGGCGCGGCGGCCGATCCCGCCGGCGCCGAGACGGTGCGGCTGAACAACCGCGTGCGCGTCGCGCTGCGTGTGGCGCTCGGTCGCCTGCAGATCATCGCCGACGACCCCGAGGTGCGCCTGGCCGCCGTGCAGGGCGTGCTGCGGTCGCGCAGCGCGGCCGACCTGCCGATCCTGGAAACCGCCCTGGCGCGCGAGAGCGTGCCGCGCATCCGCGCGCAGATCGAACTGGCGCTGGCCGCATCCCGCCTCGCCGCCGACAACGCCGACGTGAAGCGTGCCGCCATCGCCGCCCTGGCCGCCAATGGCAGCGATACCGCGCGCAGCATCCTGCTGGAATCGCGCGGCGCCAATCCCGCCCTGTCGGACGAGATCACCGCCGCCGTCGCCGCCATCGACCGCCTGCTGGCCCTGCGCCGCGCCGGCGAGACGCTGTTCCAGGGCCTGTCGCTCGGCTCCGTGCTGCTGCTGGCCGCGCTCGGCCTGGCGGTGACCTTCGGCGTCATGGGCGTGATCAACATGGCGCATGGCGAATTCGTCATGCTCGGCGCCTACACGACCTTCCTGGTGCAGCAGGCGTGTCGCGACATCCCGTGGCTGCTGCCGTGGTCCCTGCCGCTGTCCGTGCCGGCTGCCTTCCTGGTGGCCGCGGCGGTCGGCGCCATCATGGAGCGCGGGCTGATCCGGCATCTGTACGGCCGGCCGCTGGAGACCCTGCTGATGACCTTCGGCGTCGGCATGATGATCCAGCAGGCGGTGCGGATCGTCTTCGGCGCGCAGAACCGCGAGGTGCTCAGCCCGCCCTGGATGCAGGGCACGCTGGAACTGCCGCTCGGCATCATGGTCACGCAGAACCGGCTGTGGATCATCGTGTTTGGCATCGCGGTGCTGCTGCTGGTGATGGCCGCCATCCGCTACACGCGCTTCGGGCTCGAGATGCGCGCGGTGGTGCAGAACCGGCGCATCGCGGCCACCATGGGCATCCGCACCGGGCGCGTCGATGCGCTGACCTTCGCGTTCGGGTCCGGCATCGCCGGCATGGCGGGGGTGGCGCTGTCGCAGATCGACAATGTCTCGCCCAACCTCGGCACCGGCTACATCGTGGACAGCTTCATGGTGGTGGTGTTTGGCGGCGTGGGGTCGCTGGCGGGCACGCTGGTCGGCGCCTTCAGCCTGGGCATCGTCAACAAGGTGCTGGAACCCTATGCGGGCGCGGTGCTGGCGAAGGTCGCGGTGCTGGTCGGCATCATGCTGTTCATCCAGCGGCGTCCGAAGGGGCTCTTCGCCCTCAAGGGCCGGGCGGCGGACCAGTGAGCGCCATGGCCGAGGCCGCACCGCCGGTGCGGCGCCCCTTCGCCCTGGCCGCGCTGGTCGGCGCGTTGCTGCTGCTGGCGCTGCTGCCGGTGCTGAACGGGCTGCCCGAGGCGCACGCGCTGCACGTGTCGGACTTCATCGTCTCGATCGTCGGCAAGTGGATCTGCTACGCGATCCTCGCGCTCGCGATCGACATCGCCTGGGGATACGCGGGCATCCTGAGCCTCGGCCATGGCGCCTTCTTCGCGCTGGGCGGCTATGCGATGGGCATGCACCTGATGCGCCGCATCGGGGATCGCGGCGTCTATGGCCACCCGGTGCTGCCGGACTTCATGGTGTTCCTCGGCTACCCTGAACTGCCCTGGTACTGGCTCGGCTTCGACAATTTCGGCTTCGCCATGGCGATGGCGCTGCTGGTGCCGGGCGCGCTGGGCGGCGTGGTCGGCTGGCTGGCCTTCCGCAGCCGGATCACCGGCGTGTATTTTTCCATCATCACGCAGGCCATGACCTATGCGCTGATGCTCGCCTTCTTCCGAAACGACATGGGCTTCGGCGGCAATAACGGCTTCACCGACTTCAAGGACCTGCTCGGCGTGCCGCTGAACACGGCCACCGCGCGCGCGGGGCTGTTCTATGCGGCGCTGGTGTCGCTCGCATTGTGCCTGCTCATCTGCGCGTATGTCGTGAAGTCGAAGCTCGGCCGCGTGCTGGTGGCGGTGCGCGATGCCGAGAGCCGGGTACGCTTCCTTGGCTACAACGTGACGTCGTACAAGCTGTTCGTCTTCGTGCTGTCGGCGATGATCTCCGGCCTGGCGGGCGCGCTGTACGTGCCGCTGGTCGGCATCATCAACCCTGGCGAATTCAGCCCCGGCAATTCCATCGAGGCCGTCATCTGGGTCGCGGTGGGCGGGCGCGGCACGCTGGGCGGCGCGCTGCTCGGCGCCTTCTCGGTCAATGGCGTGAAGACCTGGCTGACCTCCTTCGCGCCGGACATCTGGCCCTTCGTGCTCGGCGGGCTGTTCGTGGCGGTCACGCTGTTCCTGCCGAAAGGCCTGGTCGGGCTGCTGAGGAAGCGCGGGTCATGAGCGGCAACAGCCTCTACCTCGATGGCGTATCCGTTGTGTTCGACGGTTTCCGCGCGCTCAACAACCTCTCGCTGATCGTCGAGCCGGGGGAGATGCGCGCCGTCATCGGACCCAACGGCGCGGGAAAGACCACCATGATGGACGTGATCACCGGCAAGACCCGCCCCACCGCCGGCACCGTGCGCTTCGGCGATCACGACCTGACGCGCATGGACGAGGCCTCCATCGCCAACCTCGGGATCGGGCGGAAGTTCCAGAAGCCGACGGTGTTCGATGCGCTGACGGTGTTCGAGAACCTCGAACTCGCGCTGAAGGCGCCGCGTGGAACGCTCGCCGCGCTGCATTGGCGCCTGGGCACCGAGGCGCGCGAGAAGATCGGGGAGACGCTGTCGGAGATTGGCCTCACCGCCCGCGCGCAGGACCTGGCCGGCATCCTCTCCCACGGCCAGCGGCAGTGGCTCGAGATCGGCATGCTGCTCATGCAGGACCCGCAACTGCTGCTGGTCGACGAACCCGTCGCCGGCATGACCGACCAGGAGACCGAGCACACCGCCGCCCTGCTGCGCCGCATCGCCGGGACGCGGTCGGTCGTGGTGGTGGAGCACGACCTGGAATTCGTCCGCGCCCTCGGGCGCAAGGTGACCGTGCTCCACGAGGGCACGGTCCTGTCGGAAGGCCCGATCGACCAGGTGCAGGCCGACCCGCGCGTCATCGAAGTCTATCTGGGACGCTGAGCGATGCTGGACGCGCGCGGCATCGAACTCTCCTACGGCGCGTCCCTGTGCCTGCGCGGCGTGGACCTGGTGGCGGAACCCGGCACCATCACCTGCGTGCTCGGGCGCAATGGCGTGGGCAAGTCCACGCTGATGCGCTCGATCATGGGGCTGGAGCGCATCCGCGCCGGCTCCATCACCTGGGAAGGGCGCGACATCTCCACCTGGTCGCCGGCCGACCGCGCGCGTGCCGGCATCGGCTATGTGCCGCAGGGGCGCGAGATTTTCCCCTTCCTGACGGTGCAGGAGAATCTCGAAACCGCACTTGCCGCCGCCCCACGCGGGTCGCGCGTGTCGGAAGAAGTGTTCGACATGTTCCCGATCCTGAAGTCCTTCCTGCGCCGGCGCGGCGGCGACCTGTCGGGCGGGCAGCAGCAGCAGCTGGCGATCGCGCGCGCACTCACGGCCCGCCCGCGCCTGCTGATCCTCGATGAACCGACCGAGGGCATCCAGCCCAACATCATCAAGGACATCGCGCGGGTCATCGAAATGCTCGCGAAGGACCGCGGCATGGCGGTGGTGCTGGTCGAACAGTACTACGAATTCGCCCGCAGCCTGGGCGATCGCCTCGCCATCATGGTGCGCGGCGAAGTCGCGCTCGCCGGGCCGGCCGGCGAGCTGGACGAGGAAGCGGTGCGCGCCCTGCTGACCGTCTAGCCGTTCGGCCGCAGCATCTGCCGCAGCACCGCGCCGTCGCTCAGCAGGTCGAAGCCCTCGTTGATCTGGTCGAAGGTGATGTGGCTGGTCTTCAGCTTGTCCACCGGCAGCTTGCCGCGCCGATACAGGCCAAGCAGCCGCGGCAGGTCGCGTTCCGGCACGCAGGAGCCCATGTAGGACCCGCGGATCGAGCGTTCCTCGCTGACCAGCGATGCATGCAGGTAGGACACCTCGGCGCGGATGTTCGGCAGGCCGGCGCTGATCGTCTCGCCGCCACGCGCGGTGATGGCGATCGCGAGTTGCATGGCCGGGATCGACCCCGCCGTTTCCACCACCGTGTCGACGCCGCCATCCGTGGCGTCGCGCACCGCGGCCGCGCAGTCGTCATTGCCGGCGAGGAAGACGTCCGTCGCCCCCCATTGCTTCGCCAGTTCGAGCTTCTTCGGATTGGTGTCGATGGCGATGATGCGCTCCGCCCCCGCCGCCACCGCGCCGAACAGCGCATTCATGCCCACACCGCCCAGGCCGACGATGGCGATCGCCTCGCCCGCCTTGATACCGGCGGTGTTCAGCACCGCGCCGGCGCCGGTCATCACCGCGCAGCCGAAGATCGCGGCGTCGTCCAGCGGGATGTCGCTGGCAATCTTCACGCAGGACCGCCGCGCCACCACGGCGAACTGCGCATAGAGCGACAGGCCGGAATTGTGGTTGATCGGCGTGCCGTCCAGCCGCTTCAGCCGGCGCGTGCCGGTCGGCAACTGCCCCGCCTGGCGGAACGCATTCCCGGTCGGGCAGATGTTGGGCCGACCGCGCACGCAGTAGCGGCAATTCCCGCAGGACGGCGCGAACACGGTGATGACGTGGTCGCCCGGCTTGAGGTCGGTGATGCCCGGCCCGACTTCGCGCACGATCCCGGCGCCTTCATGCCCGATGACGATCGGCAGCGGGCGCGGGCGCTGGTTCTCGATGGTCGAGAGATCGGAATGGCACAGCCCGGCGGCGGCGACCTCGATCAGCAATTCGCCCTCGCCAGGCGGGTCCAGCTCCACTTCCTCGACCACCATCGGGCGTGTTTCGGCATAGGGACGCGGAAGGCCCTGCTGATACAGAACGGCCGCCTTGATGCGCATGCGCGGGTTTCCTCGGGTCGATGGTCGCCAGGGGACCGCGCAGGCTGAAGGCCGTCAAGCCACGACCGCGACCAGCGCATCACGCCCGCGCTCCATGTGGGCCGCGGACACGACGCCAATTCTGCCCGCGTGGCGGCGCGGGCGGCGTCGTACGCGCGGGTCGCGCGGCATCGACGCACTCCACCATGGTTGCCGTCAGCGCCTGCATGCTCGCTTGGCGAGACCTTCCAGCGCCCCGTCGATCAGATGATCGGCGCGTCGTCCGGGTCGATGGCGCGCCGCACGAAGCCATCCGCCAGCGGCGCGTAGTCCTCCCACAGGCGGCGCAACGCCGGCAGCGGGGTTGGATCCTTGTCGATGCGCAGATCGACATAGGGAAAGGCTTCGCGGTCCACGACCAGCAGGCACGCGCAGGTGACATCGCCATGCTCGCCGCCCGCCGCCTCGCCGGCTTCCAGCGCGCGCAGCAGGCGTTCGGCCAGCGGCAATTGCGGCGCGGCCAGGAAGGCCGCAGCCATGGCGGGCGCCACGCCCTCATGCGCCAGGATATTGCCCAGCGCCACCACATCCGTGCCATGCGCCACGCTGCGCGCCGGCTTCACATTGGCGCCGTCGAAATGCGCCGTCGCGCCGCTGCGGTCCATCACCGCGAGCTGCCGCCAGCGATGATGCGGCGTGGAGGCGACCAGCGCCGCCACAGCCTCGCTCGCGCTGCAGCCCGACCGCAGCAATTCGATGCCGCGCGGGCCAAGCCGGGGGTCGGTGCGGTGCTGCGTGAGCACGCCGCCGACCCCCGCCGCCAGGAAGGGCACGCGCGTGCCCACAGCGATGGAGGATGTCGTCACCGCCGCGCCGAACTGGCCGGTCCGCGCGCAGCGTCCGAGAAGCGAGAAGGTCATGCCCCATTGAAGGACGCCCGGCCCCGCCCGTCCAGGCATCCGCGGATGGACAAGCCCCGCGCCCCTGCCATGATGCCCTCCGAATGAGCAGGGGGGATGCCATGACCAGGCGCAGGATCACCATGATCGCGGGCGCGATGGCGCTGTTCGCCGCTGCCCTGCCGGCAGCCGCGCAGCAGGCGCCATCGGGCACGCTGCGCGTGGTGCTGGTGAACATGCTCGCCAGCCTCGACCCGGTCGTCTCGACCGCCGCCTTCGTCCGCAACCACGGCTTCATGGTCTACGACCAGCTCTTCGCCTTCGACAGCCAGGGCGAGGCACGGCCGCAGATGGTCGATCGGCACGAGGTCTCGGCCGACGGCATGACCTATCGCTTCACCCTGCGCGAGGGCCTGGCCTTCCACGACGGCCAGCCGGTGCGCGCGGCGGATGCGGTGGCGTCGATCCGCCGTTGGGCGCAGCGCGACATCGCCGGGCGCGCGCTGATGTCCGCCACCGCGGCGCTGGAGGTCGTGGACGACCGCACCTTCACCCTGCGCCTGTCGCGCCCCTTCGGCCTGGTGGTGGAAGCCCTGGCACGCCCCACCGCGAGCGCGCTGTTCGTGATGCCCGAACGCATCGCCAACACGCCCGCCACCACGGCGATCACCGACGCCACGGGCTCCGGCCCCTTCATCTTCCGCGCGCAGGATTTCCTGCCGGGCGAACGCGCCATCTACACGCGCAACCCCGCCTATCGGCCGCGCAGCGAACCGGCCGACGGGCTCGCCGGCGGCAAGGTCGTGCAGCTTGAGCGCGTCGAGTGGCTCGGCATCAGCGACCCCGCCACCGCGGCGGCCGCGCTGCAATCGGGCGAGATCGACTTCATCGAGCAGCCCAGCCCTGACGTGCTCCCGGTGCTGGCGCGCAACCGCAACATCCGCACCTTCGCGCTGAACCCGATCGGGTCGATGGTCTGGCTGCGGCCGAACCACCACATCCCGCCGTTCAACAACCCGCAGGCGCGCCGCGCGCTGCTCTACCTCGTGAACCAGCAGGAGAACCTGCAGGCGATCGGCACGCCGCCGGCCGAACAGGTGCCCTATTGCCCGGCCTATTTCCTCTGCGGCACGCCGCTGGAAAGCAGCGCCGGCGCGGAAGGTCTGCGCGAGATCAACCTGGACCGCGCCCGCGCCCTGCTGCGCGAGGCCGGCTACAATGGGGAACGCGTGGTGTTCCTGAACGCCACCGACAGCCCGATCAACAACGCCGTCACGCTGACCATGGCGGCCAATATGCGTCGCGCCGGCCTCAACATGGACGTGGTCGCGACCGACTGGGCCACGCTCACGCAGCGACGCAACCGGCGCGAGCCGGTGGAACAGGGCGGGTGGAACCTGTTCGTGACCGTGGCGAACGTGCTCGACGCGCAGAACCCCTTGGTGAACCTGTATCTCGGTTCGCCCTGCGAGGGCGGCCTTGCCGGCTGGCCCTGCGATGCGGAACTCGAGCGCCTGCGCGCTGCCTGGTGGGAGGAACCCGACCCCGCGAAGCGCCGCCAGGTGCTGGAGCAGGTGCACGCCCGCGCCTATGCCGTGCTGCCCTACATCAATGGCGGGCAGTTCCGCGTGCTGGCGGCGCATCGCAACACTGTCGAAGGGCTGCGCCCCACCACGATCCCCGTCTTCTGGGGCGTGACCAAGCGGTGAGCACGGTCGCCATCGCGCAGGCCGGCTTCCGCTTCATCCCGGCGGTCATGCAGTATTCGGGCGGCGTGGCGGCGCTGCCCGGCTTCCGGCTGGAACGCGCCCGCTTCGCCGAACCCGTTCCGATGGCCGAGGGCTGGCGGCGCATCGCCGCGCATCTCGGCGCGATCGGCCGGCCGCTGACCGCCTTCGCCGGCTGCGAATTGCGCTCTCCCGCCCCCTTCACCGAGGCCGGCTTCGCCAGCTTCAACGCCGGCTACGCGCAGGTCCTGGCCGAATGGGGCGTGTTGCGGGACGGCGCGAACCCGGTCGCGCGCAGCAATGTCTGCCCGCGCCGCGCGCCGCCCGCCGAACCCTGTTTCCACGCCTTCGTCTATGCGCGGCCCGACGCGGCCGCCGCGCCGTCCTTCGCTGTCGCCGGCAGCGGTGAATCGGCCGAAGGCAAGGGCAGCTACCGCGACAACACCGTGGCCTATGGCGACACCTCGCCGGACGGGATGCTGCGCAAGGGCCTGTGGGTACTGGGCGAAATGGAACGCCGGATGGGCCTGCTCGGCCATGGCTGGGCCGACACCACCGGCGTGCAGGCCTATACCATCCACCCGCTGCCGCCGGCATTGACCGAGGCCATCGTCACCCGCGGCGCCGCGCGCCATGGCCTCACCTGGCAGGATTGCCGCCCGCCGGTCGAAGGCCTGGAGTTCGAGATGGATTGCCGCGGCATCGGGCAGGAGATCGTCCTGCCCGCCTGACGCTCACGGCTGCATGTGGCTGCCGCCGTCCTCGATCCAGTTCTGCCCGGTGATGAAGGACGCGCCCTCGCTCAGCAGGAAGCAGATCAGCGGCGCGACTTCCTTCGGCTGCGCGATGCGCCCGAGCGGGATGCGCGCCAGCGTGCGCTCGCGGAAGCGTTCGGATCGCACCACCTCGGTCATCGGCGTCTCGACCGTGCCGAAGCCCACGGAATTCACGCGGATGCCGTAGCGGGCCCATTCCAGCGCCGCGCTCATGGTCACGCCATAAAGGCCAGCCTTCGCCGCGGCGTAGTTCACCTGCCCGATCGACCCGCGCTTGCCGGCGGTCGAGGAGATGTTGACGATCGCGCCCGGACGCTCCTCGCCGGCCTTGGCGCGGGCGATCATGTGGCGGCCCACCGCCTGCTGCATCAGGTGGCAGGCGGTCAGGTTCACGTCGATCACCGCCTGCCACTGCGGCAGGGTCATCTTCTCGATCATCGCCGGGCGCGTGATGCCGGCATTGTTGACCAGCCCATGCACCGCGCCGAAGCGTGCCACCGCATCATCGACGATGCGCGCGCACACCACCTCATCCGTCACGTCGCCCTGGATCGCCAGCGTGCGGTCGCCCGCCAAGGCGGCGGACACCGCCGCGAAGGTCTCCGGATTGCGCTCGACCATCACCAGGTTGCCGCCCAGGTCGAGCACCAGCTCGGCGATGGCCCGGCCGATCCCCTGCCCCGTGCCGGTCACGATGACCGTGCGGCCGGTCAATTCCATCGGATTGCGCATGGCGTTTCCTTCCCTTGGTTGCACCGAGGGTCGCGCCAAGCGCGCCGCACCGCAAGGTCAGTTCAGCCGCAACCCGCGGATCAGGTCGGGCGATGCCGCGACCTCGCCGCGTTCGACGCGCTTCACGATCGCCGTCAGCGCGGCATTGGCCGGGGCGGCGATGCCGATCTCCGCCCCGCGCGCGACGACGAAGCCGTTGAGGTATTCGATCTCGGTGCGCCGCCCCTTCATCATGTCCTGGCCCATGGACGCACGATGCGCGCCCCCGCCCGGCTTCTGCGTATCCGCCAGGCGCTGCGCGTCATAGGCGGCGCGCGCGGCGTCATCGCCCTCGCCCGCGCGGGCGATGACCTCGGGGTCGAGGTGCAGGATCTCCTCGAGGTCATAGCCCAGCGCCTGGCCGACGCGGATCGCCTCGCTCCCCAGCCGCGCGGCGAAGGCGCGGATCGCGTCATCCGCCGTCGCGTCCTTGGCCAGCAGCCCGGTCGCCGCGGCGATGCCGTTGCCCATGACGTTCGCCACCAGCTTCGACCAGCGCTCGCCCCACAGGTTGGTCGTGGTCAGCGCCGAATCCGACAGCGCGACCAGCGAGGTGACGAATTCCGCGCGCGGCGAGACCCGCCCATGCGGTTCCCCCACGCGATAGACGGTGTGCGACGCGCCCGACTTCCCCGCCGCCCGCTTCACCAGCCCCGGCGCGGACAGCTCGACGGTGATCAGCGAGGCGATGGCGCCGAGCACCCGCCCCCAGCCGACGATGCCGGCGATCACTTCCTCATTGATGCAGTTCTGTAGCGACACGACATAGCCGCCCGGCGCCAGGTACTGCGCGATCATCGTGGTCGCCCAGGCGGTGTCGTAGGACTTCATGCAGACGAAGGCGATGTCGACCGGGCGTTCCTTCGCGAAGGATTGCAGTTCGGTCAGGTGGATCGCGCGCACCGGCACGGTGAATTCCGGCACGTCCTTCAGGTGCGCGATGGTCAGGCCGCGCGCGCGCATCGCCTCGACATGCTCGGGCCAGGGGTCGATGAAGGTCACGTCGTGGCCGGCCTGCGCCATGTAGGCGCCGGCATACCCACCGACGGCGCCGGCGCCGACGATGGCGATACGCGGTTTGGTCATCTATTCCCCCCGGGCAATGGCAGCCTCGACCGCCAGCGCCACCTTCAGCGCCCGCCGTCCGGCCGCACCGTCCACCACCACGGGCGCGCCGTCCAGGCAGGCGGCCACGAAGGCGGCCTGCTCGGCCTCCAGGCTGTCATGGTCGGTCCAGGTGGCCCGGTCGATGCCGTGGCCGGGCATGGTCGCCACCGGATCGGCCCCGCCACGCCGCAGCACCGCCAGCGATCGGTCGAGGAAATTCACGCTCATCTCGCCCTGCGTCCCCAGCACGCGCAGCCGGCGTTCCATCACGAGCGACACGCGCGAGGCGGTGATCACTGCCGCCCGCCCGCCGCGGAAGCGCAGCCGCGCCACCGCGAAATCCGGCCGGTCGGACGCCACGGCCGCGCCCACCGCCTCGATGCCCGAGGGTTCTTCGCCGGCCAGCGCCAGCACCAGGTCGATGTCATGGATCATCAGGTCCAGCACCACCGAGACATCCAGGCTGCGCGGCCGGAACGGCGCGGCGCGCACCGCGTCCCAGGACAGCGCGCGCCCGCCGGCCGGGGCTTCGACCACCGCGCGGAAGGCGGCGGAAAACCGTTCGATATGCCCGACCTGCAACACCCGCCCCTGCGCGGCGGCGATCAGCGCATCGGCTTCCTCCAGCGTCGCGGCGATCGGCTTCTCGATGAACACATGCCGGCCGGCGGCCAGTGCGGCCATGGCCAGGTCGTGATGGAAGCGCGTGGGCGCGGCGATGATCACCGCATCGGCGGCGGCGATCGCGGCCTCGGGCGCCAGCGCGACGGTGCCGGCCTCGGCCGCCACGGTGGCGGCGCGGGCGGCATCGGCATCGGCCAGCCCGACCAGTTCCACGCGCGGATTGCCCGCCGCCTTCAATGAATGGAACCGTCCGAAATGCCCCACACCCAGGATGGCGAGGCGGAGTCGTGTGTCGCTGGCGTTCATCCCCGCGCCTTAGCACCGCCGGGCGGCGTGAAGGAGGCCCTGGCGCGCGCCACCTCCCCATGGATGACGCAGCCGGGGTCGTGGTCGTTCACCAGCCCCATCGCCTGCATGAAGGCATAGCAGGTGGTGGGGCCCACGAAGCGCCAGCCGCGCTTCTTCAGGTCCTTCGACAGCGCGACGGATTCCGGCGCGGTCGGCCGCACCCCCGGTACCGCCTGCGCCTCGAACCGCCAGAAATAGGTGGCGAGCGAGCCTTCCGCCGCCACCATCTCCCGCGCCCGCGCGGCATTGTTGATGACCGCCTCGATCTTGCCGCGATGGCGCACGATGCCGGCATCCAGCAACAGCCGCGCGACATCCTGCTGCGTGAAGCGCGCCACGCGGTCGAAGTCGAAGCCGTGGAAGGCGGCGCGGAAATTCTGCCGCTTGGTCAGGATGGTCCGCCAGGACAGGCCGGACTGGAAGCCTTCCAGGCAGATCTTCTCGAACAGCCGGCGGTCATCGGCCACCGGGAAGCCCCATTCGGTGTCGTGATAGGCCACGTAGTCCGGGGCGGCGGCGCACCAGCGGCAGCGCGGGCGGCCATCGGGGCCGGGAGACAGCCGGTCGGTCATCGGCCTGGCCACCCAATGGGCGCCGCCACGCCTGCCTTTGCCCGCGTCATGCTCTGCGCGCCCCCCGTCGCCGGCCCGGCCGATCGCCGCCGGGCCGCGGTAGGATGCCCGCCCGGAACAGTCAACGGAATGCATGCCCCGGCGGGGTTGCATCCCCTGCCCCCCCTCGCCATTGTCCGCCCGCTTTGAAACTGGGGTTCTGACTGCCGATGCTACATTTCGCGCGCTGGAAGACCGCCGCGATCCTGCTGGTCTGCCTGGTCGGGACGCTGTTGAGCATTCCGAACCTGCTGCCGCGCGCCGCCTTCCCGGACTGGTTCCCGGTGCGCCAGGTGAATCTCGGGCTCGACCTGCGCGGCGGGTCGTACCTGCTGCTGGAGGTCGACCTCAACACCGTGGTGCGCGAGCGGCTGGACGGCATGGTCGATGCCGCCCGCACGCGGCTGCGAACGGCCAATGTGCGCTACGTCAACCTGGCCACGGACACCGCCAACCGCCGCATGGGGCTGCGCGTGACCGACCCCGCGCAGATTCCCGCCGCCATGACGGCACTGCGCGAACTGGCCAATCCGCTGACCAACGCCACCGGCCAGCAGGTGCCCGACATCGATGTCACCAGCCAGCCCGACGGGCAGGTCTGGGCCACGCTGACCGAGGCCGGGTTGCGCGCGAAGTCCAGCTCCGCCGTCGAGCAATCCATCGAGATCGTCCGCCGCCGCGTCGACGAGACCGGCGTGGCCGAGGCGTTGATCGCCCGCCAGGGCCAGAACCGCATCCTGGTGACCCTGCCCGGCATCGAGGACCCCGACCGCATCAAGAACCTGCTGGGCCGCACCGCCCGCATGACCTTCCACCTGGTCGACGAGGCCGCCTCCCTGGCCTCGACCCCGCCGCCGGGCGTGATGTTCCTGCCCGGCGAGCGCGAGGGCGAACGCTTCGCCGTGCGCCGCCGCGTGGAAGTGGACGGCGCCAACCTGACCAACGCCCGCGCCGGCCAGGACAGCCGCACCGGCGAATGGGTGGTGAACTTCACCTTCGATTCCGTGGGCACCCGCCGCTTCGCGCAGATCACGCGCGAGAATGTCGGGCGCCCCTTCGCCGTGGTGCTGGATGAGAAGGTCATCACCGCGCCGGTCATCCGCGAACCCATCCTGGGCGGCCAGGGGCAGATCAGCGGGTCCTTCACCGCGCGCTCGGCCAACGACCTGGCGGTGCTGCTGCGCGCCGGCGCCCTGCCCGCGCCGCTCACGGTGGTCGAGGAACGCACGGTCGGGCCGGAACTGGGGGCCGATGCGATCCGCGCGGGTACCATCTCGCTCGCGGTCGGCACGCTGTTCGTGTTCCTTTACATGGGGCTTGCCTACGGGTTGCTCGGCTGGTTCGCGAATATCGCGCTGCTGTTCAACCTGGTGCTGATGATCGCCTTCATGTCGCTCATCGAATCGACGCTGACGCTGCCGGGCATCGCGGGCATCGTGCTGACGCTCGGCACCGCGCTCGATGCGAACATCCTGATCAACGAACGCATCCGCGAGGAAGTCAGGAACGGGCGAACGCCGATCAATGCGCTGGAGGCCGGCTATACCAAGGCGTCGGGGACGATTCTCGACTCCAACCTGACCAACCTGATCGCGATGGCCTGCCTCTATGCCTTCGGGTCGGGGCCGGTGAAGGGCTTCGCGGTGACGGTCGCTGTCGGCACGGTGGTGCAGATGTGGACCGCCACGGTGCTGACGCGCCTGCTGGTCTCCTGGTGGTACAAGCGCACCCGGCCGAAGGAGCTGCCGGTGTTCCAGCGGCCCGGGCTGTCGCTGCTCGAACGGCTGCGCCGGCCGCTGTTCCGCATCTTCCCCGATGGCACGCGCATCCGCTTCATGAAGGCCGCGCGCACGGGGCTGGTCGTCTCGGCGATCCTGTCCACCGCCTCGCTGGTCATCGCCTTCCATCCCGGGCTCGAGAAAGGCATCGACTTCAAGGGCGGCATCGAGATGGAGGTGCGCACGCCCACGCCGGGCGATATCAGCGCGCTGCGCAACGCGGTCGGCGGGCTTGGCCTGGGTGATGCCACGCTGCTGCAGTTCGGCGATGCCTCGACCTTCGCGCTGCGCCTGCCCGCGCAGGGCGACGAGGGCGCCGTCCAGCGCGCCGTCAACGCGGTGCGCGGAGCGTTCGAACAGGTCGCGCCGGGCACCCGCATCCTGCGCGTGGAGGCGGTCGGCAATCGTGTCTCGGACGAGCTGTTCATCGGCGGCCTGACCGCGCTCGCGCTGTCGTTCCTGGCGATGCTGATCTACATCTGGGCCCGCTTCGAATGGCAGTTCGGCATCGCCGCCGTCACCACGCTGGTGCTGGACGTGACGAAGGCGGTCGGCCTGATGGTGCTGTTCCAGATCGAGTTCAACCTGACCACCATCGCGGCGATCCTGACCGTCATCGGCTTCAGCGCCAACGACAAGGTCGTGGTGTTCGACCGCATGCGCGAGAACCTGCGCAAGTTCAAGACGATGCCGCTCGACGAGCTGGTCGACCTGTCGATCAACGAGACGATGAACCGCACGCTCGGCACATCCATGACCTTGCTGCTCTCGGCACTGCCGCTCGCGCTGTTCGGCGGGGACACGCTGTCGGGCTTCGCCTGGGTGATGGTGGCGGGCATCGTGATCTCGGCGGGGTCGTCGGTGTTCATCGCGGCGCCGATCGTGCTGTTCAGTGGGCGCAACAGGCTGCGGCGCGGCGATGACAACAAGGGCGGCGCGACCGCGCAGCGCACGGCCGGCAAGACCGCCTAGTTTCCCGATTCCGAAGTCCTGCGGGCTTCGTCTTCGGGCCACCAGCCATTGTTTCCAGTGGCCTGCTTGTCCGCTGCGTGCTTGGCGAAGCGCACGCACGCAGCGGGCAGGACACTGACCACCCCGGCCCGGTGGCAGGGGCCGGCGCATCGTGATATCGCTACCATGAATGCCGCGTCAGTCGGCACCATGGGAAGGACGATCCACGATGCATCACCTGCACCGCCGCGCCCTGCTCGGCGCCGCCGCTGCCCTGCCCTTCGCCGCCCCCGCGCTGGCCGCCTTCCCCGACCAGCCGGTCCGCATCACCGTGCCATGGCCCGCCGGCGGCCTGGCTGACCTGTCGATCCGTGTGCTTGCACCGGCCATGGCGAATACCTTCGGCCAGCCGGTGGTCGTCGAGAACCGCGCCGGCGCCAATGGCGCCGTCGGCACCCAGTCTGTCGCGCGCGCCGCGCCCGACGGCCACGCGCTGATCCTCGCCAATGCCGAGACGCATGCGATCAACCCGCTCATCTACCCGCGCCTGCCCTATGACGCGGTGCGCGACTTCACCCCCGTCACGGTCTTCGCCCGCGCGCCCTTCGTGCTGATCCGCCGCCCCGGCCTGGCGGCCGACAGCCTGGAGGCGCTGATCGCGCTGGCACGCGCGGCGCCGGGGCGCATCACCTATGCGTCGTGGGGCATCGGCAGCACCGCGCACCTCGCGATGGAGATGCTCGCGCGCAGCGCCGGCGTGCAGATGCTGCACGTGCCCTTCACCGGATCGGCCCCTGCCGGCACGGCGCTGCAGGGCGGCCAGGTGGATGTCATGTTCATCACCGCCGGCGCCGGCGAGGCCGCGGCGCGCGACGGCCGAGTGAAGATCCTCGCCGCGGGTTCGCCCACCCGCATCCCGCTGCTGCCCGACGTGCCGACGCTGGCCGAGCTCGGCCAGCCGATCGAGGCCGGCAACTGGTACGGGCTGCTGGGCCCCGCGCGGGTGCCCGATGCCGTCGCGGCGCGCATCGCGCAGGTCACCACCGAGGCGCTGCGCGCACCGGCGACCGAGGACCGCTACCGCGCCCTCGCGACGCTGCCGCTGATGACCGGCCCGGACCAGGCGCGCGCCTTCATCGCCGCCGACCGGGCCCGCTGGGAACCGCTGGTGCGCGCGCTCGACATCCGCATCGAGTGACGCCGCGATGGGCAGCGTCGATGCGGAATGATATCGCTACCACACCGTGCCGCGATCGGCCGGATGGGAAGGAACGACCCTGATGCAGCATGTCACGCGACGCGCCCTGCTGGGCACCGCGGCCGCCCTGCCCCTCGCCGCCCCGGCACGCGCCGCCTTTCCCGAACAGCCGGTCCGCATCATCGTGCCGTGGAATGCGGGTGGGCTGGCGGACATCGTGATCCGCGCCCTCGCTCCGGCCATGAGCAGCAGCCTCGGCCAATCGGTGGTGATCGACAACCGCGCCGGGGCCAATGGCGCGGTCGGCACGCAGTTCGTCGCACGCGCGCCGGCCGACGGGCACACGCTGATCCTGGCCAATGCCGAGACCCATGCGATCAACCCGCTGATCTATCCGCGGCTGGCCTACAACCCGGTGGCCGACTTCGCACCGGTCACGGTCTTCGCACGCGGCCCCTTCGTGCTGATCACGCGGCCGGGCCTCGGGGTCGATACGCTGGATGCGTTCCTGGCGCGCGTGCGCGCGGCACCGGGGCGCACCACCTTCGCATCCTGGGGCATCGGCAGCACCTCGCACCTCGCGATGGAGTTGCTGGCGCGCCAGGCGCGGCTCGAAATGCTGCACGTGCCCTTCACCGGCGCGGCGCCGGCCAGCACCGCGCTGCTCGCCGGCCAGGTCGATGCGATGTTCCTCAACGCCGGTCCGGCCGAGGCAGCGGCGCGTGACGGCCGCACCAAGATCCTCGGCGTCGGCGCCGCGGCGCGCATCCCGCTGCTGCCGAACGTGCCGACCATGGCGGAGCTCGGCATGCCGGTCGATGCCGGCAACTGGTTCGGCCTGCTCGGCCCCGCGCGCACGCCCGATGCCGCCGCCCAGCGCATCGCCCAGGTCACCGCGGAGGCGCTCCGCCTGCCCGCCGTGCAGGAGATCTATCGCGTGCAGGCCGCCCTGCCGGTGACCATGACCCCCGCCGAGACCGGCGCCTTCATCGCCGCCGACCGCGCGCGCTGGGAACCGGTGGTGCGCGCGCTGGATATTCGGCTGGAGTGATGCCGGCGGCGTCGGCCGGTCACGCGACAGGACGAACGCCGGGCGCTGCTGCCCGACGACGGCCCGGTCAGCCGTCGACGGTGATCCGGCCGGTGCGGATCACCTCGCCCCAGCGTTCGACCTCGGCGCGCAGGAAGGTCGCGCTCTCGTCCGGCCCGCGGCCATCCGCCAGCAGCCCCATGCCCAGCAGCCGCTCGGTCATGGCGGGCTCGCGCAGGATCCTCGTCACCTCGGACGAAACGCGCGTGACGATCTCCCGCGGCGTGCCCGCCGGCGCCAGCAGCATCGACCAGGTGCTGACCGCGAAATCCGCCACGCCGCCCTCGATCAAGGTCGGCAGGTCGGTGGCGAAAGGCGGGCGCCGGTCGGCCGCGACGGCGAGGCCGCTGATGTTCCGCGCATCGATCTGCGGGCGCAGCGCCGAGTTCACGTCGAACATCGCGACGATATTGCCGGCGATCAGGTCCTGCAGGGCCGGCTGCGTCCCGCGATAGGGCACGTGCTCGCCGCGGAAGCCTTCGCGGATCTGCAGCAGTTCCATCGCCAGGTGCGCGGTCGACCCGATGCCGCTCGACCCATAGGTCAGCCGGTTCGACTTCGCGAAGCTCACCATCTCGCGCAGCGTCCGGATCGGCTGCTTCGCCGTCGCCGCCAGCACCAGCGGCGACAGCGCGATCACCGAGACCGGCGCGAAGCTGTTCACCGCATCGAAGGGCAAGCGCCCGGCCTGCAGCGTCGCATTCGCCGCATGGGCCGGCAGCACGGTCACGAAGGTATAGCCATCGGGCGGGCTGGTCGCGGTCTGCCCGACGCCCAGGATGCTGTTCGCACCAGGCCGGTTCTCGACCACCACGGGCTGGCCGAGCGCGCGCGCCAGCGGCTCCGACACCAGGCGTGTCGAGAGATCCGTGAAGCCGCCCGGCGTATAGGGCACGATGATGCGGATCGGCCGTGCCGGCCACGCCTGGGCGATGGCCAGTCGCGGCGCGGCAAGAAGGCCGGACGCCGCCGCCAGGCTCAGCAGCGGGCGGCGTGCGATGCGCGTGTTCATGGGTGGTCCTCCCGTGCGTGTTCAGCCGGCCCAGGCGCGGCGATAGAGGGCGATGATCTCCTCCGCCGCGGGCACTGCCGGATTGTTCGCCGGCGATCCGCTGGCCAGCGCCTGCGCCGCCATGGTCGGCAGCAGCGCGTCCCATTTCGCCGCATCGATGCCATAGGCGGCGGGCGTGGGCACCGCCAGGTCGCGGTTCAGGTCGCGCAATTCCTGCAACAGCTTCGCCGCCGCCGACTGGTCGCCCTCGGCCGATGTCGCCACCCCCATCGCGCGCGCGGCTTCGGCATAGCGCGGCAGCGCGGCGTTCAGGCTGTACTCGGTGACCGCGGGCAGCAGCATGGCGTTGGACAGCCCGTGCGGCACATGGAAATGCGCACCGATCGGCCGCGACATGCCATGCACCAGCGCGACCGAGGAATTGCTGAAGGCGATCCCCGCCAAAGTCGCGCCCTTCATCATCGCCGCGCGCGCGATGGCGTTCGTGGGTTCGCCATGGACCGTGCGGAGGTTCGGCGCGATCAGGCGCATGGCGCGCAGCGCGTATTCGTCAGCCTCGTCATTGGCGCGCTTGGACACGAAGGCTTCCAGCGCGTGGGTCAGGCTGTCGATACCGGTATCGGCGGTGATGCGCGCAGGCAGGCTGAAGGTCAGTTCGTAGTCCACGACGGCGGCGAGCGGCAGCGCGCCGAGGCCCGCGATCAGCATCTTCTCGTCGCGCTCGGTGTCGGTGATGACGGTGAAGCGCGTCGCCTCGCTGCCGGTGCCCGCGGTGGTCGGGATGCAGATGACCGGCAGCGCGGCGCGATTGGCCTGCGCGGGCACCTTGAAGTCGCGCATCTTCACACCCGGCTGCGCGGCGCCCAGGATCGCCATGGCCTTCGCGGTGTCCATCGGCGACCCGCCGCCGAAGCCGACCAGGCAATCGTAGTCGCCCGAGCGCATCGCCGCGACGCCGGCCTCGATCACGGTATCGGTCGGGTCGGGCACGGTGTCGCTGAACACGCCCGGCGCGATGCCCGCCGCGCGCAGCGGCCCCAACGCCTTGTCCACCGTGCCGGAGGACACCATCCACGGATCGGTCACGACCAGCGGCTTCGACAGGCCGAACTGCGCCAGCACCTCCGCCAGCTTGCCGACCGCGCCGCCGCCGATCATCAGCAGCCGCGGCGAAACGAAGGTGTTGGTCATCCCGCCTTCCCCGCGCGGATCATCGTGATGATGCCGGAGAAATCCTTGCCCCCGCCGCCACCCTCGACAAAGCGGTCGAACAGCGACAGCGCCAGCGCGCCGACCTGCGCATCCACCCCGGCATCCTTCGCCGCCTGCTGCGCCAGGGTCAGGTCCTTGCGCATCAGCGCCGCCGTGAAGCCCGGCGCGAAGTCGCGGTTGGCGGCGCTGGTCGGCACCGGCCCGGCCACCGGGCAGGACCCCACCAGCGCCCAGGACATCGCCGTGGACTTGGAACACACGTCGAACAGCGCCTGCGCCGGCAGGCCGAGCCGCTCGGCCATCACGAAGGCCTCCGACGTCACCGCCATGGTGGCTGCGAGCATCATGTTGTTGCACAGCTTCGCCACTTGGCCGGCGCCGGCATCGCCGCAATGCACGACGTTGCGCCCCATGGCTTCCAGGATCGGCTTCGCGCGCGCCACCGCCTCCGCATCGCCGCCGACCATGAAGGTCAGCGTGCCCGCTTCGGCGCCGACCACGCCGCCCGACACCGGTGCATCGAGGAAGGGCCGCCCGGCCGCCGCCGCGACCTCGCGCGCCGTCGCGACATCGATGGTCGAGCAATCCATCAGCAGCGCATCCGCGCGCGATGCCTTCGCCAAGCCGCCCTGCCCCAGCCAGGCGTCGCGCACCTCGGCGCCGGCCGGCAGCATGGTGATGACCACATCGGCATCCTGCGCCGCCGCGGCGGAGGAGAACGCCGCCGTCGCACCCGCCGCGACAACGGGTTCGACGGCCGCCTGCACGATGTCGAACACCACGACCTGATGCCCGGCCTTGAGCAAGTTGCGCGCCATATGCGCGCCCATCCGGCCGAGCCCCACGAAACCGATCCGCGCCATGTCGTTCCTCCTGCGCCGTTGCGCCGAAGGGTAGGCGCGCGCGGGCCTTGCGTAAACGCTACGCCGCCGCGTCGCGCGCCCTGGCATAGAGCGCGAGCCGCATCGCCGCCGCCGGCGCCAGCCCGCCGCTGAAATCCAGCCCGGCCGGGGGCAGGCTCTCCGCGACATGGCAGGCCGCGGCGTGCCCATCGGCCAACTGGCGCAGCACGGGTTCTTCCTTGCGGCAGCGATCCTGCGCGAAGGGGCAGCGCGTGTGGAAGCGGCAGCCCGGCGGCACATTCATCGGCGAGGGCACATCGCCGCCCAGCGGCTTCACCCGCCCGCGCCGCGTCGGGTCGGGATGCGGGATCGCCGCCAGCAAAGCGCGCGTGTACGGGTGGCGCGGAGTGGCGAAGAGGTCGCGCTTGGACGCCGTCTCGACGATGCTGCCGAGGTACATCACCGCCACGCGGTCGGCGACATGCTTCACCACCGCCAGGTCATGCGCGATGAACAGGTAGGCGAGGCCGAAGCGGCGCTGCAGGTCCTTCAGCAGGTTCACAACCTGCGCCTGGATCGACACATCCAGCGCGCTGACCGGTTCGTCGCAGACCACCAGATCCGGCTGCACCGACAGCGCGCGCGCGATGCCGATGCGCTGGCGCTGCCCGCCGGAGAATTCATGCGGGTAGCGCTCCGCATGGAAGGCACGCAGCCCGACCAGGCCGAGCAGTTCCGCCACCCGCGCGCGGCGCGACGCGGCGTCGCCGATGCCATGCACCTGCATCGGCTCGGCGATGGTCTCGGCCACCGTCAGGCGCGGATTGAGGCTGGCATAGGGGTCCTGGAACACGATCTGCATCCGCCGGCGCATCGCGCGCAACGCGGAACCGGAGATGCCGGTGATGTCGCGCCCGTCGAAGCGCAGGCTGCCGGCCGACGGCTCGATCAGGCGCAGCACCAGCCGCGCCGTGGTGGATTTCCCGCAGCCCGATTCACCGACCAGCGCCAGCGTCTCGCCGCGGTTCAGCGTGAAGGACACGCCATCGACGGCGCGCACCGTACCGACCTGCCTGGCCAGGATCAGCCCCTTGCGGACCGGGTAGTGCTTGGCGAGGTCCGTCACTTCCAGCAGTGGGGCGTTCATGCGGCGAAGGCCTCGACCGGCGCGCGCAGGCAGGCGGCCTGGTGGCCGGGCGCGATCTCGCGCAGCGGCGGCGCTTCGACCTTGCAGGCATCCGCCGCGAAGGGGCAGCGCGGGTGGAAGCGGCAGCCCCTGGGCAGGGCGAAGGGCGGCGGCACGGAGCCATCGATGGCGAGCAGCGTCTCGCGTTCCTCATCGAGCCGCGGCACCGATCCCAGCAGGCCGAGCGTGTAGGGGTGCATCGGGTCGCCGAACAGCGCACCGGCGGGCGCGCGTTCCACCACCCGCCCCGCATACATCACCGCCACCTCATCCGCCATTTCCGCCACCACGCCGAGGTCGTGGGTGATCAGGATGATGGACATCCCCGTCTCGGCCTGCAGGTCGCGCAGCAGGTCGAGGATCTGCGCCTGCACCGTCACGTCCAGCGCCGTGGTGGGCTCATCCGCGATCAGCAGCTTCGGGCTGCAGGCCAGCGCCATCGCGATCATCACGCGCTGGCGCATCCCGCCGGAGAGCTGGTGCGGGTATTCGTCGAAGCGGCGCTCGGGCGCGGGGATGCGCACGCGCGTCAGCGCCCCGATCGCGCGGTCGCGCAGTTCGGCGTTGGAGGCCCGCGGGTCGTGTGCGCGCATCGCCTCGGTGATCTGGAAGCCGACCGTGTGGACGGGGTTCAGGCTGGTCATCGGCTCCTGGAAGATCATCGCGACCTGGCTGCCGCGCACGTCGCGCATCTGTGCGTTCGACAGGCCGAGCAGGTCGCGCCCATCGAGCACGACGCGCCCCGCCGCCACGCGCCCGGGATGCGCCACCAGCCGCATCACCGACAGCGACAGCACCGACTTCCCGCAGCCCGATTCCCCCACGATGCCCAGCGTGCGACCGCGCGGGACGGACAGGTCCACGCCATCCACCGCCGCGATCTCCCCGCCATGGGTGCGGAAGACGGTACGAAGGCCCTCGATGCGCAGCAGGTCGTCCGGCATCACGACCAATGGAAGGTCGGGGGCGCGATCTGCTCGGGGCTGCGATGCGCCCAGTCGCGCTGCGTGACGCCGGCGGCGACGCGCTTCTGCGCCTCGTGCAGGTGCTCGGCGGCCTGGCGGTAGTCCATGGTCAGCACCTCGCCATCCTCAACCACCTTCGCGCCATCGACGAACACCGCCCTCAGCGCGCGGTCGCCCGCGGCATAGATCAGGCTGCGGATCGGGTCATAGGCCGGGCGGATCATCGGATGCGTGATGTCCACCAGCGAGAAATCCGCCTTGCACCCCACCGCGATGCGCCCGATGTCGTCGCGCCCCAGCGCCTTCGCGCCGCCGATGGTCGCCGCGTTGAAGAGGTCGGTCGTCTGCAGCGTGCGCGGATTGCCCGCCTGGGTGCGCGCGATATGCGCGGCCAGACGCATCTCATCGAGCATGTTGTGCGGATAGGTGTCCGTCCCGATCCCCATGTTCACGCCGCGACGGATGTAGCGCCCCAGATCCTTCATCGCGATCCCGCGACGCGCGAAGACGGTCGGGCAATGCGCCACCGTCGTGCCGGTATCGGCCAGCCGATCGAGGTCGGTCTCGGTGTGCCAGCGCGTCGAGGGATGGTCGTCGAGGAAGATGCCATGCCCGATGATGGAGCGTTCCCCCAGCAGCCCCATGGAATCCAGCCAGCCGATCGGCGTGGTGCCATGCCGGCGCGTGATCTCGTGGAATTCCACCACCGACTGCGCGGCATGGATCTGCCAGGACAGGCCGCGCTTGGCGGCTTCCGCATGGCTGTCCTTCAACAACCCGGCCGAGCAGGTGTCGATCTGCGCGGGCACGACCATGCCGAACAGGCGGCCGCACTCGTGCTGCTCGGCGCGTTCGACCAGGCGGAGGGCTTCCTCCATCGCCTTCTCGCCGGCCTTCTCGTCCCATTCGTACTCGACGACATGGCCGTTCTTGGTGAACCAGCGCGCCGAGCGGAACATCGGCGCGATGCACACGCGCATCCCCGCCTCGGCCAGCAGATCCAGCCAGCCCGGATGCGACATCGACAGATCGGCGAGCGTGGTCACGCCGGACAGCAGCAGTTCCGACAGCGCCACGCGCACGCAATGCGGCACCGCTTCCGCATCCGCGCGGAAGATCGGCATGTATTCGTACAGCGAGGAATTATACAGGCCGGGCGAGCCGATCTCATCCAGGAAGCCCTTGTTCAGCGGCTCGCTCGACGGGTGCGAATGGATGTTCACCAGCCCCGGCATGACCATCAGCCCGCGCCCGTCGAGCACCGTATCGGCGGTGCCCTCATAGCCGCGGCCCATGAAGGTGATGGTGCCGCCATCGAAGGCGACATCGGTGTCGGGCATGTAGCTGTGCGACTTCGCGGCGGAATCCCAGCCGACGACGAGCTCGGCGTTCCTGATGAGCGTTGTGGTCATGCGTGCATTCCTCAGGTCGTGGAAGGCGGGACCGCGCGATGCGGCCCCGCTCAGGCTCAGCGCGTCAGGCGGATATCCAGGCCCTTGTAGAGCGCGATGCCATAGATGCCATGCGCCCGGACACCCTCGGTCCGCCCGGACGATGCCACCCAGAGCTGTTCGCGCGCCACCGGGAACCAGACGTTGTTCTCGGCGATGATGCGCTGCGCGCGCGCGATCGCCGCCGTGCGCACCGCCGGATCCACCGAGGTCTGCGCCTCGCGCAGTGCCGCATCGGTCTCCGCGTTGTTCCAGTTCATGCGGTTGGGCGTCGGCCGGTTGCGGCTGTTGAAGTACAGCGAGAAGGCATCCGTCGCCGTGACGTAGGGATACGACATCACGAAGGCGTCGAATTCCTGCGTGGCCAGCCGTCCCCAGCCCACGGTGGCATCCCACATCTGGATGCGCATCTCGAGGCCCACGCGCCGCAGGTCGGCCTGCATCGATTGCAGGTATTGCTGCGCCGCCTGGGTCTGGATGCCGTACACCAGGAAGGTGGCGCGCTGGCCATCCTTCACGCGGATGCCGTCGGGGCCCATGCGCCAGCCAGCCTCGTCCAGCACGCGCTGCGCACCGGCCTGGTCGAAGCGCGGCACCAGGCGCGCGGCCTCGGCATCGAAGCCCGTCACCGCCGGGTTCAGGTAGCTATCCGCCGGCGTCGCCGTGCCGAACCAGGTCGCGCGCACCAGCGCATCGCGATTGATCGCCATGTTGATGGCGCGGCGAACGGCAGGGTCGCTCACCACGGGCTTGTCGACCTTGAAGCCCATGAAGTGATCCCAGAAATAGTTCTGCTGCTGGGACATCCGCACATTCGGCGTGCGCTGCAACTGCGCCACCGCGATGGCCGGGATGTACTGCGTCACGTCGCCCTGGCCGGTCTGCAGCGCGGCCAGGCGCGTCTGCGATTCCGGCGCGATGCGCCACACCACGCGGTCCACCTGCGGCGAGGGGTTCTGGTACACGCCCTGCGGACCCCAGCGGTAATTCGGGTGGCGCGTCAGCACCAGTTCCTGCCGCGGCGTCCAGGATGCCCAGCAATACGGCCCCGTGCCGTTGAAGCCCTGCACGCCGAAATTCTGCCCCAGTCGCTCAACCGTGTTGCGGTCCACGACGGAGGCGAAGAACAGCGTCAGCTGGAACAGCAATTCGCCGAAGGGCTCGTTCAGCTCGTATTCGACGGTGTGGGCGTCCCGCGCACGGATCTCCCGCACCGGGCCGGCGCGCCAGCGCACCGGGCTGCGCGTGGCGGGGTCGATGAAGCGGTTGAGCGAATAGACCACGTCGTCGGCGGTCATCGGCCGGCCGTCGCAGAAGGTCACGTCGCGGCGCAGGTGGAAGGTGTAGGTCTTGCCGTCCGGGCTGACCTCCCAGCGTTCGGCCAGCAGCGGGCGCACCGTCTGCATGTCGAAGTCGAGCGCCACCAGCGTGTCGCTCATCATGTAGATGACTTCGCCCGCACCGCGCGCGGTGGACCGCGGCGGGTCGTAGTTGTCGGCGTCGATCTCGCGCAGGACCACCAGCGTGTTGCGTGGATTGGCCTGGGCGATCGCATCGCCCACCGGCATGGCAGCGGCCAGCGCAAGCAGCGCAACGCCGAGCGTCTTCCTCATGGTCATCCCTTTCCCGATCAAACGCGTAGCCTGGGGTCGAGCGCATCCCGCAAGGCGTCCCCAAGGACGTTGAAGGCGAGCACGACGATGAAGATCACGATGCACGGCACGACGGCGATGTGCGGTGCGAAGAACAGGAAGTTGCGCCCCTCGCTGGCCATCGCGCCCAGTTCCGGCGTCGGCGGCTGCGCCCCCAGCCCCAGGAAGGACAGCGCCGATCCCAGCAGGATCACCTGCCCGAAGCGCAGCGTGGCGAACACGAAAATCGACGACAGGCAGTTCGGCGCCAGGTGCCGCCAGATCAGCCGCGCATCGGTCATGCCGGTCGCGCGCGCCGCCTCGATGAAGTCGAGCCGCATCACCACCATGGCCGACCCGCGCACGATGCGCGCCATCAGCGGCACCGTCGCCACCGACAGCGCCAGCACCACCGAGAAGATCCCCGGCCCGAAGATCGCCGCGATGGCAAGCCCCACCAGGATGGCCGGGAAGGACAGCAGGATATCCACCAGCCGCATGATCGGCCCGTCCAGCCAGCGATGGTAGAAGGCCGCCAGGAACCCCAGCAGCGCGCCCAGCGACCCGCCCAGCGCCACCGCCGCGAAACCCATCAGCAGCGACACGCGCAGGCCGTACAGAAGCCGCGTCACCATGTCCCTGCCCTGCGCGTCGGCGCCCAGCGGCAGCCCCGGGCTGCCCGGCGGCTGCATCGCCAGCGACAGGTCGTTGTCATACGGATCGGTCGGCGCCAGCACCGGCGCCAGCACCGCGGCCGCGATGATCAGCACGACCAGGATCAGCGACACCGCCGCCGCCGGCTCCCGCAGCAGCCGCGCCAGGATACCCGGGCGCGGCGGCGCGATCGGCTCGCTGGTTTCCGTCGCGGCACTCATGCCGCGCGGATCCGCGGGTCGAGCGCCGCGTACAGCACGTCCACCGTCAAGTTCACCACGATGAATCCCATCGACAGCACGATGATCGTCCCCTGCGCCATCGGGAAGTCGCTCGACAGGATCGCACCCACCGCCAACCGCCCGACACCAGGCCAGGCGAAGACCGTCTCGGTCACCACCGCGCCGCCGAGCAGGAAGCCGATCTGCAAGCCGATCAGCGTCACCACCGGCACCAGCGCGTTCCGCAGCGCGTGCCGCAGCACCACCAGGCGTTCGGTCAGCCCCTTCGCGCGCGCCGTCCGCACATGGTCCGCGGACAGCACATCCAGCACCGCCGTGCGCGTCATGCGCGCCACCGGCCCGATGAACACGCCCCCCAGCGTCAGCGCCGGCAGGATCAGCGACTTCAGCCCATCCATCGTCCAGAACGGCCCGGCGCGCCCGGTGAAGGGCAGCCACTGCCACTGGAAGCCGACGAACCAGATCAGCACCAGCCCCACGAAGAACACCGGCACCGACACGCCCGCGACCGACAGCGCCATGATCGACCGATCGATCACCGACCCGCGCCAATACCCCGCCAGCGTGCCCATCAGGATGCCGAGCGGGATCGACCAGAACAGGCTCGCGAACATCAGTTCCAGCGTCGGCCCGATCGTCGCGCCCAATTCCTGGCTGACCGGCACGTTGTTGATGATGGAGGCACCCAGGTCGCCATGCAGCAACCGCCAGACATACAGCCCGAACTGCACGTGCAGCGGTTCATCGAGGCCAAGGTCGCTGCGGATCAGCGCGATCACATCGGGTGTGGCGTTGGGCCCGGCGCGCACCGTGGCGGGGTCGGTCGGCACCACCTGCATCAGCAGGAAGCCGATCAGCAGCACGCCGAACATGACCGGCACGGCCAGCAGCAGCCGGTGCAGCGCATGGCGCAGCATCAGGCGAACGCGCCGTGGCGGTCGAAGATGGCCGCGCCATCGCGCAGCGTCAGGTCCGCCTGCACGCCGCGCAGTTCCTCAGGGTCGATGGCGAACACGTCGCGCGACAGCACGGCGATGTCGGCCTGCATGCCGGGCTCCAGCGTGCCGCGGCGATCCTCCGCGAACTGCGTAAAGGCACCGCACCAAGTGTAGCAGTGCACGGCTTCCTCGGCGGTCAGCCGTTCTTCCGGCCCCATCACCGTACCCTTGTTGGTCCGCCGCGTCGTCATGGTGAACAGGTTGATGAACGGATCGACCGTCGAGACCGGGCAGTCGGACGACGCCGCCGGATGCGCGCCCTCCGCCAGCCAGGTCTTCATCGGATAGGCGTGGTCCGACCGCTCGCGCCCGAGGTTCTTCACGTACAGGTCGCCGAATTCGTACATGAACACCGGCTGCGGCACCGGCAGGATGCCGCGCGCCTTCATCCGCCGCCGTTGATCGCGCGTGACGAAGCCGCAGTGCTCGATCCGATGCCGCCGCTGCGCGAAGGGATGCGCCGCGCTGTCAGCCGCCTCCATGCCCAGCAACACCTGCTCGATCGCCGCATCGCCGATGGCGTGGATATCCAGCTGCCAGCCCTGCTCGTGATACAGCTTCAGCAGCGCGTGGATGGTCTCGTCCGGGAAGGTGAAGACGCCGGTGCCACCCTGGATGTAGGGCTCGAAGAAGGCCGCGGTCAGCCCGCCTGCGGAGCCATCCGCGAAGACCTTCACCGCGCCCCAGCGCAGGCTGTCGTCGCCATCCATCGGCCGCATGCCGGCCGCCCAGGCCTCGGCCGCGATGCCTTCCGGATTGCCTGCCAGCACCTGCCACATGCGAAGCCCGAGCCGCCCCGCCGCCTTCGCCGCGTCATAGGCCGCGACCTCCGCCATGCCCGCCGTCATCCCGACATTCATGTCGGTGGCGCTGGCGAAGCCGAGCGAGGCGAGATGATCGCAGGCCGCGCCGATCGCACCGACCATCCGCGCCTCATCCGGCGGCGGGATCACATCGCGCACCAGGCGCATCGCGCGTTCCTGGAACAGCCCGGTGAGCTGGCCGCCCTTTCGCTCGATGACGCCGCCTTCGGGATCGGGCGTATTGTGCCCGACCCCGGCCAGCTTCATCGCCATGGAATTGGCCACCGACATGTGCCCGCAGGTACGCACGATCGCCACCGGATTGTCCGGCGACACACGATCGAGCTCGCCGGCCAGCGGATGCCGCCCGACATCGAGCTCGGCATGGTCGTAGCCGCGACCAAGCACCCAGGCGCCCTTGGGCGCCGCCTTCGCCGCATCCCCGATACGCCGCAGCACCTCATCCAGCGTGCGCACTTCCTCGGCGCGCAGGTTCACCTGCGACAGGCCGAGCCCATAGGGCAGCAGGTGCATATGCGCCTCGTTGAAGGCCGGGATCGCCACCCGCCCGCCAAGATCGACCCGCCGCGTGCCCGCCCCCGCCGCCGCGCGCGCATCATCACCCAGCGCAAGCACGCGCCCGTCCTTCAGCGCCACCGCATCCGAGAAGCCGCCCGCAAGCCCGCGAAAGACGCGTCCGCCCTCGATCAGCGTGTCAGCCGTCACGAACGATAGTCCGGCTTCCCGTCCTCGATCAGCCGCAGCGCCGAGGTCCAGGCCATCGCGAAATGCCCGCTGTCGCCGCCGCGGTTGAACTGCGCCGCGGTGTGCAGGCGCACCTGTTCAGGCGGCAGCACCAGCTCGGCGCCGCCGGCCAGGGCGCTGATCTGCGCCTGGCAGGCGCGTTCCAGGTAGTAGATGTTCAGGAACGCCTCGCAGGCATGCCGCCCGCAGACCAGCAGCCCGTGGTTGCGCAGGATCATCGCGTTGTGGGTGCCGAGGTCGCGCACCAGCCGCTCGCGTTCCTCGAGCTCCAGCGCGATCCCTTCGTAGTCGTGATACGCCAGGTGGCCGTAGTACTTCAGCGCATGCTGGCTGATCGGCAGCAGCCCCTGCCGCTGCGCCGAGACCGCGATGCCGGCCTCGGTATGCGTGTGGATCACCACCGCCGCATCCTCGCGCGCCGCGTGGATCGCGGAATGGATCACGAAGCCCGCGGTGTTCACCGGCTTCGTTTCCGCGCCCTCCTCGACCACATTGCCGTCCAGGTCGATCTTCACGAGGTCGCTCGCGCGCATCTCATGGAACAGCACGCCGTACCTGTTGATGAGGAAATGGTGCTCCGGCCCGGGAATCCGCGCGCTGATGTGGGTGTAGATGAAGTCCGTCATGCGGAAATGCGCGACCAGCCGGTACAGCGCCGCGAGGTCGCACCGGATGCGCCATTCCTCCTCGGAGACACCGCGCAGGGCGGCCGGCGGGCTGACGACATTCATGGAATTTCTCCGCGGCGAATTTGCCAAACTGTCATCTCGCGCGCCGGTCGCGTCAACCGGCGGCGGCGCCCCCAACTGCGCCTGGCGTCAGCGCCTGCGCGTGCGCCGGGCAGGCCTGCCCATCAGGCCGGCACCGGCCCGTCCACTTCCTCGAGATCGACGCCGACCCACAGCCCGTGGTCGCCGCCGCCCAGGATCACGCCGCGCAGCGGACTGACATCACCGAAGTCGCGACCCCAGGCGAGCACCACGTGCTCGTCGCGCACCACGATGTCATTCGTCGGATCAAGCCCGACCCAGCCGTGCTCCGGCCCCAGCCAGGCCTCCACCCAGGCATGCGACTGGTCGGCGCCACGCCGCGCCGCGCGCCCCGGCGGCGGGCGTGTCCGCACATAGCCCGACACATACCGCGCCGGCAGGCCCATCCCGCGCAATCCGCTGACCATCACATGCGCATAGTCCTGGCAGACGCCCTCGCGGCTCTCCAGCACCTCGGCCACCTGGGTATTCGGCCCGGTCACGCCGGGCCTGTAGGTGAAGTCTCGGCGGATGCGCGCCATCAGTTCCAGCAGCCCGGCCAGCACCGGCCGCCGCGCCGGGAAGGATGCCGCGGCATAGCCGCGCGCCGCCGCCAGCAGCGGTGCCAGCGGACTGCCGAAGGTGAATTCCATCGCCGCCGATCCGCGCGCGATGTCGCGCACCACTTCCCAGGGCAGGGTGGTGGCCGCCGGCGCGGGATCGGGGAAGCGCACCTCGACCAGCGCCTCGGCCACCACTTCGAACTTCTCGTGCGGCACGTCGATGAACACGCGGGTCGCGAGGTTGCCGAAATGGTCCGGCGCCTCGGTCACATGCGATGGCGTCGGCGTCACCGCCAGCGTGGCGCGCGCCACGCGCTGCCCCGCCAGGCGCCGCGGCGTCAGCAGCAGCAGATGCGCCGCAAGGTCCACCGGATGCGCGTAGGCATAGGTCGTGACATGCCGCAGCCGATAGATCACGCCGCCCCCCGCAAGGCCGGCGCCGCGCCTTCGAGGCCGAGGGTCTGCGTCACCGGCAGCAGCGCGAAGTACCGCCGCGTGACGGCATCCGACAGCGCGGCGATACGGTTGCCCATCGCCTCCAGCCGTGGCGGCAGGCCGGCGGCGGCGAGCGACTGGTCGGCCGCGCGGATCACGTCGCCGACGATCGCCTCGGCCTCGGCCAGTAGCGATGCCGCCTCGTCCGGCAGTGCGCGGTCGTCGCCGCTCGCCACTTCCGACAGGCTGCGGCTGATGGCTTCGAGCTGAAACGCCAGCGCGCGCGGATTGGACGGATCCGCCAGCACCAGGTCCAGCGCCGGCGCCGGCTGCAGGATCGACAGGTAGCGGCTGCGATAGGTGATGACGCTGTCGCACAGCTCCAGCATCAGCCGCAGCCCGCCCTCGATGCGCGCCGGCGGCTGGTCCAGCGCGAACTGCACTTCCGACGCGATCGCCTGCGCGCGTTCGACCCGCCGCCCGAGGTCCAGGAACAGCCACGCGCCGCCGCGCACCATGCTCTCGGCGGCAACACCCGCCACCGCGGTGGCGAAGCGCAACACCGAGATCATCGCGCGCCCGATCGCCTCCAGCCCGCTGCCCGCGTCGCGCATCTCCGCGCGCGCGGTCCGCAGCGTCAGGGTGAAGGTGGCGTGCATGTCGGCGGTCAGGCGGTCGCGCACCATCGCGGTCAGCGCCGCGATGCGCTCCGCCAGCAGCGTCAGCGCGCCGTCCTCGCGCAGCGCCGCGGCGATGATGGCGGGCAGCGCCTGCGCGGCGGAGGACCCCACCACCTCATCCGCCCCGGTGAATCCCGCCTGCGCCAGGCAGCGCGCCAGCGCCGCGACCTCGGCCTGCTCGCGCGGCAGCACCACCCCGCGCGAGATCCGCGCCTGCGTCGCCCGCACCAGGCGCGCGGCGCGTTCCAGCCGTTCGGTGTAGCGCCCCAGCCAGAACAGGTTGTCCGCCACGCGCGAGGGCAGCGCACCGGGCGCGCGGCGGATCGGCAAGGGCGGCAACTGCATCACCGCCGGGCCGATGATGTCGGCGCCCTCATCCGCCAGCACCCAGACATCCTTGGACAGGCCCTGGGTCGGCAGGGCGCCGCCGACCGAAGCGGCCTCCCCGATGCGCGCCAGGCCGCCGGGCATCACGCGCCACGCCAGGCCGTCGAATACCGCGAACATGCGCAGGATCAGCGGTCGCGGTTCCAGCCCGTCATTGACCACGCAGGGCACGACCGAGGCCACCGGCAGGCGGGTCGCGGCATAGGCGGCGGGGCGTGCCTCCGCCGCGATGGCGTGCGCCCAGGCCTCGAGCGGCGCCGGCGCCGCGCCGTCGGTCGCACCGCGCACCAGCCAGCCGGCCTCGCGCGCCACGCGCTCGCGCGCCGCCGCATCGCCGAGCCACAGCGTCTCGACCGAGGGCAACAGCAGCCCCTGCCCCAGCAGGCGCGGCGCCAGCGCATCGAGGAACGCCGCCAGCGCCGGCGCCTCCGCCAGCCCCGCGCCCGGCGCGTTGAAGATCCGCACGCTGCCCTGGCGCGCGGCATCCAGCAGCCCCGGCACGCCCGACGTGCCGGCCAAGGCATCCTCGAGCGGATCGAGCGCACGCCCCTCGATGCGCGACAGCAGCACATCCACCCGCTGCAGCCCCTGCAGCGTCTTCAGGAACAGCACGCCCCCGCGCACCGTGAGGTCGCCGCATTCGACCAGCGCGCAGGACAATTCGCGCGACAGCAGCATGTCCTCGAACCAGCGCGGGTGATGCGTGCCCCGCGTCAGCAGCGCCGCCGCGGGGTCGCCGCGTTCGGGTGGCGCCAGGCGCTGCAGCGCATCCTGCCAGAGATCGAAGAAGGGCCGCATCGATCGCACCGACGCACCGCGGAACACCTCCGGCATCACGCGCGCGAGCAGGCGGCGGTTCTCCCGCGCCAGCCCCGGCCCGGCCGGCGCGGTGGTGCGGTCGGCCAGCACGCGCCAGGCGCCGTCGGGCCCGCGCAGCAGGTCCACGGCATACAGGTGCAGCATCGGCTGCATCGGCGCCGCGCCCTCCTGCCGGCACGGCCGCAGGAAGGCGGGGTTGGCGAACACCACCTCGGGCGGGATGGCGCCCTCGGCGAGCAGCGACTGCGGGCCATACAGATCGGCCAGCACCGCCTCCAGCAGGCTCGCGCGCTGCGCGATGCCGGCCTCCAGCGCGGCGAATTCCGCCGCCGGCAGCACCAGCGGCAGCGGGTCGCAGCGCCAGGCGACCTCGCGCTTCGAACCGGGCAGCACGCCGGCCATGCCCTCATCCTCGAAGGCGCGGTCGAGCCGGCGGGCGCGCTCGCCCAGCACCCCCTCCCCCATGCCGCCCAGGATGCCGAGCAGGGTCCGCCAATGCGGGCGCACGCCGCCGCGGCCGTCGACCATCTCGTCGATCGGCGGCACGGCCGTGAGGTCAGCCATGACGCCTCAGGTCGAGGGTGAAGGGCAGTTCGAGGCCCGGCGGCGGCTCCGGCGGCGCCATCCGCCCCGCGGTATGGCCGAAGGGAAACACGCGCGCGCGGCGCCGCGCCTCCGCCTCGTTCGCATTGACCGGATAGCGGTCGTAGTTGCGCCCGCCCGGATGCGCGACGTGATAGGTCATGCCGCCCAGGCTGCGCCCGTTCCAGCGGTCGAACACGTCCAGCACCAGCGGCGTCTGCGGGCGGATGGTCGGATGCAGCGAGGAGGGCGGGTTCCACGCCTTGAAGCGGATGCCCGCGACGTATTCGCCGGCGCGCTCGGTCGCGCGCAGCGGCACGGCCACGCCATTCACCGCCAGCGCATGGCGGTCGGGCAGCCAGTTGGTCACGCTCGCCTGCACGCGCTCGGCGCTGCTGTCGACGTAGCGCGCCGTGCCGCCGGCAACCTGTTCCTCGGCCAGCACATGCCATGGCTCCAGTGCGTGACGGAGCTCGAGGCCGATGTCGCGCACGCTGCCCTCGCCGATCAACGGGAAGCGGAAGGCCATGTGCGGCGCGAACCACGCCGCGTCGATCGGCGCGCCGAGGCCGCGCAGCTCCTCGATCGCGTCCTGGAAATCCTGGCCGCAATAGTGCGGCAGCATGAACTGGTCGTTCAGCCGGGTGCCCCAGCGCACCAGCCGCCGTTCATAGGGGCGTTCCCAGAAGGCCGCGAGGGCGGCGCGCATCAGCAGCATCTGCACCGCCGACATCTCGGCATGGGGCGGCATCTCGAAGCCGCGGAACTCGACCAGCCCGCGCCGGCCGCTGCTGGTCGCCGGGTCGTACATCTTGTCGATGCAGAATTCGGTGCGGTGCGTGTTGCCGGTCATGTCCGCCAGCAGGTTGCGGAACAGCCGGTCGGTCATCCAGGGCGGCACCTCCTGCCAAGCATGCACCTTGGAGAACGCGATCTCCAGTTCATGCAGGGCGTCCATCCGCGCCTCGTCGATGCGCGGGTGCTGGCTGGTCGGGCCGATGAACAACCCGCTGAACAGGTAGGAAAGGCTCGGATGGTTGTGCCAGAAGCCGACCAGCGACTTCAGCAGGTCGGGCCGGCGCAGGAAGGGGCTTTCGCCGACGCTCTCGCCGCCCATCACGACATGGTTGCCGCCGCCGGTGCCGACATGGCGACCGTCGGTCATGAATTTTTCCGCCGCGAGGCCGACCTGGCGCGCTTCCTCGTACAGCGCGACCGTGCGCCCGACCACCTCGTCCCAGTCCTTGGCCGGGTGGATGTTCACCTCGATCACGCCGGGGTCGGGCGTCACCGAGAAATGCAGCAGCCGCGGGTCGGACGGCGGCAGGTAGCCTTCCAGCACCACCTTGCGGCCCATCTCGGCGGCCGTGCCCTCGACCGCCGCGATCATGTCCAGCCAATCCTCGGCGGCGAAGAGCGGCGGGAAGAAGATGTGCAGGATGCCGCCGCGGGCTTCGACCGTCAGCGCGGTGCGCACCACGCCGGGGTCGGATTCGCCCACCACCGGGATCGGCTGCGGCTGCGGGCGGAAATCCTCGATGCCCGACGCGGTGCCTTCGCCCGCCAGCGGTGCGCGCAGCGCGCGCTGGGACAGCGCCTCGGGTGACTGTTGCGCGCGCAGCGCGCGCTGCGCCATCAGCGCGGCATGGGGCGGCAGGTCGTCGCGCCAGGCGAAGGGGTCGGCCTCGACATCCTGCGTGCGCGCCGCGTCCTCGGGCGACATCCAGGGCAGCGAGGCGAGCGGCAGGCGCAGCCCGATCGGGCTGTCCCCGGGCACCAGGAACAGGTGGTCGCCGCGGAAGAACCAGCGGCCGGACTGCCAGCGCCGTACGCCATCCTGCAGCACGCGACGGATCGGCAGCACCACGCCGACCTCGGAGGACAGCCCCTGGCCGAACACCCGTGCCAGGCGCTTGCGTTCCAGCGCGTCGGCCAGCTTCGCGTCCTCGACGACCACGTTGGCCGGCAGGCGCTGTTCCTTCCACAGGTAGTAATGGACGTCCTCGTGCGCGCCCTGCACCAGGCCAGGGTCCACCTGCAGCCGCTCCGCCAGCAGCCGACCGAAGCGCGCGGCATCGGCCGCGGTGGCATCGTCCCTGTCGTCGTCGGAGGCGAGCAGCGCGGGGTCGGTCCAGACCGGCTCCCCATCCGCGCGCCAATGGGAATGCAGCGCCCAGCGCGGCAATTGCTCGCCGGGATAATGCTTGCCCATGTTGGTGGTCAGCACGGCGCCCGGCGACCACAGCGCCACCAGCCGGCGCAGCAGCCGCCCGGCATAGGCGCGCTTGGTCGGGCCCAGCGCATCGGTGTTCCATTCCGCCGCATCGCGGTCGGATGCCGCGACGAAGGTGGGCTCGCCGCCCATGGTCAGGCGCATCCCCTGCGCCTTCAGCTTGGCGTCCACCGCCTCGCCCGCGCTGCGGATCGCCTCCCACTGGTCGGGCGTATAGGGCCTGGTGACGCGCGGCGTCTCGCGGATGCGGCGCAGGCTCATCTCGAAGCCGAAGACAGTCTCCACCTTCTCGAGACCGCCCGAGATCGGCGCCGCCGATTGCGGTTCCGGCGTCGCCGCCAGCGGGATGTGCCCTTCCCCGGTCATCAGGCCGGAAGTGGCATCGAGGCCGATCCAGCCCGCGCCAGGCAGGTAGACCTCGGCCCAGGCGTGCAGGTCGGTGAAGTCGGCCTCCGGACCCTCGGGGCCCTCCAGCGGCTTCTGGTCGGCCACAAGCTGGATCAGGTAGCCCGAGACGAAGCGCGCCGCGAAGCCGAGCCGGCGCAGCAGCTGCACCAGCAGCCAGGCGCTGTCGCGGCAGGAGCCCTTGCCTTCGCCCAGCGTGGTGTCCGGTGACCAGACGCCGGGCTCCATGCGCACGACATAGGCGATGCGCGACTGCACCATGGCGTTCAGCGCGACCAGGAAGTCGACAGTGCGCCGGGGGTCGCGCGGCACCTCGGCCAGCAACGCCTCCAGCCGCGGCCCCGACGGATCGATCCGGCGGAACGGTGCCAGTTCCTGCTCCAGCCCGGGATCGTAGGCGAAGGGCCAGGTCTCGGCCTCGGGCTCCAGGAAGAAGTCGAAGGGATTGATCGTCGCCATGTCGGCAACGAGGTCCACGGTCACGTCGAAATGCGTCACGCGCTCGGGGAACACCACGCGGGCCAGGAAATTGCCCTGCGGATCCTGCTGCCAGTTCAGGAAGTTGGGCTGCGGTTCGACCTTCAGCGCATAGGACAGCACCGGCGTCCGGCTGTGCGGCGCCGGGCGCAGCCGGATGGTCTGCGGGCCGAGGCTGGCAGGCCGGTCATAGCGGTAGCTGGTGCGGTGCGTCAGGGCGACGTGGATGGACATGATGGGGCCTGGATCGGTTGGGTCGGTGTCTCACGGATGCGACGCTGGATGCAATCCGCGGTCCAACGCCGCGCCATCGGTGATGCACGGCTTTGCCATCGGCGGCGCGGCGCCGTGCAACCCGCGCTGCAGCCCCGCCGGCGTTGCGCCAGCGCAAGGCGGATGCGCCACCTGCATGCGATGGCACGGGCTGCCCTGGGGAGCACCGCCACGCCGTGCCGGCCCGCCTGCTGATCGCCGCCTATGCAACCCTGGTCGGCATGCCCGTGGCGCTCGGCTGGCTGCTGGTCGGCCCGGCGCGGGCCTGGCCGGACGAGCTATCCTCCGCGCTGGCCCTGGCCGGCTTCGCGGCCTTGCTGCTGGAATTCCTGCTGTCGGGCCGCTTCCGCGCGGTCACCGGCGGCATCGGCATCGCCCAGAGCATGCGATGGCACCAGCGCCTGGCACGCGCGCTGACGCTGGCGCTGCTGGTCCACCCCTTCCTCTACACCACGCCGACCGGGCCGCAGGTCCTGCGGCCGGACGACCTGGCGCGGGCGGGGGTGCTGCACCTCGATGCCCATGCGCTCGTCACCGGGGCGATCGGCTGGCTGCTGCTCGGCGTGCTGACGCTGACGGCGATCGGGCGCGATTCGCTGCCCTGGCGCTACGAATCCTGGCGGCTGATGCACGGCCTGGGCGCCGCGCTGCTGGCGGTCCTGGGCCTTGGGCACGCGCTGCGGGCGGGCCGCTACAGCGCGCACCCGGTGGTGGTGGCGTATTGGTGCGTGCTCCTTGCGCTTGCGGTGCTCAGCCTGGTGGCGGTCTATGGTCTGCGACCGATCCGCCTGGCGCGGCGGCCGTGGCGGATCGTTGCCGTCACACCGGCCGCCGAGCGCTGCTGGCAGGTCGTGCTGGAACCCGTGGGCCATGCCGGGCTGCGCTTCCGCGCCGGGCAATTCGCCTGGGTGCGACTGGACCGGCCGGCCTGGTCGATGCGCGAGCATCCCTTCTCGATCGCCTCGGCGCCCGGCGGCGACGGGCGGCTCGCCTTCCTCATCAAGGAGGCCGGCGACTTCACCCGCACCGTGGGATCGCTGCGCCCCGGCGCGCGTGCCTTCGTCGAGGGGCCGCACGGGACGCTGAGCGTCGAGGGGCGAGGCGAACCCGGCCTCTGCCTGATCGGCGGTGGCGCCGGCGTGGCGCCGCTGCTGTCCATCCTGCGGGCACGGCGCCGCACGCCCGCCCCGCGCCCGGCCATGCTGGTCTACGGCAATCGCCACGAGGGCCAGATCCTGGCCGAGGACGAACTGCCGACGCTCGGCGTCGAGGTGATCCACGTGCTCCAGGAACCCCCGCCTGGCTGGGCCGGCGAGACCGGCATGATCACGCGCGACCTCGTGGCGCGGCGCTGTGCCCGCGCCGCGGCGGCGGGCTGGCTGTTCCTGCTCTGCGGCCCGCCGCCGATGATGCGCGAGGCGCGTGCCGGCCTCGCCGCGATGGGCGTGCCGGCCCGGCGCATCCTGGAGGAAGGCTTCGCCTACGACTGAGCCGCGGCAGCGCGCACCTCGCCGGGTTGCGCATCCCGCTTGCGGGCGCTGCGCCACGCGGCGCGACCGGTTCCCTCGGACCGGGCGCTGCTCTAGGCTCCTGGCGGGAACGGGAAGGAAATGCCGGCCATGGCCGATCTGGTGATCCGCGGCGGAACCGTGGTCGATGGCACGGGCGCCGCGCCGATCGAGGCCGATGTCGCCATCGAGGGCGGGCGCATCACGCAGGTCGGCCGCGTGGCCGAGCGCGGGCGCGAGGAGATCGACGCGCGCGGCCACCTGGTCACCCCCGGCTTCGTCGACATCCACACCCATTACGACGGCCAGGCGGTGTGGGATTCGCACCTGGCCCCCTCGGCCTGGCACGGCGTGACCACCGCGGTGATGGGCAATTGCGGCGTCGGCTTCGCGCCCTGCCGCGCCGCCGACCGCGACAAGCTGATCGAACTGATGGAAGGCGTGGAGGACATCCCCGGCCCGATCCTGCACGAGGGCCTGGACTGGCGCTGGGAAACCTTCCCCGAATACCTCGATGCGCTGGAGGCGCGGCCGCGCGACATCGACATCTGCGCCCTGCTGCCGCATGGCGCGCTGCGCGTGCACGTGATGGGCGAACGCGGCCTGGCGCTCGAGAACGCCAACCAGGCCGACATCGCCAGGATGCGCGAGATCACCGCGCAAGCCGTGCGCGCCGGCGCCTTCGGCGTGAGCACGTCCCGCACCATCAGCCACAAGACGCTGAAGGGCGACCCGACGCCGACCCTGCGCGCGCAGGAGGAAGAACTGCATGGCCTGGCGCTCGGCCTGCGCGATGGCGGCGGCGGCCTGCTGGAACTGGTGAGCGACTGGAACACGCCCGACCCCGCCACCGAATTCGCCATCGTGCGTCGCGTCGTGCAAGCCACCGGCCAGCCCGTCGTCTTCTCCCTGACGGCACGCCACGACCGCACGGAAGCCTGGAAGGAATTGCTGGCGCTGTCGGACACGGCCGCCGCGGACGGCCTGCCGATCCGCCCGGTCTTCCCGCCACGGCCCATCGGCATCCTGCTCGGCCTCAACGGCAGTCAGAACCCCTTCGCCGGCTGTGCCTCGTATCGCGAGATCGCCCACTTGCCCGCCCCGGCCCGCGCCGCCGCCATGCGCGACCCGGCGCTGCGCGCGCGCATCCTCTCCGAGGACCGGATCAGTGGCTCCACTTTCCCGCTGATCACCCGCCTGGGCTTCGAACGCATGTTCCCCTTCGGCGACCCGCCCGACTACGCGCCGCCGGCCGAGGCCTCGATCGCGGCGATCGCCGCGCGCGAGGGCCGCCGCGCCGAGGAGGTCGCCTATGACCTGCTGGTGGCCGATGACGGCGATGGCTTCATCTTCGCGCCGCTGACCAACTTCGCCGACTACACGCTCGGCGCCAGCGCCGAATGCCTGCGCCATCCCAACGCCATTGCCGGGCTGTCGGATGGCGGGGCGCATGTCGGCTTCATCTCGGACGGGTCCTTCCCGACCTTCCTGCTGACCTATTGGGCGCGGGACGGGAAGGAGCAGGTCTTCCCGGTGCAGGAGATCATCCGCCGCCTGACATCGGACACCGCGCGCGCGGCCGGCCTGCACGACCGCGGCGTTCTGCGCGCGGGCATGCGCGCGGATGTCAACGTGATCGACATGGGCGCGCTGGCACTGGAGGCGCCACGCATGGTGGCGGACCTGCCGGCCGGCGGGCGGCGCCTGCTGCAGCGCGCGCGCGGCTATGCCGCGACCATCGTCGCCGGCACCGTCACCTATCGCGACGGTATCGCGACCGGCGCGCTGCCGGGGCGGCTGGTGCGCGCGGGGCGCCAGCCCGCAGTGTGATGCGGGCCACGGACGGGCGGGGCGCCGCCACCGCAGGGTGACTCCAGGGCTGCCGGTGCAGCCTGCTCGAGGAGTGGCCCATGACCGCCCCGCGGCGTCTGACGATCGCCTGCTTGGCGCTTGCGCTGTCTGCCGGCGCGGCGGGCGCCTCTGTCGTGCTGCGCACGCAGGAACGCTGCCAGGTCGCCGGCCCCTTCGTGACCCTGGTCGACGCGACCGAGGCTGCGCGGGCGGCGCGCGAGCGCGGCGCCAACCCGGTGACCTTCCGTACCGGCGAAGGCTACTTCGTGCGCGCCTGCTGACCCGCGCGCGCTTCCAGGAGCCGCACCAGCGCATCGTCGCGCCGCTGCGCGAGCTCGATGGTGCTGGCATTGCCGGTCGCCTCGCCCACCCCCTGCACCAGGATGGCGCGCAGTTCCGCGCTCACGCTCGGCGTGCCGAGGTCGTCCCACCACGACGTCACCGCCGGCAGCAGGTGGTGCATGAAATGGCCGATGCCGCCCTCCCCGCCCGCCAGGTGGAAGGTCGTGTGCGGGCCCATCAAGGCCCACCGCAGGCCGGGGCCTTCGCTGATCGCGGCATCGACATCGGCGACCGTCGCGACACCTTCCGCGACCAGATGCACGGCCTCCCGCCAGAGTGCCGCCTGCAGGCGGTTCGCGAGGTGGCCGGGCACTTCCTTGCGGATCTCGATCGGGTGTTTGCCGATCGCGCGGTAGAACCGCATCGCGGCGGCGACGGCCTCCGGGCTGCCCTTCGCACCGCCCACCACCTCGACCAGGGGGATCAGGTGGGGCGGGTTGAAGGGGTGGCCGATCACGACGCGTTCGGGATGCGCGCACCCTTCGGACAGACGCGACGCCAGCAGGCCCGATGTCGATGACGCGATCACCACGTCGGGCGGCAGCGCCGCATCGATGCGCGCCAGCAGCTCCTGCTTGATCTCCAGCCGCTCGGGCGCGCTTTCCTGCACGAAGTCGCATCCCGCGCAGGCCGCCGCCGGGTCGGCATCGAAGGTCCAGGCGCCGGGATCGGCATCCGCCTTGCCGCCGAGGCGCATCAGGATCGGCCAGGCATTCGCGATCATCCGCCGCAGCAGGTCGGGTGCGCCGGGCGACGGGTCGCTGGCGCTGACCGGAATGCCACGGCTGAGGAAATACGCCGCCCAGGAGGCGCCGATGGTGCCCGCGCCGATCACCGCGACGCGCCCGATGTCCTGCCGCATGTCGTTCCCTCCCCTGGTGCTGGCGGAAGGCTAGCGCGCCCTGGCCAGCCGCAGGAAGCAGGGCTAGCCTCCGCGCCGGCAGGAGGAACGGCCATGCAGGATCTTCTCGCGCGGATGAACGCCGTCTGCGACGCGCAACCCTTCGACACGACATGGTGTGTGAAGGACCTCGCGACCGGCTGGCATGCCGACCGGGGCGGCGACGTGGTCACGCCGTCGGCCAGCACGCGCAAGACCTCCATCCTGATGCACGCGCTGTCCAAGGTGCACGAGGGCAAGCTGCGGCTGGACGAACCCTGCACCATCGAGGCGCGGCTGCAGGAGGGCGTGGACAGCGGCACCTACCAGTACATGACGCCCGGCTGCGTCATCCCGCTGCGTGATGCCTTCGTGAACATGATCATCACGTCGGACAATGTCTGCACGCAGATCGTGCTGGAACGCCTGGACCGCGACGAGCTGAACGCCTGGTGCCGCGGCATCGGCATGACCGGCACAACCCATCGCGTGAACTTCCCCCCGCCCGGCCTGGCCTGGGACCACCCGGTCGACGCGGTGGCGAGCACCACGGCGCACGACCAGGTGCTGCTGCTGGACCGCATGGTGGCCGGGGCGACGGACCCCACGGCCGCGGTCGCGCTGGGGGCGACGCCGGAGTTGTGCCGGCTCGGTCTCGACATCCTGTCCTGGCAGCGGCTGCGCAACCTGATCCCGTGCCTGCTGCCGGCGAAGACGAAGGTCGCGAACAAGACCGGGCGCGGGCCGCGCGGGCGCATGGATGCCGGCGTGGTCTATCGCGGCGAGGCGCCGCGCTTCATCATCGCGGTCTATTGCGACCGCGTGCCCGACACGCTGCCCGACGGGCTGCCGGGCTTCACCGCCGCCTATGCCACCGCTGGGCGGCTGACGCGCCTTTGCTGGGACACGATGAACTGACATGACCACCGACGCTGAATTCGAAGCGGCCATCGCCGCGCTGCAATCCTGGGTGGGCCGCGAGCGCGTGGTGGAGGACGAGATCGGCCTGTCCTCCGCGCGCCGCATCGCCGGCATGCTCGACATCGACCCCGCGTCGCTGAAGCAGGGCGATACGCTGCCGCCGCATTGGTTCACGATGTTCTTCCCCGACATCGCGCGGCAGAGCGACATCGGCCCCGACGGCCACCCCAACAAGAGCGTGTTCCTGCCGCCCATCCCGCTGCCGCGGCGCATGGGCGCGGGCCGGCGCGTGACGATCAACGAAAGCCTGCGCATCGGCACGCCCGCCATCAAGCGCGCCATCGTCGCGCAGGTGCTGCCCAAGATCGGCCGCACCGGGCGCATGGCGATCCTGACCATGCGCCACGTCATCGAATGCGAAGGCCGCACCGTCGCGATCGACGAATTCGACGCCATGTACCGCGAGGCGCCGGCGCCCGGCCAGGCCAGCCCGCAGACGCCGCCCGTCGCACCGCCCGCCAACGGCGCCTACGCCGACCAGGTGCTGCTCTCCTCCGCCCTGGTGTTCCGGTATTCCTCGGTCACCTGGAACGCGCATCGCATCCACTACGATGCCGACTATGCGCGCAGCGAGGAAGGCTATCCCGCCACGGTGCAGAATGGCGGGCTGACCATGCAGTTGCTGCTGGATGCCGCGCTGAAGCGCGCGCCCGGGCGGCTGGCGGGCTTCACCGCGCGGCTGGCGCGGCCCTTGTGGGTGGGCGATACCGTGACGCTGTGCGGCGCCGCGCCGGCCGATGGCAGGATGGCCTGCTGGGCCGCCGACAAGGACGGGCATCTCTGCGCGACGATGGAGTTGTCCTTCGCATGAGCAACGGCATGACCCGCGCCGCGCCCACGACCTGGCGGTCGATGATGTTCGTCCCCGCCACCGGGGAAAAGTTCGTCGCCAAGGCGCATACCCGCGGCGCCGATGTGGTGATCCTGGACCTCGAGGATTCCATCCCGCCGGGCGACAAGCAGGCGGCGCGCGACGCCCTGCCGGCCGCCGCCGCCACGGTCGGCCAGGCGGGGGCCGAGGTCGCCGTGCGCATCAATCGCGCGCTCGAACTCGCGGTGCCCGACATCGCCGCGGCAATCATGCCCGCGGTCGGCACGCTGATCCTGCCGAAGGTGATGGGGCCGGAGCACATCCGGCTGCTGGCGGAAGTGGTGGCGGCGCGGGAGGCGGCGCTGTCCATGCCCGCCGGCCACACGCGCTTCGTCGCCGTGGTGGAAACCCCCGACGCGCTGCCGATGCTGGGCGCCATCGCCACCGCCGATCCGCGCGTGGTGGCGCTCGGCGTGGGGGCGGAGGACCTGTCCACGGAACTGGAAGCCGTGCCTGGCGCCGACCTGCTCTATCATTTCGGCATGATGGTGGTGGCGGCGGCGCGCGCGGCGCGCGTCCAGCCGATGGGGTCGGTCGGGCCGTTCGCGGATTTCTCCGACCTCGTGGCCTATCGCGACTCCCTGCGGCGGTCGCGCGCGCTCGGCTTCGCCTGCCAGGCCTGCATCCATCCCGCGCAGGTCGCGATCATCAACGAGGAATACGGCCCCTCGCCCGTCGAGATCGAACGCGCGCGCCGGCTGCTCGCCGCCTTCGACGCGGCGCTGGCCGAGGGCAAGGGCGCGGTCGCCTTCGAGGGCCAGATGATCGACCTGCCGGTGGTGGAACGCGCGCGGCGCCTGCTGCTGCGCGCGCGCTGAGCGCGATCGGAACGCCACGTCGCGGTTGACGTTCCTGTAGAGCAGGCAGGCGGCGTCACAACTCGCACATGGTCAGCACCCGGCCGTCGATCAGCGGGGTGTAGGCCTCGCGCACCTTGGGCATGCGCGGGTTGGCGACATGCGCCTTCACCGCGGCCTGGTCGGTATAGACCTCGACCAGCATGATGCGGCTCTCGTCGCGCGTGCCGTCGGGCTTGGTCGGCTGCAGCACGTCGAAGCGTTCGCAGCCGGGTTCCTCGGCCAGCGTCAGGCGGGCGTGCTCGCGGATCAAGGCGTCGAAGGCGGCGTGGCTGCCGGGCTTCGGGTTGAACTCGACGTGGATCGCGACCTTGGGCATGGCGGTTCCTCCTGGGTGTGCCCCAGGGTGGCAAGGAACCGCCGCGCCGTGAAGATCACGCCGCCGCGTAGCGGTCGATCGCCAGGTCGGCGCTGTCGATCTCGGTCTTGCGGCCGGTCACCAGGTCGGCCAGCACGCGGCCCGACCCGCAGGCCATGGTCCAGCCCAGCGTGCCGTGGCCGGTGTTCAGGTGCAGGTTGCGCAGGCGCGTCGGGCCGACCACCGGCGTGCCATCGGGCGTCATCGGGCGCAGGCCGGTCCAGAACGATGCCTGCGCCACGTCGCCGCCGCGCGGGAACAGGTCGGTGACCGAATGCTCCAGCGTCTCGCGGCGGGGCTTGCGCAGCGCCATCGAGAAGCCGGCGAGTTCCGCCGTGCCGCCCACGCGGATGCGGTCGCCCAGGCGCGTGATCGCCACCTTGTAGGTCTCGTCCATCACGGTCGAGACCGGCGCGCCGCCCTCGTGCTTCACCGGCAGCGTCAGCGAATAGCCCTTCACCGGATAGACCGGCACGCGCACGCCCAGCGGCGCCAGCAGCGCCGGCGTGAAGCTGCCCAGCGCGGCGACGTAGGCATCGGCCGTCTCGGTGCCGGTGTCGGTCACCACGGCGGTGACGCGGTCGCCCTCGGTGGTCAGGCCCTTGATGCGCACGCCGTAGCGGAATTTCACGCCGATCGCCTCGGCCATCGCAGCCAGGCGCTGGGTGAAGATGTGTGCGTCGCCGGTCTCGTCATCGGCCAGGCGCAGCCCGCCCACGAACTTGCCGGGCACGTGCCGCAGCGCCGGTTCGGCGGCGATGCAACCGGCCGGGTCCAGCACTTCGTAAGGCACGCGGAAGGTGTCGAGCACCGCGGTGTCGCCGCCCACCGCATCGAGCTGCTTCTGCGTGCGGAACAGCTGCAGCGTGCCCATCGAACGGCCGTCATAGGCGATGCCGGTCTCGCGCCGCAGGTCGCCCAGGCAGTCGCGGGAATACTCCGCCAGCCGCACCATGCGCGTCTTGTTCAGCCGGTAGGCGGCCTCGGTGCAGTTCGCCAGCATCTTGGCCAGCCAGGTGTAGAGCCGCTGGTCCGCGCGCGGCCACAGCACCAGCGGGCGATGGCGCATCATCAGCCACTTCAGCGCCTTCACCGGAATGCCCGGCCCGGCCCAGGGCGCCGAATAGCCGTAGGAGAGCTGGCCGGCATTGGCGAAGGACGTCTCCATCCCCGCCGCGTTCTGGCGGTCGAGCACCGTCACCTCATGCCCCGCGCGCGCCAGATACCAGGCGCTGGTGACACCGACGACGCCGCTGCCCAGGACGATGACGCGCATGGTGGTGAACCCCTTCGATCCGTTGGGGGAATCATGACGGCGCTGGCATCGCATTTGCTGCCGATCTGGCGTGCATTCCACCGTTTGGGGCGCTAAGCTTCGCAGACTCCACCAATTCTTCGCAGATTCTGCCAATGCTCGACGAGGCCGACCAGCGCATCCTGAAGGCGCTCCGCCAGGACGGGCGCAAGACCAATGCGGCCCTGGCGGACGCCGTCGGCCTGTCGCCCTCCGCCTGCCTGCGCCGGCTGCGCCTGCTTGAATCCCGCGGCGTGATCCGCGGCTACACCGCCATCATCGAGGAACCGCAGGACCGCGACACCGTCACGGTCATCGTGCAGATCACGCTCGACCGGCAGACCGAGGAACACCTCTCGCGCTTCGAGGGCGCGGTGAAGCGCCTGCCCGAAGTGCGCGACTGCTTCCTGATGACGGGCCTGTCGGACTACCTGCTGCGCGTGGAAGTCCAAGACGCCTCGGATTATGAACGGGTCCACAAGGAACAGCTGTCGCGGCTGCCCGGCGTCGCGCGCATCCAGTCGTCCTTTGCGATCCGCCGCGTGATCGGCGCGCGCGGCTAGCGCATGCTGCGTTCGCTCGCGCTCACTTCGCAGGCTCTAGGCTGTTGTTTTCAGAGCATCTTCACGCGTCCAGATGATTCCATCTGAACGCGATCTGCTTTAAAGCGCGCCCGCGATCTCCGCCCATTCGGCATCAAGCGTCGCCGCCGGCCGGTGCTTGCCGGCGCGGCGATACCAATAGTCCGCGTTGGGCAGGTCGCCCTCCTTGCGGTGCAGGTACGCATGCACCCAGGCACCCTCGGCCGTATCCACGGATTGCGCGACTTCATGCGCGCGTGCCCAATCGCCGCGCGCATCCCACCACAGGGCGGCGAGCAGCGGCGCCAGGCCGTCGGCGCTGTCGCGCTGCGCGAGCGCCGTCGCGTCCATCACGCCGCCGCCTGCAACCTCTCCGTCCGCCCCAGGCGCGCCAGCAGGTAATCCACCTCGCCGGCCGTCTCCGCGCTCATCTTCGGCCCCGGCGCGCGCAGCGTGGCGTGCGCGATGATGCCGCGCTTCACCAGCACATACTTGCGGATGGCAAGGCCGAGCCCCGGCTGCACCTCGGTGCGGATCAGCGGCAGGTGGATGTCGAACAGGTCCTGCGCCGCGTCGCGCTGCCCGGCTGCCATCAGCTGGCACACCTTCACCAACATCTCGGGGAAGGCGTAGCCGGTCATGATGCCATCGGCACCGCGCGCCAGTTCCTCCGGCAGGAACTGCCCGCCGACACCGCCCAGGATCGACACGCGCGGCATCTTGCCCTCGGCCTCCAGCTTCCGCACCGCGGTCAGCTTGTCGAGGCCAGGCCAGTCCTCCGCCTTCAGCATCACCACGCGCTGGTCGGCCGCCATGCGCGCGATCATCGGCGCGGTCATGGTGATGCCCGTCAACTGCGGATAATCCTGCAGCACGAAGGGCGCATCCACCGTCTCGACCGCCTGGGCGATGTAGGAGACGACGGCCTCGTCCCCCTTCAGCCCCGGTGCGGGCGAGACCATGATCCCCGCAGCGCCGCGGTCGAGCGACCCGCGCGCGATCGCCTTCATCTGCGCGAAGCCCGGCGCCGAGGCGCCGACCACCACCCGCACCCGCCCCGCCACACGCTTCAGCACGCGATCGACGAAGGTCAGGCTCTCGGCCTCGGTCAGCTTCGGCGCCTCCCCCATCACACCCAGGATGGTCATGCCCGCCGCACCGGCCGCGAGGAAGGCATCGGTCATGCGGTCCGTGCTGGCGAGGTCGAGCGACCCGTCGGGCAGGAATGGCGTGGGGGCGATGACGAAGACGCCCTTGGCGGATCGGTCGAGCATGGACATCCCTTCCGGCTGGAGTTGGGTGCAGCATAGCGCGCGGCGCGCGGACCACCAGAGCAGCGCGCGGATCGCCCACGGCCCGGATTCCGCGCCGCGAAACCGGCCGTCTCGCGCCGCGCGCCGCCTTTGAGGGCGACGCGCGACGTGCGATAGGTGACGCGTCCAGGAAGCATGACGGAGAACCATCCGATGGTCAGTCGCCGACAGGCGCTTGCCGCCGCCGCCCTCCTCGCCGCGCCGGCGGCGCGCGCGCAGTCCGCCTGGCCCGACCGCCCGGTCCGCGTGGTGGTTCCCTTCGCCGCCGGCGGCAATGCGGATGTCATCGCGCGCATCCTGCAGCCGCGGCTTTCCGAAAAGCTCGGCCAGCCGGTCGTGGTCGAGAACCGCCCCGGCGCCGGCGGCGCGGTCGGCGCGGCCGAGGTCGCGCGCGCGCGGCCCGACGGATACACCCTGCTGATCGGATCGAACGGCCCGCTCAGCGTGAACCCCGCCGTCCAGGCGCGCCTGCCCTATGATGCCGAGGCCGCCTTCGCGCCCGTCGCGATGGCCATGCAGGTGCCGCATTGCCTGATGGTGCAGCAGGGCGCACCGTATCGCTCGCTCGCCGACGTGATCGCCGCGTCGCGCGCGCAGCCCGATGCGCTGGGCGCCGGCACCGCGGGTGTCGCGAGCGCCACGCACCTCTCGCTGGAAGCCTTCAAGCTGCAGAGCGGCGCGCGCATCCTGCATGTGCCCTATCGCGGCGGCGGCGCCGCGCTGCCGGATTTCGTCGCCGGCAACATCCCGCTGCTGTTCACGGAATTCTCCACCGCGCTGCCGCTGCACCGCGACGCCAAGGGACGCATCCTGGCGGTGGCGTCGGCGGCGCGGCTGCCCGCCCTGCCCGACGTGCCCACCATGTCCGAGCAGGGCGTACCCGGCTTCCTGGCCGGATCCTATGTCGGGCTGCTGGCGACCGCCGGCGCGCCGCCCGACGCGCTGCGCAAGCTGGGCGAGGCGATGACAGCGATCGTCGCCGAGGCCGATTTCAAGCGCCGGATGGAAGCCATGGGCGGGGAGGCCGCGTCCGGCGCGCTCGCGACGCCGGCAGGCTTCGCCGCCTTCATCCGCGACGACCTGGCACGCTCGCGCGAGGTGGTGCGCGTCGCCGGGATCACCGCGCAATGACGGCGCGCGAGACACCCGCCGGCGCGACCGACTGCCATTGCCACATCTTCGGCCCGGCGGCGCGCTTCCCCTATGCCGAGCCACGGTCCTACACGCCCGAGGACGAGACGCTGGAGGACTACCTGGCGCTGCTCGATGCGCTGCAACTCGACCGTGGCGTGATCGTGCAGCCCTCCGCCTATGACCGCGACAATGCCTGCACGCTGGATGCGCTGCGGCGCGCGCCCGACCGCCTGCGCGGCGTGGCGGTGGTGGGCAGCGAGGCCACGCCCGACACGCTGCGCGCCATGCATCGCGACGGCATCCGCGGATTGCGCGCGAACGAATACCGGCGCGACGGCGCGGCCGCCTATCATGGCGGCGTGCGGCTGACGGAGATCGAGCCCTTCTTCCCGGTGATGGCGGAACTCGGCTGGCACCTGCAATTGTGGATCGACGCGCGGCATCTGCCGGAATTGGAACCACGCCTCGCGCAGGTGCCCGTGCCGATCGTGGTGGACCATATGGGCCGGCTGCACCACAGCCATGGCGTGAACGACCCCGGCTTCCAGGCGCTGCTGCGCGGCGTGGGCGACGGCCGCTTCATGGCCAAGCTGTCCGGCACCTATCGCCTCGGCGCGCTGAAGCCCGACTACATCGAGGCGAAGCCCTTCCACGACGCGCTGGTCGCCGCCAACCCGCAGGCGCTGGTCTGGGGCACCGACTGGCCGCATCCGCGCCCCGATGGCGGGCGGCCCGATGCCAAGCGGCTGCTCGATGTGTTCCTGGACTGGACGCGCGATCCCGTGCTGCGCCGGACCATCCTGACCGACACGCCGGCACGGCTCTATGACTTCCCGCGAGGCTGACACCATGCGCCGTCCGAATTTCCAACTGCCGCCCGGCACCTGCGACACGCATGTGCATGTCTGGGGACCCTTCGACCGCTTCCCCGTCGCGCCGGGCGCACCCTACACGCCGCCCGAACGCAACAAGGACGACCTGCGCGCGCTGCATGCGCGCCTGGGCGTCGAGCGCGCCGTGATCGTACAGACCACGGTCTACAAGTCGGACAACCGCGCCATGCTGGATGCCATCGCCGCCAGCAACGGCGCCTATCGCGGTGTCGCGCTGGTCGACGAGAGCTTCGGCGATGCCGAATACCAGGTGCTGCACGATGGCGGCGTTCGGGGCGTGCGCTTCGGCTTCCTGCCGCATCTGGGCGGCGTGCCGGACATCGCCTTCCTGCGCCGCACGGCGGATCGCGTCGCCGCCATGGGCTGGCACCTGGTGCTGCATGTCGACTTCAACAGCATCCTCGCCTTCGAGGAACTGCTGCGGTCGCTGCGCCTGACCGTGGTGGTGGACCATATGGGCCGCGTGCCGGCACCCGAGGGCACCGGCCATCCGGCCTTCCGAATCCTGCTCGAGCTGCTGCGCGAACAGAACTGGTGGGTGAAGGTCTCGGGCAGCGAGCGCATCTCCGCCGCCGGCCCGCCCTTCCACGACGCCATCCCCTTCGCGCGGAAGCTCATCGAGGCTGCGCCGGACCGCACGCTGTGGGGCACCGACTGGCCGCACCCGAATGTGCGCTGGGAACCGGACGAGGCCGACCTGGTCGACCTGCTGCCGCAGTTCGCCGACGCGGCGGCGCTGCAGCGCGTGCTGGTGGACAACCCCGCGCGCCTGTATGCCTTCCCATGAGCGGCAACCTGCAGTCCTGGGTCGGCCGCACGCGGCGCGTCGCCGATGAAATGGCCACGCCGCTGGTGCGCCGCATGGCGGCGCTGACCGATCGCGCGGGCCTGGACCTGGCGCGCGGCGCCGAGGTGCCGAACCATTGGCTCTGCCTGCTGTTCGACGATGCCGCGCCGCAGGCCGCGCTGGGTCCGGACGGGCATCCCACTACCGGCGATTTCCTGCCGCCCGTGCCGCTGCCGCGCCGCATGCTGGGTGGGCGTCGCCTCACCTACACCACGCCGCCGCGCATCGGCGATGCGCTGGACCGCGAGACGATGATCGCCGCCATCACGCCCAAGGTCGGTCGCAGCGGCGCGCTGATCTTCGTCACGCTGCGCCACAGCATCACCCGTGGCAACGAGGTGATCGCCGTCGAGGAGCAGGACATCGCCTACCTGGAGGCCAAGCGCAACGCGCCTGAGCCGAAGGGCGAGAAGCCAGCACCGGCGCCCATCGCCGCCTGGCGCGACGCCTTCGCGCCCGACCCCGTGATGCTGTTCCGCTATTCCGCGCTGCAATTCAACGGCCACCGCATCCACTACGATGCCGACTATGCGCGCGATGGCGAGGGCTATCCCGCGCTGGTGGTGAATGGCGGCGTCACCACGCTGTTCCTGCTGGAGGCCGCGCTGCGCCGCCAGCCCGGCGCGCAGGTGCTCTCCACCGCATCGCGCACCATGAACCCGCTGTTCTGCGGCCGCAGCGCGACACTGTGCGGCACCGCGCCCGACGCGCAGGGCCGCAGCATCCTGTGGGCCGAGGACGACACCGGCGCCATGGCGCTGCGCATCGAGGCGAGGATCGGCTGATGGCGGGACCGCTCGATGGCGTTCGCGTGCTGGATCTCTCGGCCGTGGTGGTCGGGCCGATCTGCACGCATGCGCTGTGCGAACAGGGGGCCGAGGTCATCAAAGTCGAGGCACCACCGACCGGCGACCTGCTCCGCACCCTCGCCGGCAAGGGCCGCAGCGCCGGGATGAACGGCAAGTTCCTCAATTTCAACCGCGGCAAGAAGTCGATCGCGATCGACCTCAAGAAGCCGGCGGGCATGGCCGCGCTGAAGCGGCTGGCGGCGACGGTGGATGTGTTCGTCACCAACATCCGCCCCGACGCGCAGGCGCGGCTCGGCGTCGATGCCGTTGCGTTGCGCGCGCTCGCGCCGCGGCTGATCCATTGTTCCATCACCGGCTTCGGCAGCGGCGGCCCCTATGCCGGGCGCGCCGCCTACGACACCGTCATCCAGGGTGCCTCGGGCGTGGCGGGCACCTTCGCGGCCTCGACCGGGGAGCCGCGCTATGTGCCGTTTCTCGTGGCGGATCACACGGTCGGGCTGATCGCAGCGCAGCTCATCGGCTTCGCGCTGTACCGGCGCGAGAAGACCGGCGTGGGCGAGGCGATCGAGGTGCCGATGTTCGAGAACATGGCCGCCTACATCATGCAGGAGCACCTGGGCGCGGCGTCCTTCCGCCCACCGCTCGGCCCGCCGGGCGACCATCGCGTGCTCAGCCCCGACGGCAAGCCGCTGCCGACCAAGGATGGCTTCGTCTGCATCAGCGCGAACACCGACGCGCAGGCGCATGCCTTCTTCGATGCGATCGGGCGGCCGGAACTGAAGGCGGACCCGCGCTTCGCCAAGGTCGCCCAGCGCGTGCAGCACACCAAGGAATACTTCCACATCCGCGCGACCTCGCTGGGCGGGCGCACCACGGCGGAATGGCTCGACATCTTCGACCGGATGGATGTGCCGGCATCGCCCTACAACACGCTGGCCTCGCTGCCCGACGACCCGCATCTGCGCGCGGTCGGCATGGTGCGGGAGGAAGACCACCCGACCGAGGGCGCCACGATCGCGATCGGCGCGCCCAACCGCTTCTCCGGCGGCAACGCGCCGCCGCGCCCGCCCGCCCCGCGCCTGGGCGCGGACGGCGCCGCCGTGCTGGCCGAGGCCGGGCTGACGACGCAAGACATCGACGCGCTGCGCCACGACGGCGTGCTGATCGAGGGAACGCCATGAACCGCCGCACCATCATCGCCGCCGCCACGCTGCTGCCCGTCGCCGCACCGCGCGCGCAACCCGCCTGGCCGGACCGCCCGGTGCGCCTGGTGGTGCCCTTCACGCCAGGCGGGTCCACCGACATCCTGGCGCGCGCGATGGGCCAGCGGCTCGGCGAGGTGTTCGGCCAGCCCTTCATCGTCGACAACCGCCCCGGCGCCGGCGGCACGGTGGGATCGGAGCAGGTCTACCGCGCCGCGCCCGACGGCCAGACCCTGATGATGGGCCACATCGGCACGCTCGCCTGCAACCCGTCGCTCTATCGCAACCTGACCTTCGACACGGCGCGCTTCGAACCTGTCGCGCTGGTGGCGAATGTCGCGAATTTCCTGGTGGTGACGAACGGCCTGGCGGCGCGCGACGTGCCCGCCCTGGTCGCGCTGGCGAAAGCGCAGCCCGGCGACCTGACCTATGGCAGCGGCGGCAATGGCAGCGCGGCGCATATCGCGATGGTCGCCTTCAACGAGGCGACCGGCACCGAGATGACGCATGTGCCCTATCGCGGCACCGGCCCGATGCTGACCGACCTGATCGCCGGCACCATCAAGCTGACCATGACCGGCGGGCCGCCGGCGCTGCCGCCGGTGCGCGCGGGGCAGTTGCGCGCGCTGGGCATCTCCTCGCGCGAACGCCTGCCGAGTGCCAACGACATCCCGACCGTCGCATCGCAGGGCGTCGCGGGGTTCGAGGCGCTGCAATGGTACGGGATCGTCGCGCCGCCCGGCACGCCGGCCGCGATCGTCACGCGGCTGAACGAGGCCTGCAACCGCATCCTGGGCGAAGCGGCCTTCCGTGCGCGCCTGGAGACCGAGGGCGCGGTGGCCGACCCGATGACCCCCGCGGCCTTCGGCGACTACATCGCCCGCGAACGCGAACGCTGGGGCGCGCTGATCCGCCGCAACAATGTGAGCCTCGGCTGATGACCCGTCCCTTCGAAGGCATCCGCATCATCGATGCGACGCATGTGCTGGCCGGGCCTTTCGCGGCGTATCAGCTGGCGCTGCTCGGCGCCGACGTGATCAAGGTCGAGCACCCCGACGACCCGGACCAGAGTCGCGGTTCGGGCGGCGACTGGGACCTCAACCGCGCCGGCATGGGCACGTATTTCCTGACGCAGGGGTCGAACAAGCGGTCGCTGACGCTCGACCTGAAGCAGGCGGCGGCGCGCGAAGTGTTCAAGCGCCTGGTCGCGCAGGCCGATGTGCTGGTCGAGAACTACCGCCCCGGCGCCTTCGAGGCGCTAGGCCTGGGCTACGATGCGATGGCCGCGCTGAACCCGCGGCTGATCTATTGCTCGATGTCGGCCTTCGGCCAAAGCGGGCCGCGCGGCGGGCAGACCGCCTATGACCATGTGATCCAGGCGACGTCGGGCATCATGGCCTGCACCGGCACGGCGGAGGTCAACCCGCTCAAGCTCGGCGCGCCGGCCATCGACTATGCGACCGGCACGATGGGCGCGTTTGCCTTGTCCGCCGCGCTGTTCCAGCGCGAACGCACCGGGCGCGGGCAGCGCATCGACATGGCGATGCTGGATGTCGCGATGATGATGATGGCATCGCACGTCACCGCCCATTCGCGCACCGGCAAGCCGGCGCGCCCGCGCGGCAACGACCATGAGTACGCGACCAATTCCGCCTATCCGACCATGGACGGGATGGTGATGCTGGGCGCGTCGAACCTGCGCCAGCAGAAGCGGTTGTGGGCGGCGCTCGGCCGGCCGGAGATGGCCAAGGCGCGCAACGAGGACCGCGTATCCGACCGCGCGAACGAAGCCGCGGCACTGCGCGAGATCCTCGCCACCCGGAGCGCCGACGAATGGGAAGCCTTCCTGCAGTCGCGCCACGTCCCGGCCGCGCGCGTGCGCCGCATGGACGAGGCGCTGGCCGACCCGCACATCGCCTCCCGCAACCTGGTGCATCGTTTCGACGAAGCGGAGGGCGTCGCCGGCCCCTTCGCGGTGCCGGCCGCCGCCTTCGGCTTCGCCCATGGCGGCCCGCGCATCGATGCGCCGCCGCGCCCGCTGGGTGCGGACACCGATGCCATCCTGGCCGAACTCGGCTACGACGACGCGGCCCGCGCCGCGCTGCGCGACACCCGCGCGATCTAAGGACACGCCCATGGCCCGCTTCACCTTCGACCACATTCATCTGCGCAGCCCCGACATCGAGGCGACCGCCGCCTTCTACGAACGCATCTTCGGCGTGACGCTCACGCGCAGCCCGCAGCGCATCGACTTCAAGCTGGGCGGCCAGCCGGTCTTCGTCTCGCCGATCAACGACCCCGCGACGGGTGAGGCGCCGTCCTCGCCCTATCGCGGGCTGGAGCACATCGGCCTGGCGGTGACCGGCATCGACGCCATCGTGGCGGAGATGAAGGCGCAGGGCGTCGAGTTCACGATGGAGCCGAACACCATCCGCCCGGGCGTGCGGATCGCCTTCCTGCGCGGCCCCGAGAACATCGCGATCGAACTGCTGGAACGGAGCGCGGCCTGAGCCCGTCCGATGCGCGCAGCGGCGCCGGACGCGACGCGCTGAACCGGCCCGACCCGGCACGGCGTGTCATCGTCATCGGCGCCGGCCCGGCCGGGCTGATGGCGGCGGAGGCGGCCGCGCAATCCGGCGCCGCCGTCGCCGTGCTGGACCACATGCCCTCGATCGCGCGCAAGCTGCTGATCGCCGGGCGCGGCGGGCTGAACCTGACGCATTCCGAACCGCTGGAGACTTTCCTCGACCGCTACGGCCCGGCGCGCGAAGCACTGGAACGCTTCATCCGCGCTTTCCCGCCCGAGGCGCTGGTCGCCTGGTGCGACGCGCTCGGCCAGCCGACCTTCATAGGGAGTTCGGGGCGGGTGTTTCCGCGCGCGATGAAGGCCTCGCCGCTGCTGCGCGCCTGGCTGGCGCGGCTGGCGTCGCTCGGCGTGGCGATCCGCCCGCGCCATCGCTGGACGGGCTTCGCGCAGGATGGCGCGCTGCGCTTCGCCACACCGGATGGCGAGCGGCTGGAACGCCCCGACGCCACGGTGTTGGCCCTGGGCGGCGCGTCCTGGCCGCGGCTCGGGTCCGATGGCGCTTGGACGGCGCTGCTGCCGGATGTCGCGATCGCGCCGCTGCGCGCGTCCAACATGGGCTTCGCGGTGAGCTGGTCGGACCACCTGCGCACGCGCTTCGCCGGCACGCCGCTGAAGCGCATCGCGCTGTCATTCGGCGGCGCGACCACGCGCGGCGAGGCCATGATCACCGCGCAGGGCATCGAGGGCGGCGCGGTCTACGCGCTCTCCGCCGCCTTGCGCGACACCATCGCCGCGCAAGGCTGCGCGACGCTGTACATCGACATGCGCCCGGACATCGACCGCGACGCGCTGGCACAGCGCATCAACGCGCGTCCAGGCGCCGTCACGCTGTCCAACCACCTGCGCCGCGCGGCGGGGCTTGCTCCGGTGGCCATCGCGCTGGTCCAGGAAGCGTTGCACCACGGCGCGCCACGCAACGACCTGGCCGCGCTGGTCAAGGCGCTGCCCGTCACGCTGGCGGCGCCCTTCCCCATCGCGCGGGCCATCTCCTCGGCCGGCGGCATCGCCTGGTCGGAACTGGATGGCGGGCTGATGCTGCGCCGCCACCCCGGCATCTTCGCTTGCGGCGAGATGCTCGACTGGGAAGCGCCGACCGGTGGCTATTTGCTGCAGGCCTGCTTCGCCACCGGCCGCGCGGCGGGGCTTACAGCGGCTCGCCCGCCCCCAGACCGTCCGTAGGCGTCGGCACGCACCATTCCTCGCCGCGCGGGGTGGTGACGTATTCGGGCCACTTCATGTCGACCGGCGCGGCGAAATCCCGCGGCAGCAACGGCGCCACCCATTTCGACCCGCCCATGCCGCCGCCGGTGCGCTCGCGCCATTCGGCCTGCGCGGCGTCCAGCAGGCCGGGCTTCGCCACCAGGTCCACCAGAGTCAGCGCCATCGTCCTGGCGGCGACGAACATCCCCGGGTCGATCGCCGCCGGCAGCCCGCCGAGCGCGTTGTAGGACCACATCGGGTAGTCGTAATCCGCATCCGGCGCGCGCAGCCGCGGGCGCGCGGTCAGCAGCCGCACCGTGGGGCAGTGCCAGCAGAATTCGACATAGTCGTCGGCCGACAAATGATGCTGCCAGGGCGGCAGGAAGTGGCGCATGCCGGCCTCGAATTCCGCCGGGTCGGTCAGCTTCGTGTTGGCGGGCGAGAACGGATCGTCCATCGGCGCCAGGCCGAGGTTCGCCTGGATCTCCCGCGCGAATCCCTTCGCCGCGTCGCCATAGGCGGGCGGGCCGACCTCCCGCAGGTTCGCCCAGGTCGCGTCCGTCAGCACCGTATTCGCGAGCCCCACGCGCGTCTTGGTCACCCAGCGCAGATGCGCCGTGCAGGCCGTCGCCATCGCCGCGGATCGCGCATTCGCCATCAGCACATTGGCGATCTGCTGCGCCATCGGCAGCGAGGGCGTGCGCCAGGAATACTGGATCTGCGTGAAGCGCGGCGCGAGGTTGTCCGATGTCGCATCGCCGCCATGCAGGATGCATTCGTTCAGCGTCCAGGCGCCCGCGTGGGGAAACATCGCCTCCTTGGTGTACTTCGTTGTCGTGTACATCAGGCACAGCGCGTCCGACGCACCGGGCGCGCGCGCAGCGGCATGGCCGACATCACGGATCGGCAGCAACGACTTGTCGATCCAGGTCTCGGGGCTGTCGCAGGTGAAGGTGATGACCGCGGACCAATAGGCGCCGAACTGCGTCTCGGCCGTCACGGTGTTCTGGAGGTGCGGGTGGTAGACCACGGCGGCGTCCAGCCCGTCGTAGTAACCCTTCGCGGCATGCACGGGCTTCGACCCGCAGACCTTTTCGGCCGGTTCGCCGAACAGCACCAGCCGGCCCGGCGTGCCCGACGCCGACAGCGCGGCCTTCGCCGCGAGCACGGACGTCAGCGCCGCCGTGCCCAGCGAGGAATGCGGGTCGGTATGCCCCGCCGCATAGGGGTGCATGCCCGCACGCGGTTCGCGCCGCGGCACCACCGCCTGGCAGTTCCCCGGCACCGCGTCGTATTCCGAGAAGGACGCCAGCAGCGGCCCGCCCGCCCCCCAGCGCGCGACGAAGGCCGTGGGCATGCCGCCCGAGCCTTCCTCGACGTCGAACCCCTCGGCGCGCAGGAAATCCACATAGGCGCGGGCGGATTTGTATTCGCGCCAGGCGGGCTCGGCGAAGCCCCAGATGCGTTCGTTGAACGCAGACATGCGCGCTTCATTCGCGCCGATCCAGTCGAGCGCCGCACGGCGCAGGGAAGGCAGGTCGGTCATCGCGGGATCCCCTCGGGCATCCCGCGATGATGCGTCGCGCCGCAGGCGCGCACCAGATGGGTCACCGCAGGCGCGCACCAGATGGGTCACCGCAGGCGCGCACCAGATGGGTCACCGGAGGCGCGCGCCGGATGCCGTGCGCTATCCGCGCGCCAGCCGCCGCGCCACGAAGTCCAGCCGGTCCTGCCCCCAGAAGATGTCCTCGCCGATCACGTAGCCCGGCGCGCCGAACACGCCGCGGTCCAGCGCCGCCTGCGTGTCCGCCAGCCGCCGTTCCTGCCAGCGCGGCTCGGCGCCCAGCGCCATCACCGCCGGCGCATCCAGCCCGCATTCCGCGATCAGCGCGGCCAGCACGGCGGGGTCGGCGGGGTTCTGCTCCTCCTCCCACAGCGCCTTCAGCACGCGATGCGCGAGGCGGACCGCCGGCGCATCGCCCATCGTCTCGCGCAGCGCGATCACGCAGCCGCAGCCGGGCAGTTCATTGTGCGGAAAATGCTTCGGCTGGATGGTGATGGGAATGTCCAGCGCCTCGCGCCACCGCGCCAGTTCCTGCAACCGGTACGCCTGGCGCTGTGGCGAACGCTTGGGCAGCGGCAGCCCGCCGGAATTGGCGAAGATGGTGCCGAAATCCACCGGGAAGATCCGCAGCGTGGCGTTGTGCTGCGCCGCCAGTGCCTCGATCCGCGCGGCCCCCAGATGCGTCCAGGGCGAATTCAACGAGGCGTAGTAGTCGATATGCATGCGGCTCACTCCGTGACGGGACAGGCGGTGGCGGCGCGGACCTCGTCGAGGCTCACACCGGGTGCCAGGTCATGCACCTTGAACGCCTCGCCGGTCGGCGCAAACAGCCCCATTTCGGTCACCACCAGCGTGACCACCCCGCGCGCCGTGATGGGCAGCGTGCAGCGCGCGAGCAGCCGCGGCGTGCCGTCGCGCATGCGGTGCTCCAGCATCAGGAAGACCCGCTTCGCGCTGGCCGCGAGGTCCATCGCCCCGCCGATCACGCCACCCTTGGCCCCCTTCACCTTCCAGTTGGCGAAGTCGCCATTCGCCGCGGCCTCATACGACCCCAGCACCGTCACATCGATCCGTCCGCCGCGGATCAGCGCGAAGCTGTCGGCATGGTCGACAATGGCGGCCCCAGGGTTCAGCGTGACGTGGCGACGGCTGGCATCGACCAGGTTCACATCTTCCTCGCCGGGGGCGGCGACCGGGCCGAAGCCGATCACGCCGTTCTCGGCATGGAAGGTGACCTCGCGGTCGCCCAGGTCCACATCGCAGACCAGCGTGGGCATGCCGACGCCGAGGTTGACGATCCAGCCATCCTGCAATTCGCGGCCGATGCGCTCGGCCATCTGCGGGCGGGTCCAGCTCATGACGCGGCCTCCTTGCGGGCGGGGAGTGCGGGCCAGATGCCCTCCGGCGCCGGCGGGATAACCACCAGGCGATGCACCAGGATGCCCGGCACATGCACGTCGTCGGCGTCGATCGCGCCGGCGGGCAGGATCGGTTCCTCGACCTCCACGATCACCAGCTTCGCGGCCGACGCCATGGCCGGGGCGAAGTTCCGCTGGGCGCGGCGGAAGCGCAGGTTGCCGGCCTCGTCCGCGCGCCAGGCCCGCAGCAGCGCGACATCGGCGGGCAGGGCGTATTCCAGCAGCACCTCGCGGCCGTTGATGATGCGCGTCTCGCGCCCTGCGGCCAGTTCGGTGCCGACCGCGGTGGGGGTGTAGAAGGCCGGGATGCCGGCACCCGCGGCGCGCAGGCGTTCGGCCAGCGTGCCCTGCGGCACGACCTCGGCCTCGACCTCGCCGCGTTCGTAGAAGGGCGTGAACGGCAGCTTGTCCGACGCCCGCGGCGCGGCGGTGAAGGAACAGATCACCTTCGCCACCTGGCCGTTCTCCACCAGCATGCCGATATCCGGGTTGCGCGGCTTGTGCGCGCCGCCGGTGGTGTTGCCGATGCACACCAGCCGCTTCGCACCCTGGCGCAGCAGTGCGGCGGTCAGGTTGAACGGCACGCCGGGCAGCGCGAAGCCGCCGAAGGCGATGGTCGCGCCATCGGGTATGCCCGCTACGGCCGCGTCGAAATCGGCCACCACCTTGCTGCGTCGTGCCATGCTGTCGTCCCCGTCCCTGCGCGCATCGTCCGGCGTGGCGCGCAGCCTGTCCAGGGGTCAGCGCCGGCGGCTCTCCGCGACCGCCAGCGTGACACCGCAGGCAACGATGATGCCCGCCCCCACCCAGGTAGTGGCATCGGGAAACAGGCCCGAGACGACATATCCCACCAGCACCGACCCGATCATCTGCCAATACTGGAAGGGCGAGATCACGCTGGCCTGCCCATAGGTCATGGCCTTGGCCACGCACCAATGCCCGCCCGCGCCCAGCAGCCCCAGCGCCAGGTGCAGCAGCAGGTCGGTCATGCTGTGCGGCATGATCCACACGAAGGGCGCGACGAAGCTCATCACCACCGTGCCGATCAACGCGGAATACATCACCGAGGTTTCCGGCCGGTCGATCCCCGCGACCTTGCGCGTGAACACCTGGTACACCGCGTAGCAGAAGGCCGAACCCACGATCAGCAGCGCGGCGGGCTGGAACACCTCGCTGCCCGGGCGGATCACCACCAGCACGCCGCAGAAGCCGACGATCACGGCCCCCAGGCGCTTGGCGTCGATGCGTTCACCCAGCATCGGCACCGCCAGCAGCGTGACGAAGAACGGCGCCATGAACGAGATCGACGCCGCCTTGGCCAGCGGCACGTCCTTCACCGCGAAGAAGAACAGCGTGGTCGACCCCAGCAGCAGCAGCGATCGCGAGATCTGCGCGGCCGGCCGCTTCGTGGCCAGAACCTCGATGCCATAGCGCGGCACCACCAGCAGCAGCACCACCGCCAGGTGCCCGGCGGTGCGCGCCCAGATGATCTGCTCGGACGGGTAGGTGCGGCTGAGCACCTGCACGATCCCGTTCATGATCGGGAAGGCCGTGGTCGCCACGCACATGAAGAAGATGCCGAGCCAGAGCCTGCGCAGCGCATCCTGGCGCGTCTCGCTCATGGTCGGTGCTGGCCCGGACGGTTCACGGGGCAAGCGTGTCGTGCCACATCCCGGCGGTCAACGCGTGCCCGGCGCCGCGCCGCGCGCCGTCACGCCGAGACCGGCCGCCGCAGCGCCCAGAACGCCACCGCCCCCGCCGCATAGGCCAGGATCGACAGCACGAAGGCCGGCCGGTAGGTGCCGGTCACGTCGAACAGCAGCCCCGCGCCCCAGGCGCCGATGCCCGCCCCCAGCCCCGACCCCACCGTGATGACGCCCAGGATGGTGCCCAGCCGCGGCCCGCCGAACAGGTCGGCGGTCTTGGCCGTGATGGCCGGCCCCCGGGCGCCCCAGGTGATGCCGAAGAAGCAGGCATGCAGCCACAGCATCAGGTGCTGGTCGCCACTGTCGATCAGCAGGGCCGCCGCCACGCCCAGGATCGAGATCGCATAGGCCAGGATCGCCGCGCGCTCGCGCCCGATATGGTCGGAGATGGTGCCGGTCAGGATCACCCCCGGCAGCGCCAGCAGGCTGCCCATGCCCAGCACGAAGGCGGCATAGAGCGGTTCGAACCCCTGCCCCACCGCGAAGGCCAGCTGGTGCAGCGAGACCAGGAAGCTGCCGATGCTGGTCAGCATGTACACCAGGAACAGCAGCCAGAAATGCCGCGTGCGCGCCGCCTCGGCGAGCGTCCAGGCGCGGCCGTCGACCGGTGCGCCCGTGACGCCGGCCGGGATGGCGGCCTCCGCCCGGCGGAACATCGCGGCCAGGGGGATCACCAGCACTCCCATCAACCCGGCCTGCAGCAGGTAGGCGTTCCGCCAGCCGGCCTCGTCCACCAGCCATTGCGCGACCGGTGCCGAGATCGCGCGGCCGAACCCGTTGGCCGATTGCAGCAGCGATATCGCCATGCCGCGCTGCGCCACGAACAGCCGCGAGACCAGCGGCACGAAGACGACAAGGCCGATGCAATTCGCCCCCAGCGTCATCACCACGCCGTACAGCAGCACCACCTGCCACAGCGTGGTTGCCTGCGAGGAACCGAGCAGGCCCGCCGTCAGCAGGCACCCGCCCAGCAGCACCATCCGCCGCGCGCCCAGACGGTCGACCAGCCCGCCCACCAGCGGCGAGGACAGCCCGCCGATGATCTGCCCCACCGAATAAGCCAGGCTGGCATCCGCGCGCGACCAGCCGAACTCAGCGACGAAGGCCAGCAGGAACACCGTGTAGGCATGCATCAGGCTGGCGGAGACGGTGAAGGCGAGGAACCCGCCGCCCACGATCATCCAGGCCTGGCGAGAGGGGCGGCCTGTCATGGTGCCGGGCTTGTCCTTGGTGCGAGGACGCCAGGATAGGATCGGGATTCGATGTCTGGCGAGGCCCCCGGGCGGGCGTCTCGCCCGCCGGCGCTGCAACCCGCGCGCGAACCGCCGAAACAGCAATTGCGCGATGATTTACGGATTCCCAAAGCGGCGTCAGACCACCGTGAATAGGCTGTGAGGCCCGCAAGCACTGGTGATTTCGCCGTTGTTCATCGTCACTGGACGCGCATTGTCTTGTGACAGTTGCGTCAGGCGTAGTGTTTGGGGAACGTGAACATGTTGAATACACAGAAGGTAGCACGCTTGCCGCGTGCTTCGTCTCGACCCGGTGGCAGGGTGCCACACCCGATCGAAGCGGCGTCCTCCGCCGTGGCCGTCGCCCTCGCGGAGGCGCATGAAGTCGGTGATACCGCCGCCGTGCGGATCCTGCATGCCGTGCTGGCGCTGCTGTCGGCGGCACCGCGGCCAAGCGCGCATTGACGCGCGCTTCGGCGCCAGGGGTTTGGTGTGCCCGGTGGGACTCGAACCCACGGCCCCATGATTAAAAGTCACGTGCTCTACCGGCTGAGCTACGGGCACGCCCGACCCGGCGCCGGGTCATGATGGCGCCGGGTGATAGCCTCAGGCGGCGTCCGATGCCACCCGCATCGAGCGGATCTTGTCCGGCCCCTGCACCTGGCCGGACATGCCGGCGCCGCGCTTGATCTTGTCCACCGCCTCCATGCCGGAGGTCACCTGCCCCCAGATGGTGTACTGCCCATCGAGGCTGGAGGCCGGCGCGAACATGATGAAGAACTGGCTGTTCGCGCTGTTCGGATCGCTGGTGCGCGCCATGCCGCAGGTGCCGCGCTGGAAGCGCGCGGTGCCGGGCTGGCTGAACTCGCCCTCGATATCCGGCAGGTCGGAACCGCCCGTGCCGGTGCCGGTCGGGTCGCCGCCCTGGGCCATGAAGCCCTCGATCACGCGGTGGAACGGCGTGTCGTTGTAGAAACCGCGGCGCGCCAGCGTCTTGATCTGCTCGACATGCTTGGGCGCCAGGTCGGGACGCAGCGCGATGGTGATGGTGCCGTGCTCGATCTCGATGATCAGCGTGTTCTCGGGATCGGCGGCGGTGGTGTCGGTCATCGAATGGTCCTCAGCGGATGTCGGCGGCGATGCGCGCGCTACGGATGCGGTCGGCCGGCTGCGGAACCTGGCCGCCCTGGCCCACGCCGCGCTTCAGGCGATCGACGGCATCCATGCCGGAGATCACCCGCCCCCAGATGGTGTACTGGCCATCGAGGCTGGGCGTCGGCGCGAACATGATGAAGAACTGGCTGTTGGCGCTGTTGGGGTTCTGCGTGCGCGCCGCGCCCACCGTGCCGCGGATGAAGCGCGCGCGGGACGGCGGGGAGAATTCGGCCGCGAGGTCGGGCAGGTTCGACCCACCGGTGCCGGTGCCGGTCGGATCCCCGCCCTGCGCCATGAAGCCCTCGATCACGCGATGGAAGGGCGTGTTGTCGTAGAAGCCGCGGCGGGTCAGCACCTTGATGCGCTCGACATGGCGCGGCGCCAGGTCGGGCAGCAGCTCGATGCGGACTTCGCCCGCGGGCAGCTGCAGCACCAGGATGTTCTCCGGGTTCGGCGGCGTGGCGGGAGCGGTCTGCGCCGGCGCGTCCTGCGCGCAGGCGGCGAGGCCGAGCGCGGCGATGCTGCCGCCGATAAGCGTCCTGCGATCCATGTGTGCGTGTCCCTTCAGGCCTGTGTTGCGCGCAGCTTCGCCATGGTGCGCTCCAGCGTGGTGCGCGGTACGAAGCCGGAGATGTCCCCGCCCAGCTTCGCGATCTCCTTGACCAGGCGGGAGGCGATGAACTGGTTGGTCTCGGATGCCATCAGGAAGACCGTCTCGATCTCCTGGTCCAGGCGGCGGTTCATGCCGACCATCTGGAATTCGTAGTCGAAGTCGGAGACGGCGCGCAGGCCGCGGATGATCATCCGCGCGCCGACCTCGCGCGCATAGTGCACCAGCAGCCCCTCGAAGGGCCGCACCTCGATGACGGTGCCGTGGCGTTCGGCGATGGCGGCGGTTTCGGCCTTCACCAGCGCGACCCGTTCCTCCAGGTCGAACAGCGGCCCCTTGCCGATGTTGATCGCCACGCCGACCACCAGGCGGTCGACCAGCCGCGCGGCGCGGCCGATCACATCCAGATGACCGTTGGTGACGGGGTCGAAGGTGCCCGGATACAGCGCGACGCGTTCAATCATGGGCCTCGGCCGCCTCCTCGTCATCGCCCTCGTCGGCGATCGGGAAGCAGGAGATCACGCGCTCCCCGTCCGACAGGCGCATCAATGTCACGCCCATGCCCTGCCGGCCGGTGATGCGCACGTCATCGGCCTCGATGCGGATCAGCTGGCCGCCATCGGTCACCAGCATCAGGTGGTCGCCCGGGCGCACGGGGAAGGTCGCGACCACCTCGCGCCCGGTGCGCTTGGACAGGGTGATGCCGGTGATCCCCTGCCCGCCGCGGCCGGTCACGCGGTATTCATGCGCCGATGTCCGCTTGCCGAAGCCGCCATCGGTGACCGCCAGAATGATCTCCTCCGCCGCTTCGAGCTCGTCGAAGCGCTCGGGGGTCAGCGCGATCTCGACGACCGGCTCCTCGGCGTCATCGGCGGGCGCTGCCTCCGCATCGTCCTCGCCGGCGCGCCGCTTGGCGGCGGCCGCCTTGAGATACGCCGCGCGCTCGGCCGGACTGGCCTCGATGTGACGCAGCACGGACAGCGCGATGACGCTGTCGCCTTCCTGCAGCCGGATGCCGCGCACGCCATCCGAATCGCGCCCGGCGAACAGGCGCAGCGTATCGGGTTCCGCCTGGAAGCGGATGCAGCGGCCCATGCGGGTCGCGAGCATCACGTCATCGCCCTCGCGGCAGGTCGACACGCCGATCAGGCTGTCGCGCTCGCCCAGCTTCATGGCGATCAGCCCCGACGACCGCACGTTGCGGAAATCCGACAGGCGGTTGCGCCGCACATTCCCGTGCAGCGTCGCGAACACCAGGTGCAGCCCTTCCCACAGTGTCTCATCGAGCGGCAGCGGCAGCACGGCCGTGACACTCTCGCCATCCTGCAGGTTCAGCACCTGGCGCAGCGAACGCCCGCGCGCCGTGGGGCTGGCTTCGGGCAACTGCCAGACCTTCTCGCGGAAGGCCATGCCGCGGCTGGTGAAGAACAGCACGAACTGATGGGTGTGGGCCACGAAGGACCGGATCACCACGTCGTCCTCGCGCGTGCCGGCGCCGGTGCGCCCCTTCCCGCCACGCCCCTGCGCGCGGAAGGTGTCGAGCGGCGTGCGCTTCACATAGCCGTCGCGCGTCAGCGTCACCACCATGGTGCCGGGTTCGATCAGGCTCTCGTCATCCACATCGGCAACGTGATCGACGATCTGCGTCATGCGCGGGGAGGCGATCTCCGCGCGCACCTTCAGCAGCTCCGCGGTCATCACCTCCATGCGGCGGACGCGGCTGCCCAGGATGTCGAGCAGGTCGCGGATGCGCTCGCCCACTTCGCCCAGTTCGGCGGTGATCTTGTCGCGCTCGAGGCCCGTCAGGCGCTGCAGGCGCAAATCGAGGATGCCGCGCGCCTGTTCTTCCGTCAGGCGCACCGTGCCCTCGGGCGTGATGACGTTGCGGTAGTCATCCACCAGCGCCAGCAGCACGCCGACATCGCCGGCCGGCCAGGCGCGTTCCATCAGCGCGGCGCGGGCCGTCGCCGCATCGGCGCTGGCGCGGATGACGCGGATCACCTCGTCGATATTCGCCACCGCGATGGCCAGGCCGATCAGCAGGTGCCCGCGTTCGCGCGCCTTGGCCAGGCGGTGGCGCGACCGGCGCAGGATGACCTCCTCGCGGAAGGCGATGAAGGCCATCAGGGCGTCCTTCAGCCCCATCTGCCGCGGCCGCCCATTGTCGAGCGCGAGGAAATTCACCGCAAACGACGTCTGCAACGACGTCATCCGGTACAGCTGGTTCAGCACCACCTCGGCCGTCGCGTCACGCTTCAGCTCGATCACGATCCGCATGCCCGAGCGGTCGGATTCGTCACGCAGGTCCGAGATGCCCTCGATCGCCTTGGCGCGCACCAGCTCGGCGATCTTCTCCAGCAGCGTGGACTTGTTGACCTGGTAGGGGATCTCGGTGACCGCGATGCACTGGCGGTTGCCCTTCATCTCCTCGATCTCGGCGCGCGCGCGCAGCGGGATGGAGCCGCGGCCCGTCTCGAAGGCCGACCGGATGCCCGCGCGCCCCAGGATGATCCCGCCGGTCGGGAAATCCGGCCCCGGGACGATCTGCATCAGGTCGTCGAGCGTGAGGGAATTGTCCGCGACCAGCGCCAGCGTGGCGTCGATGATCTCGGTCGGGTTGTGCGTCGGGATGTTCGTCGCCATGCCGACCGCGATCCCGTTGGCGCCATTGACCAGCAGGTTCGGGAAGGCGGCGGGCAGCACGCGGGGTTCTTCCGCGCTCTCGTCGTAATTCGCCTGGAAGTCGACGGTGTCCTCGTCGATGCCTTCCAGCAGCGCCATGGCGGACGGCGCCAGGCGCGCCTCGGTGTAGCGCATCGCCGCCGGCGGATCGCCGTCGACGCTGCCGAAATTGCCCTGCCCGTCGATCAGCGGCACGCGCATGCTGAAGGGCTGCGCCATCCGGACCATGGCGTCGTAGATGCTGCTGTCGCCATGCGGATGATACTTGCCCATCACGTCGCCGACCACGCGGGCCGACTTGCGATACGGCTTGTCGGCGGTGTAGCCGGCCTCCTGCATGGCGAACAGGATGCGACGGTGCACCGGCTTCAGCCCGTCGCGCGCATCCGGCAGGGCGCGCGCGACGATCACGCTCATGGCGTAGTCGAGGTAGGAGCGGCGCATCTCCTCCTCGAGCGCGACAGGCTGCGTGTCGAAGGGGGGCAGGCCGGGGGGGCTGGAGTCGCTCACGCGGGGTAACTCGATCCGATGTCGTGGGTCACGCGGCGCGGCGCGCGCTGGCGTGGCGCCATTGGCACCGCGCGCGCGCGCCCGTCAACCGCACAGGGGTCAGAACGGGATTTCGTCGTCGAGGTCGGTCTTCTTCGAATCCCAGCCGCCGCCACGCGAGGGCGCGCGCGAGGACCCGCCACCGCCGCCGTCGCCGCGCGGCGCGGCGCCGGAAGGCCGGTCGCCATAGCCGCCGCCACCGCCACCGGAGCGTTCGGCATAGCCGCCGCCCGCATCGTCGCCCGCCCCGCCGCCGCGCCCGCCGACCAGCTGCAATTCACCGCGGTACTGGCGCAGCACGATCTCGGTCGTGTAGCGGTCCTGCCCGTCCTTGTCGGCCCATTTGCGGGTCTCGATCTGGCCCTCGATGTAGACCTCGCTGCCCTTGCGCAGGTACTTCTCCGCCACCTCGCCCAGGCGATCGTTGAAGATCGCTACGGCGTGCCACTCGGTGCGTTCCTGCTGGTTTCCTTCGCGGTCCTTGTAACGCTCACTGGTGGCGATCCGCAGGTTCACGACCTTCCCACCATTCTGGAAGTTCCGCACTTCCGGGTCCTTGCCCAGGCGCCCGAGGATGATGACCTTGTTGATGCCCGCCATGCCGCGCAGTCCCTTGATTTCCGTCTGTCATACTAGCCCGGCGCGCCGCGCGGGGCCACCCTTGCCCCCCCCTTTGCAGCTTGCACAGGCCGCCGCATATATGGTGAGAACATCACCAGAACACCAGCGCGCCCCCGGAGTCTTCCCCCCATGACCGGCCATATCCGTATCCGCGGCGCGCGCCAGCACAACCTGAAGGATGTCGACCTCGACATCCCGCGCGACACGCTCACCGTGGTCACCGGCCTGTCCGGCTCGGGCAAGTCGTCCCTCGCCTTCGATACCATCTACGCCGAGGGCCAGCGCCGCTACGTCGAGTCGCTCAGCGCCTATGCGCGGCAGTTCCTGCAGCTGATGCAGAAGCCCGATGTCGATTCGATCGAGGGCCTGTCGCCGGCCATCTCGATCGAACAGAAGACCACCAGCCACAACCCGCGATCGACCGTCGGCACGGTCACCGAAATCCACGACTACATGCGTCTGCTCTGGGCCCGCGCGGGCGTGCCCTATTCCCCCGCCACCGGCCTGCCGATCGAAGCGCAGACCGTCTCCCAGATGGTCGATCGCGTCATGGCCATGGAGGAAGGCACGCGGCTGCTGCTGCTCGCCCCCGTGGTGCGCGGCAAGAAGGGCGAATACCGCAAGGAATTGGCCGAATGGCAGCGCCGCGGCTTCGAGCGCGTGAAGGTCAACGGCACGCTGCACCAGATCAGCGAGGCGCCCAAGCTCGACAAGAAGCTGAAGCACGACATCGAGATCGTGGTGGACCGCATCGTGGTGCGCGAGGGCGTCGCCCAGCGCCTCGCGGATTCGTTCGAGACCGCGCTCGGCCTGGCGGAAGGCATCGCCTATGCCGAGAACGCCGACACGCAGGAACGCACCGTGTTCAGTGCGAAATTCGCCTGCCCGGTCAGCGGCTTCAGCATCGAGGAAATCGAACCCCGCCTGTTCTCCTTCAACTCGCCGCATGGTGCCTGCCCGGCCTGCGATGGCCTCGGCACCGAGACCTTCTTCGACCCGCAGCTGGTGGTGCCGCAGGATGATGTCGCACTGAAGGACGGCGCCATCGCGCCCTGGACCGGCGCGCAATCGCCCTACTACACGCAAACGCTCGAAAGCCTGGCGCGCCACTTCAAGTTCGCGATGACGACGCCCTGGCAGGACATCGCGCCGCATATCCGCCAGCAGATCCTGCACGGTACCGGCGATGACGTGGTGACGCTGCGCTACAAGGACGGGCTGCGCGCCTACGAAGTCAAGAAGCCCTTCGAGGGCGTGCTGCCGAACCTGCAGCGCCGCTACAAGGAAACCGACAACCCCTGGGTGCGCGAGGACCTCTCGCGCTACCAGGCCGACAAGCCCTGCGCCACCTGCACCGGCTTCCGCCTGAAGCCGCAGGCGCTGTCGGTGAAGGTGGCCGGCAAGCACATCGCGGAAGTCAGCGACCTCTCGATCCAGCGCGCCCGCAACTGGTTCGCCACGGTGATGGAAACCCTCACGCCGCAACGCCAGGAAATCGCCCGGCGCATCCTGCGCGAGATCGAGGACCGGCTGCAGTTCCTGGTCGATGTCGGCCTGGACTACCTCAGCCTCAGCCGCTCCTCCGCCACGCTGTCGGGCGGCGAATCGCAGCGCATCCGGCTGGCCTCGCAGATCGGTTCCGGCCTGACCGGGGTGCTGTACGTGCTGGACGAACCTTCCATCGGCCTGCACCAGCGCGACAATGAACGCCTGCTCGGCACGCTGCGCCGCCTGCGCGACCTCGGCAACACCGTGCTGGTGGTCGAACACGACGAGGACGCGATCCGCCAGGCCGACCACCTGATCGACATCGGCCCCGCCGCCGGCGCCGGCGGCGGGCGCGTGATCGCCCAGGGCACGCCGGCCGAGGTCATGGCCAACCCCGCCAGCCTCACCGGCCAGTACCTGTCCGGCGCGCGCCGCATCGAAGTGCCCGCCACGCGCCGCAAGATCGACAGGAAGAAGCAACTGCGCGTGGTCGGCGCCACCGGCAACAACCTGAAGAACGTCACGGCCTCGATCCCGCTCGGCACCTTCGCCTGCATCACCGGCGTGTCCGGCGGCGGCAAGTCCACCCTGGTGGTGGAAACTCTCTACAAGGCCGCCTCGCGCCGCCTCATGGGCGCCGCCGAAGTCCCCGCCCCGCACGACCGCATCGAAGGGCTGGAACACCTCGACAAGATCATCGACATCGACCAGTCGCCGATCGGCCGCACGCCGCGATCGAACCCCGCCACCTATACCGGGCTGTTCGCGCCCATCCGCGACTGGTTCGCCGAAATGCCCGACAGCCGCGCGCGCGGCTACAAGCCAGGCCGCTTCAGCTTCAACGTGAAGGGCGGCCGCTGCGAGGCCTGCCAGGGCGATGGCCTCATCAAGATCGAGATGCACTTCCTGCCCGACGTCTACGTCACCTGCGACACCTGCAAGGGCAAGCGCTACAACCGCGAGACGCTGGAAGTGAAGTTCCGCGGCAAGTCGATCGCCGACGTGCTCGACATGACGGTGGATGACGGCGTGGAGTTCTTCTCCGCCGTGCCGGCCATCCGCGACAAGCTGCAGGTGCTGAAGGAAGTCGGCCTGGGCTACATCCATCTCGGCCAGCAGGCGACCACGCTGAGCGGCGGCGAGGCACAGCGCATCAAGCTGTCGAAGGAACTGTCCCGCCGCGCCACCGGCCGTACGCTGTACATCCTCGACGAACCCACCACCGGCCTGCATTTCGAGGATGTCCGCAAGCTGCTCGAAGTGCTGCACGCGCTGGTCGACCAGGGCAACACCGTTGTGGTGATCGAACACAACCTGGAAGTCATCAAGACCGCCGACTGGGTGCTCGACCTCGGCCCCGAGGGCGGCGAGGGCGGCGGACGCATCGTCGCCGAAGGCACGCCCGAGGACATCGCCGCCACCCCCGAAAGCCACACCGGCCGCTTCCTGGCCCCGCTGCTGGCGCGCAGCGAAGCACCGGCGAAAAAGCGCAGACGCGCCTGAGCGCCCGCGGCGGCGCGTCGCGGCGAACGGTCCGCGCAGCGCCCCCGCGCCGCATCGCCTGACCCGTGCTGCCGCACGACGCCGACCACCCGCGCCGAATCCGCACCGACAAGCCTCCTGCGCGAGCCCGGACACCAAATCACAACCAAAAGCTGCGCATCGAACTGCAATAAATTCACTTCATTGATTTTTTTTTGGGCTCCGCTACATCGAATGCGCACTATTTGGAACGGATCGACATGACCATCGGCGCCAACGGCCAGAACGGACAGGACGCCAGCGCATCACCAGGCACGGGCGGCGCCGGTGGCGCTCCCGGGGCAGGCACCGGCGCAGGCGGCGCGGGCGGGCTTGGCGGCCAGGGCGTTGGCGGCACCGTCGGACAAGGCGCGCCCGGTGAATCCATAGGCGTCTATCGTGGCATCGGCGGCCTTTCGCTCGAAGGCGGCGACGCCGACAGCGGCGGCTCGGGCGGCTACGCGAGCGACAGTGCCATGACCGGCGGCGGCGGCGGCGGCGCGGGCGGCGCCGGTGTCGTCGTGGCCGCCACGGCGACCCTCACCACCGACCAGACCGGCGGCAATGGCGGGGATGGCGGCGACGGCGCCGGCACGTCAGGCCAGTTCTCCGGTGGTGGTGGCGGCGGGGGCGGCGGCTCCGCGGTGCGGCTGGACGCCACCGAGCTCACCAACAGCGCCACGCTGCTCGGCGGCACTGGCGGCAATGGCGGGGTCGGCAGCGGCACGGACTTCAGTCTCGTCTTCGATACCGGCCGGGGCGGCGTGGGCGGCCACGGCATCCACGTGACCGCCACCGGCGGCGCGACCATCACGAATTCGGGCAGCATCACCGGTGGCGCGGGCGGCCAGCGCGGCGACTTCGGCGCCTTTGCCCTGGGCGGGTCGGGCATCCTGGGTTTCGACCTGACGATCCTCAATACCGGCACCATCGCCGGCGGCCTGACCAACGGCGTGCGCGCCGACGCGATCACGCTGCTTTCCGGCACCAACACCGTCGCGCTTGAAGCGGGCGCCGTCTTCACCGGCAATGTCGTGGCCGATGGGCTGGCCTCGACCGACGACACGCTGCGGCTGACCGGCGGCGCCGCCGGCAGCTTCGCGATCGGCTCGGTGGGCGCCGGCCAGCAGTTCCGCTTCTTCGACATCCTCGACATGGCGGGCTCCGACACCTGGACGCTGACCGGCACCGCCGCGCAGGACATCGCCGTCAGCATCACCGGCACCGGCACGCTGCTCGCGAGCGGCGGCGCCGCGCTCGATGACGCCAGCGCGCTCACCCTCCAGGCCGGCACCTTCGCGATCGACGCGAACGAGACCATCGGCACGCTGGAGGGCACCGCCGGGTCGCTCGACCTGCGCGGCTTCACCCTGACGGTGACCGGCCGGACGCTCGATGCCAGCGCGCTGACCGTCACCAGCAGCGGCACCTTCACGACCAGCGCCACGGCCGGCACCGTCTTCAGGGGCACCGCCACCGCCGATTCGATGGTCGGCTTCACCGGCGCCGACTTCATGAACGGCAACGACGGCGCGGACACGCTCAGGGGCGACGCTGGCGCGGATGCCCTGAACGGCGGCGAGGGCGACGACCGGATCGATGGCGGCGTGGGCGCCGATACGATGAACGGCGGCGCCGGCAGCGACGTCTATATCGTCGACGACGCCGGCGACCGCGTGATCGAAGGCAGCGCCGGCGGCAGCGACGTGGTGGAGGCCTCGGTCACCTATGCGCTGACGTCCGGTGTCGAAGTCCTGCTGCTCACGGGCATGGACGCGATCGGCGGCACCGGCAACAACGAAGCGAACCTCATCACCGGCAATGGCGTGGCGAACCTGCTCTCGGGCATGGGCGACAACGACCGGCTCGACGGCGGCAACGGCAACGACACGCTGATCGGCGGCAGCGGCGCCGACACGCTGGTCGGCGGCAGCGGCGACGACCTGTTCATCATCACCGATGGCGACGACCGGCTGACCGAGGACAGCGGCGGCGGCACGGATGTCGTGCAGTCGTCGGTCAGCTACACCCTGGGGGCCAACCTGGAGGTCCTCGTGCTGACCGGCAGCGCGGTCGGGGGCAGCGGCAACACGCTCGACAACACCATCTACGGCAATGCCGGGCGGAACGGCCTCAACGGCGATGCCGGCGACGACATCCTGATCGGCGGCGGCGGCGCGGACTCGCTGTTCGGCAGCACCGGCGACGACATCTACGCCGTCGGCGCGGGCGACGCCGTATTTGAAAGCAGCGGCGGGGGCAACGACCTGGTGCGCGCGACGGTCACGCATACCATGGCGGCCAATGTCGAAAGGCTGCTGCTGGTGGGCGGCAGCGCGATCAACGGCAACGGCAACAACCAGCGCAACGCCATGGACGGGAACGTCGGCGCGAACGAGCTGTCCGGCGCCGCCGGCAACGACGTCATCAGGGGCAATGGCGGCGCCGACACGCTCATCGGCGGCGAGGGCGTGGACCTGCTGGCCGGCGGTGCCGGCGCCGACGTCTTCCGCTTCGACGTCGCGCCCGGCGCCGGCAACTACGACCAGGTGCTCGACTTCTCGATCGCCGAGGACAGGATCGAGCTCGACCGGTCGGAATTCAGCGCGCTCGCGCTCGGCGCGCTGGCGGCCGGCGCCTTCGCCACCGGCGCCCGCGCCACCCAGGCCGATGACCGAGTGCTCTATGACGCGACCACCGGCTGGCTGCGCTACGATGCCGATGGCCTCGGTGGCGGCGGCGCCTCGCTGGTCGCGAGGTTCGACGCCGGCCTCGCGCTCACCGCCGCGCAGTTCAGCATCATCGCCTGAAGCTGCGGCCGGCCGCCCCCATGCGCGGGGCCGGCCGGCCCACCACGACGACACGCCGGGCGCGCGAGGCCAGCGCCCGGCACCGCCGGGTCAGGCCGCGCCGGTCACGGGCGTCCGGCGCGCCGCCTCGATCGCCGCGCGTTCCTGCGCGGTCAGCACCACGAAGCGCAGTTTCTCATCGAGCGGAAAGGCCGATCCGCCGGCCGGGTCGCGCAGCGCCAGCACCAGGCCCCGCCCCTCATCCAGCACGAACGGCTTGTCGGATTTGCGCACCGGCCATTCGAAGACCTCGCCGCGCTCATCCTCGACCACCCAGCTCGGCCCCTCGCCCCAGCCGCGGAAGCGGACCGGCGCGGCGACCAGCGGGCGCTGCGCCAGCGCCTTCACGTCGCCGCCCTTCGCCTGGCCCTTCCAGGCCGCGATCAGCAGCCCGCCGATCAGCACAACCGCGAAGGCCAGGCCGCCGAGCGCCGTGCCGACACGGTTCCACAGCCGGTCCAGCCCGAGATCCGTCGTCACCAGACCGGCCCGCGCCGGGTCCGCCATCGGCACCGCCGACCACGACCCCATATGCGGTTCGACGAACATGTAGGTGACCTTGCGCGTCCGCGCGCCGTCCTTGTCGCGCCAGGCGATGGTCAGGTCGCAGGTCTGGAACAGGAACAGCCGCGATCGGCAGCGGCCCTCGGCGATCCGCGCGGCCGGCGCCGGCCGGGCGGCGTCCCGCACCGCAAAGTCGTCGCGGATGGCGGGGCAGATCTCGATCGCCAGCAGCGCGATGAAGCCGCCGAACAGCACCGTGCCGACCAGCGCCAGCAGCCAGCCACCAACGGCGCCACGCCCGGGCCTGAGCACGAAGGGGCGGCGTGGAAACGCCTCGAGCAGCGGCCTCATGCGGGATCTCCCATCTGGCGGTCACGGTGGAGCGCCTTGGCGGTGCGGCGCGCGTCATCTGGTGCCACGGCCCGGCAATCGCCTCCCCGAAGCGGTTCACAGGGCGCCGCCGCAGGGCCGGCGAGAGGCGGGGCCGTGCGCTACGGGCCGGTCGAGCGCTCGAACTCGCTGCGCCGCACCAGGTCGCGGCGCACCGCGCGGATCGTGCTGCGGCCGGCATGGCGCGCCAGGTAGGGTGCCGGCACCTGCCGGCGGTCCAGCAGCAGGTGCCACAGCGCGCGGATCTCCGCCTCGCTGGCCAGGCGGTCGGGATCGTCGCGCTCGGCATCCATCGTCGCGATGGTGGTCTCCAGTTCCTCCTGGCGGAAGCGCGCATGCATGTTGAAGGCCCGTTGCGCGATGTGCTGCACCGTCGCCTGGGCCAGCGGGCCGAAGCGGAACAGCTCCGCCTCGGCCCAGCTCAGGCCCTCGAACCCCAGCTTGCGGAAGATCGCCGGCGAGAAGTGCTGCCCCTCCTGCCCGATATAACGCCCGAAGCAGACATCGGTGCCGATCCGCGCCAGGCCCAGCTCGGCGCAGGCGAGCTCGTTCGCGGCATCCTGCGTCACGGCGTCGCGCGCCACGCGGCGCGTCCGCCAGAGCTCCAGCAGCCGCCGCTTGTTGCGCGCGCGATAGTCATTGCGGCGGATCTCGTCCCACCAGTCGGGCAGCCAGGCCTGGATGCGCCGCCAGGCCTCGCGCCGCAGCCCGAAGGCCCAATGGTGGCCGAGCTGGCGGAACCCGACCTCCGGCCCCGGCGGTCGCTTGCGATGGTCGCCATAGGCGGCGAAATGGCCGACCTGGTCGGCGAAGGGCTCGGTGGCGCGGCGCACCCCCTCCATCGCCGCGAGGTAGAGCGGCCCGGGCTCGAGGTCGTCCTCGAAGAAATAGCCGACCGGCGCGTCCAAATCCTCGAACACCAGCGCCTGCCCGCGCAGGATGTTCTCGGCGATGCCGAGGTTGTGCTCCGCCGCATGCACATGCCCGTCGGGAAAATGCGCGCGGAACACCGCGATGCTGCGGGCGATCAGCGCGGGATCGCCGTGGCGGCGGCCCGTGAGCTGGGACACCGCGCCGTCCTGCATCAGATGGACCCGCGCCGGGTCGGGCTTCAGCTGCACCTGAGCGGCCAGGCCGCGGCACAGCGTCTCCAGGTAGTCCGGCCGATCGAAGGAGAAGATCACGATCGGCACGTCGGTGGTGCCCGTGGGGATCGACTCGATTTTCATCCTGGCCTCCCGGCGGGCGCAGTCTGGGTGGGCGTGCAGGGCCGCGCAAGGCGGGTGCGACGCCGCGTCATGGCCGCCCACGCAGCCCGGCCCAGGCCACCGCCAGGCGGTCCGCCACGCCGCGCCCGCGCGGCGCGACGGTTCCCCCCGCCGCCAGGCGCGCCAGGTCCCGCCGGGCCAGGACCGCCGGCAGGCCGGCCGCGATGGCGCCGGGCGGCAGGTCGTGCCGCGCGCCGTCCAGCGCGACCAGGCCCTCCGCCGCCATGTCGCGCAGCATGGCCTGTAGCGCGGGCGCGCCCGGCGCCGCCATGACCGCGGCGGCCGACAGGCCATGCCGCGCCAGGCGGTCGGCCGGCAACACGCAACGACCCTGCGCCGCATGGACCGCGGTGCTGCGCAGCACGCCCGCCAGCCCATAGGCGGCGCCGAGGCCGCGCAGCGCCTCGGCCTCGGCCGGCGTCGCGCGCAGCGCCAGCCCGGCCGCCGCGGACCAGCCGCCGGCGGTGCCGCGCAGCCAGGCCACGAAGGCTTCCTCGGAGGCGATGCCGTCCTCCGCCTCGACCTCCCGCGCATCGACCATGGACAGCAGCGCGTCGGGGTCGAGCATGCCGGCGACGATCGCTCCATGCAGGGGTGCGGCGACCTCGTGCCGGCGCGGGGGGCGGCCGGCGCGCGCTTCGTCGATCGCGTCGCGCCACCATTGCAGGCGGATCAGCGCGGCCATCGGGTTGGTCGTGGCTTCCCGCGCGCGCGCCAGTTCGTGGTTCACGCCGATCAGCACGAAGATCGCCTCGCGCGACGCGGCGGGCGCGAACAGGGCGCACAGGAAGCGATCGGGGTCGTGCTCGCGCGCGAAGGCGCCGATGGGGGAGAGGGCCACGGCGGGGATATGCCTCGCGCGCTCGCGCGCGGGAAGGGCGGGGTCGGCGCGCTTGCGCGCGGGAAGGGCGGGGTCGGCGCGCTGGCGCGCGGGAAGGGCGGGGTCGGCGCGCTTGCGCGCGGGAAGGGCGGGGTCGGCGCGCGGGCGCGCGGGCCGCCGTGTCGAACGCGCGCGCACGGACAACCGGCGCTCATGCGCTGCCGCGCCGGACGTGCCGGTGAACGCCGGGGGAAAGCCGAATGCGCCGCGCCGCGAAACCCTTCGCGGTTGACGCCCGTTGCACCCCCGCCTACCTCGACGGGCAGCGCGCCCCGCGCTGCGCCCGATTGACCGGAGAGACCCCCATGGCCTTCAGCCTGCCCCCGCTGCCCTACGCCACCGCCGCGCTCGCCGGCAACGGCATGTGCCAGGAGACGCTCGAACTCCATCACGGCAAGCACCACAACGCCTATGTCACGGCGCTGAACGGGCTGGTCGAGAGCAAGGGCCTCGCCGGCAAGTCGCTGGAAGCGATCTGCGCCGAGGCCGGCAAGCAGGGCGCCGACGGCCTGCCCGTGCTGAACCAGGCCGGCCAGCACTACAATCACTGCCTGTTCTGGAACGTGATGGCGCCGGGCGGCTCGCATGGCGACAGCGTCCCGGCGGCGCTGGCGGCCAAGATCGACGCCGACCTCGGCGGCCTCGCGGCCTTCAAGGACGCCTTCAAGGCGGCGGGCGCCACGCAGTTCGGCTCCGGCTGGGCCTGGCTGGTGGTCGGCGCCGACGGCAAGCTGAAGGTGACCAAGACGCCCAACGGCGCCAACCCGATCAGCACCGGCGAAGGCCAGCCGATCCTCGGCTGCGACGTGTGGGAACACGCCTACTACCTGGATTTCCGCAATGTCCGCCCGAACTACCTGGCGAACTTCCTGGACAAGCTGGTGAACTGGGACGTGGTGGCGGACCTGATGGGCAAGGGCGGCTTCACTGCCGGCCAGTCGGCCTGACCATCCTCCACGAAGAAGGGCGCCGAGGGGAAACCCCGGCGCCCTTTTTCATGCGCGACCCAGGGATGTCAGATGCCAGCGGTCAGCGAAGCTGACCGAGGCCGCGAAGGCGCCCCGCCGGCAGTGCGGCGAAGCCCACAGCGCGGAGCGCGCACCCGTAACTGAGCGCGCGGAGCGCACGCGTCACGCCGCAGGCGTGCCTTCGGCACGTCACGCCCGAGGGCACGAGAGAAGCCTCAGGCCGGCTTCTCGTCATTGGCCGCCTGCGGGCGGATGACGCTGGTGATGGTCCCGCGCACCAGCATCACGCGCACATTCGGCGCGATCTCGGCCTCGATCTCGTCGGAGCCTTCCTTGACCTTCGTGATGGTGCCGACGATGCCGCCGGCGGTCACCACGCGGTCGTTGCGCTTGAGCTGCGTCAGCATCTCGCGGTGCTCCTTCATCTTCTTCTGCTGCGGGCGGATCAGCAGGAAGTAGAAGACGACGAAGATCAGGATCAGCGGCAGCAGCTGCATGACGATGCCCGCGGCACCGCCGGCGCCGGCGTCCTGGGCATGGGCGGTCGAGATCCCGAAGGGGGTCCACATGTGTTCTGTTTCCGTCTTCCGGCGTGAAGGCGCGGAACCTACCCACCCGCCCCTTCCCGTCAATAGCATCCCGGCCTAAAGCGCGCCTGCCATGGATGATCCCGCCCTGCTGCCCGCCCTGACCCGCATCGCCGAGGCGCTCGAGCGCCTGGCCCCGCCACCTGCCGGCGCGCCCGCCCTGACCGGCGCCGACGCCTTCGTCTGGCACCCGGAACCGGTCGCGCGGCTGGTTCCGGTACCGCGCGTGGCGGCCGTGCCGATCGACCTGCTGCGCGGGGTCGAGCGCCAGAAGGGCCTGCTGCTGGACAACACCATGCGCTTCGCCCGCGGCTTCACAGCCAACAACGCGATGCTGTGGGGCGCACGCGGAACCGGCAAGTCGTCGCTGGTGAAGGCCGCGCACGCCGCCGCCAATGCGGAACTGCCCGGCAGCCTGGCCCTGATAGAAATCCAGCGCGAGGACATCCGCACCCTGCCCGACCTGCTCGGCCTGCTGCGCGCGCAGGACCGCCGCTGCCTGGTGTTCTGCGACGACCTGTCCTTCGAACGCGAGGATGCCGACTACAAGGCGTTGAAATCCGTGCTGGATGGCGGCATCGAGGGCCGGCCGGAGAACGTGCTGTTCTACGCCACATCCAACCGCCGCCACCTGATGTCGCGCGACATGATCGAGAACGAGCGCGCTGGCGCCATTCACGGCAATGAGGCGGTCGAGGAGAAGGTCTCCTTGTCCGACCGCTTCGGCCTGTGGATCGGCTTCCACAATGCCGACCAGGACACCTTCTTCGCGATGATCGACGGCTACGCCGCGCATTTCGGCATCCCCATCGGCACCGAGGAACTGCACGCCCAGGCGATCGAATGGTCGGTGACGCGCGGCGGGCGGTCGGGGCGCGTGGCCTGGCAGTTCATCCTGGACCTCGCCGGGCGGCTTGGCGTGAAGATCGCGGCCTGACGGGCCACAGCGCCATGCCGCGCCGTCCAGACGAGGCAGCCCTGCCCCGCCGGTTGAACACGCGGCCCTGTCGCGGCGGATGCCGGCGCCGGCCATGGCGCGCCGGATGAAGATCGCCGCGCTGCCTCGGCTGGCGGGCTTCCTGTGGCGAAACCCACTGGTACGGCGCGACCCGCTCGGCGCGGCGGCGCGGCTGGTCCGCTGGCAGATGGCAGCACGGCGTGGGGCGATGCTCGATGCGCCATGGGTGGAAGGCCCGGCCGGCGCCGTGCGGCTGCGGCTGCGGCGCGGCCTGTCCTCCGCCACCGCCTGCTGGTACGCCGGCCTGACCGACCCGGCCGAGATGGGCTTCGTGCTGCAGGCCCTGCGCGCCGATGACCGCATGGTCGATGTCGGTGCGAATGTCGGCGTCTATGCAGCCTTGGCTGCCGGAGCCGTGGGTGCGCGCGTGCTGGCGCTGGAACCGGCCGCCGAGACGTTGCCGCACCTGCGCGCCATGGTCGCGCTGAACGGCATCGCGGACCGTGTGACGATCCGCGCCGTCGCCGCCGGCGCAGCGCCGGGTGTTCTGCGCTTCACGGCCGGGCGCGGCACGACGAACCGCGCCGCGGCGGATGGTGCCGTGGACGTGGCGGTCGAGACCCTGGACGCGCTGTGCGCCGATGCCCCGCCGCTGCTGGTGAAGGTGGATGTGGAAGGTGCCGAGCCCGAGGTGCTGGCGGGCGCCGCCGGCCTGCTGGCGGGCGATGCGCTGAAGGCCGTGATCCTGGAGACCGCCGGCGCGACGGATACCGCGGTGGAGCACACCATGCGCGCCGCCGGTTTCGCGCCCTTCGCGCACGACCCGTTCCGCCGCGCGCTGACGCCGCTTGCCGGCCCGGCGCGGCCGAACACGCTGTACCTGCGCGATGTGGGGTTCTGGGAGGCGCGCCTGGCGGCGGCGCCGCCGATCCGCGTCTTCGGCCGCGCGCTGCAGGCTGGTTGACGACCCGCGTCAGGGCGCGCCTTCGCCGCCGCGCACCCGCAGGATCCGTGCGAGCACCGCAGGACGCGCCGCACGATCAATGGCGCCCTTCATCTGCCAGTCGAGGCCTGCCAGCCGGCCGGCTTCAGCCGGGCATTCGGCTGTTGCGGCCTCCGCGATCACCGGTGCCGCCTCGGCGCTTGCACGGGCAAGCGCCGCCGCGGCTTCCAGCACACAGGCGAGGTAGCGACGGCCCGCCTCGCCGACCTGCGCATCGCGTTGCTCGGCCTGCGCGATGTTGCGGCGCGTGGCTTCTGCTGCGCGACGCTCGCGATAGGGCCGCGAAACCTCGTGGCGGATGGATGATGCGGCCAGCAGGGCCGATGTCTGCTCGACCCGGCGTTCGTAGCCGGCCGGAAAGGCGCATTGGTCGAGCGCTCGATCGATGGCACGCGCATCATCATCAGCGGTCATGCCATCAATGGCTTCGCCCGACGCCAGCATCTGGCGCCGAAGGTCGTCGCGGACGCATTGGGCGCCACGGACCCAATCGAAGCGCGGCGGCGGCGACGGGGCCCGCTGAGGCGCTGGCGCGCACCCCCACAGGGCCAGCAACGCCAAGGCGGCAGCAGGGCGGCCCATGGTTCAGCGCGCGATGCGCTCGATCCCGCCCATCCAGGGGCGCAGCACCTCGGGCACCAGCACCGAGCCGTCCTCCTGCTGGAAGGTCTCCATCACCGCGATCAGCGCGCGGCCGACCGCGACACCAGACCCGTTCAACGTGTGCAGGAACTGGTTGCCCTTGCCTTCGCGCGGCTTGAACCGCCCGTTCATGCGCCGCGCCTGGAAATCGCGCGTGTTGGAGCAGGACGAGATCTCCCGCCACGCGCCCTGCCCCGGCAGCCACACCTCCAGGTCGTAGGTGCGCGCGGCGCCGAAGCCGGTATCGCCCGCGCACAGGAACACGCGCCGCCAGGTCAGGCCGAGGTCGGTCAGCACGCGCTCGGCGCAGCGCGTCATGCGTTCGTGCTCGGCGGCGGAGGCATCGGGGGTGGTGATCGACACCATCTCGACCTTGGCGAACTGGTGCTGGCGGAGCATGCCGCGGGTGTCGCGCCCCGCGCTGCCGGCCTCGCTGCGGAAGCAGGGCGTGAGCGCGGTCAGGCGCAGCGGCAGGTCGGCCTCGGGGAAGATTTCCTCGCGCGCAAAGTTGGTGAGGGGCACCTCGGCGGTCGGGATCAGCGAACGATCGTCTGTGGTGCGGAACAGGTCGTCGGCGAATTTCGGCAGTTGGCCAGTGCCGTACATGCTGGCGTCGTTGACCAGCAGCGGTACCGAGGCCTCGGTATAGCCGTGCTCATCGGTATGCAGCGCCAGCATCCATTGCCCGAGCGCGCGTTCCATCCGCGCGAGCGGACCCTTCAGCACGGTGAAGCGCGCGCCCGCGATCTTCGCGGCGGTGGCGAAGTCCATCAGGCCGAGGGCTTCGCCGAGCTCGAAATGCTGCTTCGGCGTGAAGGCGAAGTCGGGGATGTCGCCGTGCTGGTGGAGCACGACGTTGGCGGATTCGTCGCGGCCGTCGGGGACGTCGGGGTCTAGGGTGTTGGGGAGCGTGCTGAGGATCAGGTCACGCTGCGCTTCGGGTTCGTTTGCCCTGTTCCCGAACCACTGCGATTGGCGAACTTCCCAATCCGCTATATCGCGGATCAGTTGTTCCGCTTCGTCGTGCTTCCCACCCGCCTTGAGCTTCCCAACTTCGCGGCTCTTGAGCTTTAGCTCGGCGCGCGACTCCTCAAATTCCTTCGTTGCCGAACGAACGGCTTGGTCGAGTTCGAGAATCTGCCCGGAAGCCGGCTCCATCCCCCGCCGTGCCAACGCCGCATCGAACCCCGCCGGATCGGCGCGGATCGCCCTGATATCGTGCATCGCCCTGTTCCCAGTCCCGTATCGCGCGGTGCGGTCTCAACCCATCCGGCTCAGGCCGACGACGAAGGCCCGCACCTCGTCCACGTCCCAGCTCGTCCCCTCACGCCAGAAGTGCAGCAGCGCCGCGCGATTGCTCTCGACCCAGGGCGTGACCAGCCTCTCACCGTCGCGCGCAACCGGCACCGGCAGGCCTTCGTTCAGCGCGCGGGGTGGCATCTCGAGCGTCACGACCAGGCATGGCAGGTCGCGCCCCGCCTTGCCCGGGAACCACTTCACCCGCGGCCCATGCGCCCCCATCGCCGTCGAGATGAAGACCGTCCCGGAAATCCCGGTATACCTGGTGGGAAGATTGACCATCTCGACCAGGTCATCCGTGTCCTGCGAGGCCCCGAGCCGCGCCTGCTCCTCCCCGAAGCCCGCGCCGTTCATCACTCGGGGTCCCGCTTCGGCGCCACCCACCGCGCCGCGAAGATCGAGATTTCGTAGAGCAGGATCAGCGGGATCGCCAAGCCGATCTGGCTGATGATGTCCGGTGGCGTGATGATCGCCGCCACCACGAACATGATCACCACCGCATACCGCCGCCCCTTGCGCAGCGTCTCGACGTTCAGGATGCCGACCTTGATCAGCAGCGTCAGCAGCACCGGCATCTGGAACGCCACGCCGAAGGCCAGGATCATGTGCATGACCAGCGACAGGTATTCGCCGACCTTCGCCTCCAGCTGGATCGGGATGCCGCCCGACCCCGGCGGCGTCTCGAAGCTGATGAAGAACTGCCAGGCCAGCGGGAAGATGAAGTAATACGCCAGCGCCGCCCCCATCACGAACAGCACCGGCGAGGCCAGCAGGAAGGGGTAGATCGCCCGCTTCTCGGACCGGTACAGCCCCGGCGCGATGAACAGCCACAGCTGCGTCGCCCAGATCGGGAAGCTGATGAAGGCCGCGCCGAAGAAGGCCACCTTCAGGTAGGTGAAGAAGGCCTCGTACAGCGCGGTGAAGATCATCCGCCGCTCGCCGCCCGACTGCCGCGACAGGATGTCGGCCAGCGGCTGCGCCAGGAAGGCGTAGATCTGCTGCGAGAAATAGTAGCAGACCGCGAAGGCGATGATGAAGGCGCCAACCGACCACAGGACCCGCGTGCGCAGCTCCTTCAGGTGGTCCATCAACGGCATCGGCTTGTCGTCGATGGGGTCGTTGTCGTCGGGGTTGGCGGCCAAGGACATGGTCCTACACGCTCGGGCTGGTGGTGGCGGCCGGCTTCGGCGTGGGCTCGGCCGCGGCGGGCTCGGGCACCGGCAGCGGCGCGGGCTCGGGCGCCACGGGCGCGGGCATCGCCATCGGCGGCGGGGTCGATGGCGGCACGAAGGCCGGCGCATCGACCGGCGGCGGGGCGGGCGGCGGGGGCGGCGGCGCCCAGCGCGCGACATCCGGCGGCACGAAGGACGGCGCATTGTCGGGTACCGGCGGCGGCGTATAGCTCGGTGCCGTGTAGCTGTCCTTCATCGGGTCGTCGAAGGCCTTGCGCACGCTGCCATCGCCATCGACGTGCTTCTCGATCGTGCCCTTGATGTCGAAGTTGCGGATGTCGCTGATCGTGTTGCGCACATCGGCGATCTGGTTGCGCACGTCGTCCAGCTTGGCCTCGCGCACCAGCTCGTCGGCCTGCTGCTGGAACTCGGCGACCTTGCGCTTCATGCCCTGGATGCCGCGCGCAAGGCCTTTGATGGCCTCGGGCAGCTCCTTGGGCCCGATGACGACCAGCGCCACCACGGCAATCAGCGCGATCTCTGACCAGGCAAGATCCAGCATGCGTCCCTTATCCCCCGGCTTCGCTGCCCGCGGGGGACGCCCCGTTAGCAGGAAGCCGGCACGTCGCCAATGCAGCCCCGTCTCCCGGCCCGGCCTCGACGGCCACGGTCAACCGTGGCGCCGGCGGCCAGCCCGGGAGACTGGGCCATGCAGCCACCCCTATCTAGGGAGCCTCGGGCGGAAAGACGAAGGCCCGTTCCGCATCCAGCGCAACCGTCACCCGTTCCCCCCGCGCCAGGCGCCGCCCCGGCGGCAGGCGCGCATGCAGGTGCAGCACCCCATCCGCGCCATCGGGCAGCGCCATGTGCACCAGGGTCGTCGCACCCAGCAGGCGGCAGGCCTCGACCTCGGCCTCCCGCCCCTCGCCGGCGCCCAGCAGCAGGCCCTCGGGGCGCACCAGCACGTCGACCAGGGCGCCTTCCGCCGCGCCGCCGGCCGGCAGGGCGCCGATCGCGGTCTGCGCCAGGCCCGACCGCACCCGCCCCGGCAGCCGGTTCACCTCGCCCAGGAAGGTGGCGACGTAGCGGTCCTGCGGGGCGAAATACAGCGCCTCCGGCGGGCCGATCTGCAGCACCCGCCCGTCCCGCATCAGCGCGATGCGGTCGCCCATGAACATCGCTTCCTCGGCGTCGTGGGTCACCAGCAGGGTGGCGATGCCGGCGGTCTGCAACACATGCAGGGTGTCGTCGCGCACCTGCTCCCGCAGCCGGGCATCGAGGCTGGCAAACGCCTCGTCGAGCAGCAGCACCGCCGGGCGGGGTGCCAAGGCCCGGGCCAGCGCCACGCGCTGCTGCTGCCCGCCCGAGAGCATATGCGGAAAGGCCTCGTGATAGGCATCGAGCCCCACCCGCAGCAGCGCATCCGCCACCCGCGGGCCGCGTTCCGCCTTCGGCACGAAGCGCAGGCCGAAGGCGACGTTCTCGGCCACCGTCAAATGCGGGAACAGCGCATAGTCCTGGAACACGAAGCCAACGCCCCGGCGTTCCGGCGGCACGTCCCGCCCCGGCTCGGCGATCACCTGGCCACCGAGTTCGATGGTGCCGGCCTGGACCGCTTCCAGCCCCGCCGCCAGGCGCAGCAGTGTGGTCTTGCCGCAGCCCGAGGCGCCGAGCAGGCAGACGATCTCCCCGGGCGCGACCGACAGGTCGATGCCGCGCAGCACCTCGGCGCGGCCATAGGCATGGCGAATGCCGTGGAACTCGAGGGACATGCCTAGCGGATCCCTGGCGCCGGCCCGGTCGCCGCGGCAGCCTGCTCGCCCTGCGCCGAAGCGGGCGTGCTCGCCGCGGCGTCCGCCGTCTCCGCGGGTGGTGCGATGGCGGGCGCGGCGGCGTCCTCGGTCGCCGCCGGCGGCACGGCGGTGGTCGCCTCGGCGGCGTCCTCGTCCAGCGGGGCCGACGACATGGCGGCAGGCCCGCCCAGGGGCAGCGCCGGGCCGGTTTCCGCGGTGACCAGCTCCTCCTTGCGCGGCAGGTCGGACAGCGCCTTCAGGCCGAACTGTTCGAGGAATTTCGGCGTGGTGCCCCAAAGGGTCGGGCGGCCGGGCACCTCGCGCCGCCCGCGCGGGGCCACCAGGCCGAGTTCCAGCAGCGCCTCCAGCGTCGTCTGCGCCAGGGCCGCGCCGCGGATTTCCTCGATCTCGCCGCGCGTGCAGGGCTGGTGGTAGGCGATGATGGACAGCGCCTCCATCGCCGCGCGCGGCAGCCGGCGCGGCGCCTGGACCACCTTGGTCAGCCGCTGCGCCAGGTCGGGCGCGGTCCGGAAGGCCCAGCCGCCGGCAACCTCGGCGATCAGCACGCCACGCCCCGCGCAGGCCTCGGCCAGGGCAGCGATCACGATGCCGGGCGCCAGGCCGGGCGGCAGCACCGCGCCCAGCATGGCCGGCGTCACCGGGCGGTCGGAGGCGAAGATCAGCGCCTCGGCGATGCGCGCCGCCTCGGCCATCAGGGCGGGGTCGGGCGGCGCGTCGTCGTCGGCGCCGGCAGGCTGCGCATCGCCGGATGGCGCGTCCTGTCCGGCAGGCGATGCCCCGGCGGCAGTGCCGGCCACCGTGGCGCCTCTGCCCCCTGGTTCCACCGCCGCCTCGGCGCCTGGCGGCTTGCGCAGCGCATCGTTCTCGGTGGCGGGCGCCGGCCCCGCCGCATCGGCCGGGGGCGCGCGGTCGGCCGGCGCGCCGGGTTCATCGGGGCGCACATCGTGCTGGAGGTCGGCGGGGGCCGGCGCGACATCCGCCGTGGCATGGGCGCGCCCATCGTCGCCGGCCGCCATGGCTGGCTCCACCCCCGCGCCATCCCGTTCGGCGCCGGCATCCGGCGGCGCGGCGGCGCCCGCCGGGCGCGCCGTTGCGTCCCCGTGCCCGGTGCCGCCGCCCTGCGGCGCGTCAGCCTGCCCGTTCATCCGCGGCACCCTCCTCCGGCCGGCGGCGCACATGGATCGGGCCGAAGGCCTCCTCCTGCCGGATCTCGATCCCGCCGCCGCGCGCCATCTCCAACCCCGCCACCAGCGTGCTGGCAAGCGCCGCGCGGCGTTCCAGCGGATCGAGGATGGTGTCCGGCAGGAATCCCTGCAGCACCGACCAGGACGGCAGCGCGCCGACCAGCCGGGTCAGCCGCTCCAGCGCCTCCTGCACGGTGAACAGTTTTCGCGGCTTGGGGCGGTAGGGCCGGCGCGCCAGCGCCCGCCGCCGCGCCGCGACATAGGATTGCAGCAGCGACGGCAGGTCGGCATGCAGGCCGGACCGGTCCTCGACCCGCAGGCTTTCGGGCGCGCCGCGGGCGAACACGTCATGGCCCAGCCAGGGCCGGCGGTTCAGCCACAACGCGGCGGCGCGCATCCGCTCCAGCTCCGCCAGCCGATCCGCCAGCTGTTCGGCCAGCGCCTCGGCATCCTCGCCCTCGGCCTGGTCGGGGGGCACCAGCAGGCGGGATTTCAGCCAGGCCAGCCAGGCCGCCATCACCAGCCAGTCGGCCGCCAGTTCCAGCCGCACCCGGCGCGCGCCCTCGATGACCGCCAGGTACTGGTCGACCAGCGCGACGATCGAAATCCGCGCCACATCCACCTTCTGCGCCCGCGCCAGTTCCAGCAGCAGGTCGAGCGGCCCCTCGAATCCCTCGATGCTGAGATGCAGCGATTCGCTCATCGCCCGGCATTCAGCCCGGCGAGCAGCAGCACGACATCGAAGGCCGGCGCCACGATATGGCGCACGAACCAGGCCATCGGGTCCCAGGCCGGCACGGCCATGGGCAACAGGAACAGGGCGCCGATCACGATCATCAGCCCGTAGGGCTCGACGCGCGCCAGCGCAATGGCCGGGGCGCGCGGCAGCAGCCCCACCATGATCCGCCCGCCATCCAGCGGCGGCAGCGGCATCAGGTTGAACAGGCCCAGCACCAGGTTCGCCAGGATCGACAGCGCGATGAAGCGCAGCAGGAATTGCGTGACGTCAGGGCCGACCAGCCCCTGCCCCGCCAGCACCGCATGGACCAGCAGCGCCGATCCGAAGGCCAGCACCGCATTGATCCCCGGCCCGGCGGCCGCCACCAGCACCATCCCCCAGCGCGGATTGCGCAGCGCCCAGAAGTTCACCGGCACCGGCTTGGCCCAGCCGAACACCGCCTCGACCCGCCCGATGGTCAACAGCTGCCCCAGCACCATCAGCCCGGGCACCAGCAGCGTGCCGACCGGATCGACATGGCGGATCGGATTGAGGCTGATCCGCCCGGCGCGCTTCGCCGTGTCGTCGCCCAGCGCCAGCGCGGCATAGCCATGCGCGGCTTCGTGGAAGGTGATGGCCAGCACGGCGGCCAGCACCGCCGCCAGGGCTTCGGGCAACCAGTCGGGCATCACGCCTCGCGCGCGGTGGGGTCGGCGCCCGCCGGGGCGTGCGGGGCGGCCAGCGCGGCATCGCGCAGGGCGCGCAGCGTGGCGGGATCGCGCCGGTGGAAGGCATCGCGCACCGCGCGCGCCGCGGCGATCCGCCCCGCCGCCCTGTCCGTCAGCACCGGGCAGCCGGCCAGCACGCCGGCAGTGTCCGCGATGCGCCCGGTGCAGTGCAGCACCAGGTCGCAGCCGGCCGACAGCGCCGCCGTCGCCAGGTCGTTCGAGGTGCCGCGCAGCGCGCCCATCGCCAGGTCGTCGGTCACGAGCACACCGTCGAAGCCGATCTCGCCGCGGATGATGTCACCGACCACGGTGGGGGAGATGGTGGCGGGCAGCGCCGCATCCCAGGCCTCGTAGAGCACATGCGCCGTCATCGCCCAGGCGCCCGAGGCCGCCAGCGCGCGGAACGGCGCGATATCCAGCGCAAGCTGCGCGGGGCAGGCCCGCACCCGCGGCAATTCGTGGTGGCTGTCGGCCAGCGCACGCCCATGCCCGGGGATGTGCTTCACCACCGGGATCGCGCCGGCCTCCTGCAGGCCGGCGACCCAGGCGGCGCCGAGGCGGATCACCTCATGCGGGTCGTCGGAGAAGGCGCGGTCGCCGATCACGCCATGCGCGCCCGGCACCCGGATGTCGAGCACCGGGGCGCAGACCACGTCCAGCCCCTCCGCCACGCAGGTCGCACCCAGCAGCAGGGCATTGGCGCGCGCCGCGACGTCGGGCGCCGATTCGAAGGCGGCGGCGGCGGGGAAGCCCTCCCAGGCCGGCGGCTTCAGCCGCGCGACGCGCCCGCCTTCCTGGTCCACCAGGATCGGCGCCGCGGCGCCCAGGATGTCGCGGATCGCCGCGGTCAGCGCGCGCAGCTGGGCCGGCGCCACGATGTTGCGGGCGAACAGGATGACGCCGACCGGCGGGCTGGCGCGCAGCAGCGCCGCCTCCTCCGCGGTCAGGGCCGGCCCGGACAGGCCGATGATCGCCGCGCGCGGGGTCACCCGCCCGCCCCTGCCCGGCCGGCGTGGATCGGCAAGCATGGCCGGCGCGCCAGAACCTGCATCGCGGTGGCGGTCAGCGAATGACGGTGCAGGGCAGCGACCGCGCGCGCGCCTGCTCGCAAAAGGACCCCGCCGCCGCGGCATCCGCGAAGCCGCCGGTGCGCAGACGGAACAGCGTGGCCTGGCCCTCGCGCTCGAAGCGCACCACCTGCGGGCGGAAGGCGCCGAGCAGGTCGGCGTGGCGCCGCGCCAGGCGGTCCCATTCGGCGCGCGCGGCCTCCTCGCTGGTCAGGGCGCCGAGCTGGACCCGCACGGCACCGCCCGGCGCCGGGGCCGGGCGCGCGGCCGGCGCGGCGGTGGTCGCTGCGGGAGCTGCCGGGGCGGCGGGCGCCGGTGTCGTGGCAGGCGCACCGCTGCGCGCGGCGGGTG
>NZ_CAKKLX010000005.1 GCF_918698155.1 Roseomonas sp. CECT 9278
CCGGTACTCCGGCACCTCGCTCGTCACATCCACACCAGACCGCAACACTCCCCAGTACCCAACCGCATCCACAACACCACCAGGAACACGCACCGATAAACCAAGGATCACCAGCGGCACTCTGGCCTGCTCCACCATCGCCTCGGCGGCATCGAGCCGCGTGCGCAGCGCGCCGATCGTCTGCGCCGCGCGCTGGAGCGCACCGGCCGTCATGCCGCGCCATCCGGAATGCCGAGCCGCGCGGCCTCGCGATCGATCAGCGCCAGCGCTTCCTCCTCGGTCATCTCCTGCGTCGCGGTGTCGGGCGGCGCCGCCGCCTCGCCCAGCAGATGCGCCGACAGCGCCTCCACGTTCGGGTGGTCGAAGGTGATGGTCGCCGGCAGCGCGCGGCCCAGGCTGCGCTGCAGCCGATTGCGCAGCTCGACGCTGGTCAGGCTGTCGAGGCCCATCGCGAAGAAGCCCTGCCGGCGGTCCACGACGTCGTCCGGCGGGATCGCCAGCACCTCGCGCAGATGGCCCAGGATATGCGCGGCCAGCGCATCGCGCCGCAGCTCCGGCGAGCCGCCCTCCGCGCTGAACTGCGCCACCGCCGCGCCACCGCCGACCGCCCGCGCGCCGGCCAGCGCGCGCCAGTCCACATCCATCACGGCCGCCTGCGCCACCCCCGCGCCCATCAGCCGCCACAGCGCCTCGAAGCAGGCCTCCGGCGACATCGTCCGCAGCCCGCGGAACGGGTTGTGCCGCGCGACCGTGCCGATCTCGGCCCAGGCCCCCCAGTCGATGCACAGCCCTGGCTGCCCGCGCGCACGCCGCGCCGCCGCGACCGCCGCCAGCACCGCATTGCCCGCCGCATGCGCCGCCTGGCCCGGATTGCCGATCAACGCCGCCGCCGACCCGAACAACACCAGCGGCACCTCGCCCGGCAGCAGCCGGTCGAGCAGCAGCGCGGCATCCGCCTTCGGCGCCATGGCACGGCGCAGCGCCTCGGGCGCCAGGCGCAGCAGCGCCGCATCCTCCAGCACCCCGGCCAGGTGGAAGACCGCGGCCGGCGCCACGCGCGCGACCAGCGCCGGGAGCGCCGCCGCATCGCCGACATCGACCTGCGCCACATCGACCTCGGCGCCATGGCGGCGGATCGCCTCGATCGCTGCGCCATCGCGCGGCGCGCCCCGTGCCGCCAGCACCAGCCGCCGCGCGCCGCGCGCCGCCAGGCGTTCGGCCAGCCGCACCCCGATCCCGCCCAGCCCGCCGGTCAGCAGCAGCGTGCCGTCGGGCGGCGGCTGCCAGGCCGGCGCGGCCAGCGGCGCGGCATCCTGCACCACGCGCGCCACCAGGCGCTGCGAACCGCGTAGCGCGAATTCCCGCGCCGCCCCCGGATCGGCCAGCAGCGCATCGAGCTGCCCCGGCGCCTCGATATCCACCAGCCTCAGATCGAGCTCGGGATGCTCCAGCCGCATCACCCGGCCCAGGCCCCACAACGCCGCCTGCGCGGGTTCCGGCACGCGGTCCTGCGCGGCCGCCGCGACGGCTCCGCGCGTGACCAGCCACACCGGGCCCGGCGGATGCGGCCGCGCGGCGATCGCCTGCAGCGCGCCGATGGCGGCGCCGGCGGGATCCGCCGCATCGGCCACCACCAGCACGGCATCCGCCGGGGTCGCCCCGATCGGCGCCGCGCCCGGCCAGGATGCGCCCCCCGCCACCACCACGCGCGGCGGCGCCACGCGCCGCGCCAGGATCAGCGCCTGCGGAAAGGCGCCCGCATCCGGTGCCGCCAGCATCGCCGGTTCGAAGCCCTGCGCGCGCAGCAACGCATCCCAGCCGGCCGGCGCGATCAGGGTCGCGTCGCGCGGTGCCGGGCCCTCGCGATGGCGATGCCAGCCTTCCAACAGTCCGAACGTCAGGTCGACCCAGGCGCGCCGCGCCGTGCCCTCGACCAGCATCATCATCCCGCCCGGGCGCAGCCGCGCGGCGATGCGCCCCAGCGCGCCCGGCAGGTCGCGCAGCGCATGCAGCACATTGGCCGCCACCACCAGGTCGAAGCGGCGCGCATCCTCCGGCGGCGCCTCGGCATCGAGGTCGAGCGCCGCCGTCGCCAGGCCCGGGAAGCGTCGCGCGGCCGCGGCGGCGAAGCCGGCCGAGACATCGGTGAACAGGTAGTCGGCCTCGGCCAGCGCGGGCAGCAGGGCCGCCGTCGTCGCCCCCGTCCCGCCGCCCAGTTCCAGCACCGCGAGGCCCGGCCGCGCCACCGCGCGCGCGACATCGCCCGCCAGGGCGTTCATCGCCGCGAAGCACGGCGCCTCGGCATAGAGCCGCGCGACGGCGGCGGCATCGCCCTCAGGGAACAGCAAGGCCAGCGGGTCGGCGCGCCCCTGCGCCACGGCCAGCAGCTGCGCGCCCGTGCGGGCCAGCAGCGCCGCCGCCGGATCATCGCTTGCGGCCGGCGCGCCAGGCAGGCGCAGCACGCACCCCGCGCCATCCAGCACGCCGGCGCCGCGCAGTGCCGCGACCATGTCACCGACCATGCCGGCGCGCGCCGGGATGGCGCCCAGGCGCGTCGCCGCATCGGCAAGGACGGCGCCGATCGCCAGCGGTGCGCCGGCCTGCGCGAAGGCCTGCGCCACCCACTGCGCGGCGGCCTCCGCCAGGTCGTCGCCCGTTGCCGGGGGCACCGCCAGCGGCGCGAGGATCGCCGCCGGCGCGATCCGCGCACCGATCGGCTGCACACGCCAATCGAGGCGATGCAGCAGCCCCGGCGGCACCGCCGCGCGGTCCGGCAGCAGCGCCGCGCGCGCTACGCGGCGGAAGCGGAAGCCGCGCGCCTCCAGCGCCACGCGCCCATCGCCATCGACCAGCCAGAGATCGGCGATGCGCGTCGCGTCGTCGGGTTCGTCCCGCGGCCGGCGCCGCGCCACCACCCGGCAGTCGCCGCGCGGCGGCGCATGGAGGATGATCGACCCGACCCCCTGCGGCACGAACAGCGCGCCGTCGCGCGCCAGCGACGCGGTGTCGAACCACACGCCCTGCACCTGGAAGGCGGCGTCGAGCAGCGCGGGGTCGATCAGCAGGTCGGTCGCCATCGCCGGCGCAAGGGTGGCGGCGGCGATGGCGCCATCGGCCTGCACCGCGACCAGGCCGCGCATGGCGGGGCCGAAGGTGTAGCCGGCGGCGGCGAAGCCCTCGTAGAAGGCCGCGCCGGATTGCGCCGCGAGGCCGCCGGGCAGCGCGGGCGGCGGCGTTGCCGCGACGACCGCCGCGGCATGCGCTTCCATGTGCGTCGACCAGGGCGCATCGGCCGTGCCATCGGCCTCCGCCGTGACGTAGCGGATGGCCTGGGCGCCGATCACGCATTGCGCGTCGCGCGCCGCGTCATCCGCCAGCGCGAAAGGTTCGGAAAACACCAGGTCGGCCAGTGCCGCCGGCCGGCCGAGGCGCGCGAGCGCCGTCAGCGCCACGGCGATGTGGCTGGCGGCGGGCACCACCACGCGGCCATGCAGCCGGTGGTCCTGGAAGAACGGGGCCGAGCCGGCGGTCAGGCGTGCGGCGAATCGCGCCTCCTCCGCGCCGGGCAGGACCATGCGCTGGCCGAGCACGCCGGCGCGCGGGTCGCCGGCGCCGAGCCTTGCGTCCGGGTGCGACGTTGCGTCAGTCGTCGTCGCGCCACCCGGCGCGCCATTCACGACAAGCGCGCCACCCGGCGCGCCATTCACGACAAGCGCGCCGCCGGGCGCGCCATTGGCGACAAGCGCGCGGCCCGGCGCGACATCAGCGGCACGCGCGCCCAGGGGCGCGACATCAGCGGCACGCGCGCCCAGGGGCGCGACATCAGCGGCACGCGCGCCCAGGGGCGCGACATCCACACCCGGCGCGCCCGCCGGCAGGTCCACCCAGAAGCGGCGGCGCTCCAGCGGGCTCGCCGGCAGGTCCACGCCAGCATGCGCGCCACCATGGATGGCCCGCCAGTCGAGCGGCGCGCCCGCCCCATGCAGCGCGGCCAGCAGCGCCGCCAGCGCATCGCCATCCCCGGTCAGCGTCGGCTCGCAGGGCGGTGCGCCGACGCCGCGCGCCAGGCCGGTCAGCACCGGCAGCGGGCCGATCTCGACCAGCACATCCGCCGGCATCCCGGCCAGCGCCGCGGCGAAGCGCACCGGCGCGCGGATCTGCCGCACCCAGTAGTCCGGGTCGGTCAGGTCGGCGAAGCCGTCGCCGCTCAGCGTCGAGAGCACCGGCAGGCGCGGCGGGTGCAGCGCCACCGCGTCCATCGCCGCCGCGAAGGGCGCCAGCGCCGGGTCCATCAGCGGCGAATGGAAGGCGTGGCTGACACGCAGCGGCATCGCGAGGATTCCCGCCGCTTCGGCACGCGCACAGACCGCGTCCATCGCGGCGGCCGCGCCGGACACCACGCTGGCCTGCGGGCCATTCAGCGCGGCGACGCCGGCTTGCGCTTCCAGCCCGTCGAGCAGTCGCTGGGCCGCCGCCTCGTCACAACGCAAAGCGACCATCGCACCGCCCGCGGGCAAGGCCTGCATGATGCGCCCGCGGGTGGCGGCGAGGCGCAGCGCGTCCTCGAAGGACAGGATGCCGGCGGCATGGGCGGCGGCGATCTCGCCTACCGAATGGCCGAGCACCGCGACGGGCCGAATGCCCCACCCGGCCAGCAGGTCGACCAGGGCCACCTGCACCGCGCAGATCGCCGGCTGCGCCAGGCCGGTCAGGCCGAGATCCTCGGCCGCCAGCAGGTCGTCGATGCTGCGCCCCAGCAGCGGGCGCAGCACGGCATCGGCACGATCCAGCGCGGCGCGGAAGCGCGGCAGGCGCGCGGCCAGCGCCAGCCCCATCCCGCGATGCTGGCTGCCCTGGCCGGTGAACAGGAAGCCGATGCGCGGCGTGCGCGGCGGCGCCGCCGGCCGGTCCTGCGCCGCCAGCGAGGCCAGCGCCGCGCGCAGCGCCGCCGTGCTGTCGCCGGTAACCGCGGCGCGCGCGGGCAAGACCCGCCGCCTCGCCGCCGCCGCACACAGCGCGGCAGGATCGGCCGCGCCGTCCAGCCCCTCGGCCCAGGCGGCGGCCAGGCGGCGCAGCCCCGCGCCGTCGCGCGCCGAGAGCGGCATCACCAGCGGGCCGGCGGCGCGGGCCTCGTGCGCGGGCGCCTGCTCCAGCACCGCATGCGCGTTGGTGCCGCTGAAGCCGAAGGCGCTGACCGCCATGCGGCGTGGGCGCACCGCATCGCCCGGCCAGCCCTGCGTGCCGTCGGCCAGCCGCAGAGCCGCCTGAAGCGCCGGGCGCAGCGCCGGGTTGGGGGCGGCCAGATGCGCGATGCCCGGCACCCTGCCCGCGCGCAGCGCCATTACGCACTTGATCAGCCCGGCGATGCCCGCCGCCGCCTCGGCATGGCCGATATTGCCCTTGGCGGCGGTGACCAGCAGCGGCGCGGCGCGGGGGCCGCCATAGGCCTCGGCCAGCGCGCCGGCCTCGATCGGGTCGCCGAGCGGCGTGCCGGTGCCATGCGCCTCGACCGCGTCGACATCACCTGGCGCGAGGCCGGCATCGGCGAGCGCCGCGGCGATCACGGCGCGCTGGGCGGCGCCGCTGGGGGCGGTCAGGCCGTTGCTGGCGCCATCCTGGTTGACCGCGCTGCCGCGCAGCACGGCCAGGATGCGGTCGCCATCCGCCTGCGCATCCGCCAGCCGCTTCAGCGCGACCAGGCCGACGCCTTCCGCGCGCGCATAGCCGGCGGCGGCCGCATCGAAGGGGCGGCAACGGCCATCGGCCGCCAGCATGCCGGCATCGGCGAAGGCGCGCGACAGGTCCGGCATCAGCAGCAGGCTGGCACCGCCCGCGAAAGCGAGCCGGCATTCCCCCGCGCGCAGGCTCCGTGCCGCGAGATGCACCGCGACCAGCGACGACGAGCACGCGGTGTTCACCGCCAGCGCCGGCCCGGTCAGCCCGAAGGCATAGGCGAGCCGCCCGGCGGCAATGGCGTTGCTGGTGCCGGTCGCGAAATGCCCGTCCGGCACCTGCCCGGCGGCGAGCAGCCGCCGTTCCCAGTCCTGCGCGAACAACCCCAGGAACACCCCCGCCTGGCTGCCGCGCAGCGCATCGGGATCCAGCCCGGCATGCTCCAGGGTGGCGAGCAGGGTTTCGAGCAGCAGGCGCTGCTGCGGGTCCATGCTGCGCGCCTCGCGCGCCGAGATGGCGAAGGCGGCGGGGTCGAAGGCCGCGACATCGTCGAGGAAGCCGCCGCGTTCGCCGGGCGTGGCGGGCCAGCGGTCGGGCGGCACCGGGCCGGTGGCGTCGCGGCCTTCCTCCATCAGTCGCCAGAAGGCATCGGCATCCGGCGCGCCAGGCAGGCGGCAGGCGAGACCGATGATGGCGATGGCGCCGTCGCTGGGCGGCAGCGCGGTGGTCACGGCGCGCGGCGCGGCCGTGTCAGCGGCAGCACGCGGCACAGCCGCGTCACCGTTCGCGCGCGGCACAGCCGCGTCACCGTTCGCGCGCGGCACAGCCGCGTCACCGTTCGCGCGCGGCACAGCCGCGTCACCGTTCGCGCGCGGCACAGCCGCGTCACCGTTCGCGCGCGGCACAGCCGCGACGGCAGCCACCACGGGCGCGGCGGCCGGCGGCGCGGGCGCTTGCGTGCCAGTCGGCGCCAGCAGCGCCTGCGCGATCCGCGCCGGCGAAGGGTGGTCGAAGAAGAACGACGCCTCCAGCCGCAGCCCGAGCCGCCGGTTCAACAGCGTGCGCAGTTCCAGCAGGTCGGCGCTGTCGAGCCCGAGGTCGCGCAGCGCCCTGTCGGCATCGAAGCGATCGGCGCCGGCGCGCATCACGGCGCGCACGCATTCGGCCACCTGCGCCGGCAGGTCGGCCGGCGCGGCATCGGCGACGGTGGGCGCCGCGACCTCGCCGGGTTGCAGCGCGTAGGCGATCAGCACCGCATGGCCGGCATTGGCAGTGTCCTCGGGCCGGTAGCCGGGCACCAGCGCGACCAGCCGGGCGCCGCGCCCGATATGGAAGCGCAGCGTCGCGTCGCGCGGCAGGCCATCGGCGCCGCGCGCCATCGCCCAGGCCGCGTAGTCGCCGGTGCGATCCCAGTCGCGGCAGCGGGTCAGGCCCGCCACCGCCTCCACGCCAGGCGTCAATGCCGCCCATTGCAGCGCGAAATCGGCCAGCGCATCACCCAGGCCGCGATCCTGCGCCTGCGGCCGCACCATCAGCCCCAGCAGTTGCAGCACCGGGCCATCGTCGCGATACAGCGCATCCAGGCCGCCCCAGCGCGCACCGCGCAGCATATCCACGCTGGCGATGCGCTGGACATGCAGCGCGGCCAGGATGGCGCCGTCCTGCTCGGCCACCATGATGGCGCGCGGGCGGGCGAGGCGCGCGGCGAGCGTCGCGGCGTCATGGCGCAGCGCAGGCTCGGGCCAGCAGGCTTGCTCCAGCGCCAGCAGCGCCGGCAGGTCGGCGGCGCGCGCCGCGCGCACGCGCCAGGGCATCGGCCTGAAATGCTGCAGCTGGATGCGCGCGAAGGGGTGGATGCGCGGGTACTTGCGGAACGCGGCCGGGTCGCCGAACAGCCCGACCTCGGCGGCGGCCAGCACGAAGCTGTCCGCCGGGACCAGCTGCTGGCCCGAGAAGGCGTGGTAGGCGTCGAAATGCGGCGCCTCGGTGTCGTCGCGCCGCGACGCCACGATGGCGGGCGGCAGGCGGTGCACCTCCAGCATCATCAGGCCATGTGCGCCCAGCGCGGCGCGCCAGGCGCCGAGGTGCTCGACCAGCGACTGCATCACCGCCCCGGGCGGCACCAGCGTGCCATCGGGCGCGACGACGATGCAGCGGTCGCCATCGGCCGCGCGGGCAGACCAGTCTGCGCGCGGGGGCACCGCCGGGCGGTCGTGATCCAGGAAGGACCGCAGGTGCAGCACGCGCGCCGGATCGACGCCGCGCGCGGCGATGTCGCGCACCAGCCGCGCCGGGTCGGCGATGTCGCCCTGCAGCAGCAGGTGCGGCAGGCCGGCGAGCGTCCGCCCGGTCGCTTCCAGCGCCGCGGCGTTGAAGTCGGTGCCCACCAGCAGCAGCGGATGGGTGGCGAGGTGGCGGCCGCGCGCGCTGCGCAGCGCGGTTTCCCAGCAGCGCCGCAGCAGCGTGCCGTCGCCGCAGCCCATGTCGACCAGCGCGGCGGGCTGCGCGTCGAGGTCCGGCGCGTCGAACAGCGCCGCCAGCACCGCCTCGAGATCGGCGAAGTAGCGCCCGTGCTGGAAGCCGCTGGCGATCACGTTGGCGGTGCGGTCCAGATGCCGCTCGGCGCCGGAGGCGTCGCGGCGCATCACCTCCTGCGGGTCGCCGCCGAGCAGCATGGGCATGGCGTGCAGCAGCGGCGCGTAGGACCCCGCGGCGCCAGTGACCTGGCCGCGGTCGGCGACGAAGGCGCCGAGCGGCGTCGGCGCGCCGTCCGGCGTGGTCCAGCCGAGCGCCGCGAAGGCCGCGCGCAGCGGGCCCTGCGCGGTGCCGGCCGCGAGCGCGTGGCGCGCCGGCCCATTGGCCAAGGGCAGCGCCAGCGCGCCCGAGAGCTGGTCGGCCAGTTCGGCATCGCTGTCCCAGCGCCGGGCGATCCGCGGCGCGAAGCGGTCGAGCAGATCAAGCGCCGGCGCATCTAGGCGAGACCAGTCGCAGGCATAGGCATCGAGCAGGGCGTCCGGCACGGCATACGGGCGCGCCGCCGGCAGCAAGCGCAGCACGCCGCCGGCATCCGCCGCGACCCAGCCGAGCGACTGCAGCAGGTCGAACGCGGCGGCGGCGTGGCCGGGATTGAGCCCGGCCAGCGCGACGACGTCGGCCAGTCGCCGCGGCTGGGCGGCCAGCAGCCCGAACACGCCCCGGCGATCGAGCGCGCGCACCACCGGCACGGCGACGAAGCCGTGCGAATACCGGTTCAGCAGGTCAAGCACGTCGATGGTCCGCGATGGGTTGGGCAGGATGCCGCAAGGCGCTTCGCCGCGTTGCGCGTTCCGGGCCACCGAAACGCGAGGCGCATGGCCAGTTCACTTCAACCCTGACGATCACCAGCCATGGCGCGCCGCAGGCTCAGCGGCCGCATATCGGTCCAGACCGTGTTGATGAAGGCAAGGCATTCCGCTTTCGCGCCCGTTTTTCCAACGCGCGACCAGCCGGCGGGGGGCTCGCTTGCAGCGGGCCAGATCGAATACTGTTCCTCATGATTGATCACGACATCAAATATTGTCTTGTCTTCATCTTCATCCATTTGTCACCCCGGACGCTGGTGTACGTGATCCGGCGATAATGAGAGCAGAGGAGCCGCAAACGCGTCAAGGAAGGGGCGGCGCGCAACGCCCCGCTGAGCGGCAGCGCGGCAACAAGTTATTCGGATGTCGGCGTTACATACTGGGCGCCCATTCGCGGGCATCGGAATCGGTTCGATGATTGACCGGGACGCATGCCGGAGACTAGGCTTTCGTCGTCAGATCATTGGGCATAACGACCATGGATCGGAAACGGCCGCAACGCAGGCCCAGGGACCGGAGAGCGGACATGAGCGACAGCGACGCAACCATGGTTTCGTCAAGCAGCGAACGTGCCGCCGATGCCACGATGCTGAACGGCGCGGAACGCTTCGCCGAGGGCGAGGCGCTGGTGCGGCGCATGTCCTGGTGGTCGGCCGGCGCGGGCGTGATCCCGGTGCCGCTGCTCGACCTCGCCGCGATCAGCGGCGTCCAGTTCAAGATGGTGCGCGACCTGGCGCAGCTCTATGGCGTGCCGTTCGAGAGCGTCCGCACCAAGGCGATCATCACCTCGCTGGTCGGCGGGCTGTTCCCCTTCAATGCCGCGATGGGCGTCGGCGGCCTGGCCGGCGTCTGGTACAAGGCCATCCCCGGTGTCGGCCCGTTCCTCGGCCTGGTGACCATGCCGATCGCGGCCAGCGCGGCGAACTACGCCATGGGGCGCCTGTTCCTCGAGCACTTCGAAGGCGGCGGCACGCTGCTCGACATCGACATCGACCGTATGCGCGCGCGCTACGCGGCGACGGCCAAGGCCTCCGTGCCGGCCAGCTCCGCCGCCTGACGCCGCGGCGGGGAGCCTCCCGATGGCGTTCGCCCAGGCCATCTTCATCGGTGGCTACATCATCGTCTCCATGATGGTGGGCATGTGCGGGCGGCATACACGGCTGGGCGGCGTCCTGTCGGCCTTCTTCGCGCTGCTGCTGACACCCCTGGTCATGCTGTTCCTGATCTACGTGTTCGGCCCGCGCCGCGACGCGCCGCCGGCAACCTGACGGCGTGGCGCTCGCGGCCCTGCTGCGCCAGCACTCGGCGCAGCGCCTGGCTCGGCTGGGCGTGCTGGCCGGATTCGCCGGGCTGGGCAATGCCCTGGTCATGGCGGTCGCGAGCGACGCCGTGCAGACCGGCCGCACCGATGCCCTGCGCCTCGCGCTGTTCCTCGTCGCGATCCTGATCTACTGCGTCGCCGAGTGGGGCTCGGTCCGCGGCCTCGCGCGGGAGGTCGAGGGCGTCGTCCACGCGCTGCGGATGCAGGTGTTCGACGCCATCCGCCGCGCCGGCTTCGCCTCGCTCATGCGCCTCAAGCCGGCCGAGGCCTATGGCGCCATCACCCGCGACAGCCAGTCGATCAGCCAGGCGGCCACCGCGCTGTCGCTGGGCGCGCGGGCGGCGCTGCTGATCGTCTTCACGCTGCTCTACCTGCTGTGGCTGTCGCCGGTCGAATTCGCCGCGCTGCTGGCGATGGCGGCGCTGATCGCCAGCCTCGTCACCTGGCGCGCGCGGCGCGACCGCCAGGCGCTGGACGATGCGGTGGCGCGCGAAAGGGCCGTGCTGCAGGACGTCACCGGGTTGCTGGATGGCTTCAAGGAGGCAAAGACATCGGCGCGCCGCGGTGCCGCGCAATTCGCCGCCATCGCGCAGGGAAGCCGCGCGGCGGCGGCGGCGCGCGGCGCCGTTGACGGCCGTGCCGCGGCCGGCGCGGTGGCGGTGCAGACCGGCGTCTACCTGTCTCTCGCGCTGCTGGTGTTCGGGCTGCCGCTGGTGGTGCAGACCGATGCCGGCAGCCGCCAGCAGACCATCACCGCGCTGCTGTTCGCCGCCGGCAGCGTGGCGCTGCTGGTGCAATCCATCCCGGTGCTGGCGGTGGCCGACGAGGCCGCGCGCAACCTTGCCGCGCTGTCGGCGCGGCTGCCGGCGGAGGATGCCGGCCAGGGCCCGCTGCCCGATGGCCCGCCGGCGATCAGCCTGCGCGACATCGGCTTCACCTGGCGCGACGAGGCCGGCGCCGCGCTGTTCCGCGTCGGGCCCGTCAACCTCGAAGTCGCGGCCGGGCAGATCGTGTTCATTGCCGGCGGCAATGGCAGCGGCAAGACCACGCTGCTGCGCATCGCCGCGGGCCTGCTGCCCCCGGATAGCGGCACGCTGTTCTATCGCGGCACGGCCATAGCGCCGGACAACCGGCAGACCTATCGCGACCGGGTCGGCAGCGTATTCTCCGACATGCACCTGTTCCGCCGGCCCTACGGGATCGACCCCGACCCCGCGGTGCTCGCCGCGCTGCTGCGCGACTACGGGCTGGAGGGCAAGGTCTCGTTGCGCGCGGACGGCGCGTGGGAGGGGCTGGCGCTGTCGGGTGGGCAGCGCAAGCGGCTGGGCATCGTGTCGCTGCTGCTGGAGGCGCCGCGCATCGTCATCCTCGACGAATGGGCGGCGGACCAGGATCCCTCCTTCCGCCGGCACTTCTATGAGGAAGTGCTGCCCGCCTTGCGCCGGCGCGGCTGTGCGGTGCTCTGCGCCACCCATGACGATCGCTATTTCGCCACGGCGGATTGCTGCTACATCCTGCGCGACGGGAGGCTCGACGTGCTGGCGCCCAGCCCCCCGCCGACCAGTGAGGAGCCGACGGAGTGAAGCGTTTCGGAGGCTTCGGCGCGTTCCTGGACCGCAACGCCATGCGCATCACGGTCGCGATGGCGGGCGTGTTCCTGCTGCTGGTCGCGGTGGTGCCGAACGCCGTCTTCGCGGTGGGGTCGGGCGAGGTCGGGGTGATCTGGAGCCGCTTCGGCGGCGGCACGCGCATCGACCGCGTGTTCCGCGAAGGCACCCACGTCAAATGGCCCTGGGACATCATCACGATCTACAACGTGCGCACCCAGACCGACACGCACACCTACCAGGCGCTGTCGTCGGAAGGCGTGCAGGTCACCGCCGAGGTCACCTACCGCTACCAGGTGCAGGCACCCGATGCCGGGCTGCTGCACAAGGAGGTCGGGCCGGACTACCTGAACGTGGTCGTGCGCCCCGAGGTCGGCGCGGCGCTGCGCAGCGCGATCGGCAGCTTCACCGCCGAGATTCTCTACAGCAATCGCCGCGACGAGGTGCAGGACCGCATCGAGACCATCATCGAGACCTGGTCGACGCAGGGAAGGATCGGCGGCGTGCCGGTGGTGCGCGTGATCTCCCTGCAGGATGTGCTGATCCGCGGCGTGATCCTGCCGACGGCGCTGCAGGCGGCGATCGAACGCAAGATGATCGAGAACGAGCTGTCGCAGGAATTCGTCTTCCGCCTGCAGCGGGAGCGGCTGGAGGCCGAGCGCAAGCGCATCGAGGCCGCCGGCATCCGCGACTTCCAGCAGATCGTCGGCGGCAACCTGACCGAGCAATACCTGCGCTGGCGCGGCATCGACGCGACACTGCACCTGGCGCAATCGCCCGGCAGCCGGCTGGTCATCATCGGCGGGCGCGACGGGCTGCCGGTCATCCTGAACCCGTCGGGCGGGCCGGAGCCTGCCGGCACCGACGCCCCGGCCGCGCCGCCCGGCGTACTGCCCGGCCTGGTCCCGGGCCCGCGCATCGGCAGCCCATCGAGCCTGCCGAGCCGACCGCTGCCGCCGATGGGCGAGCTTCCCCAGCCCATGATCGCGCCGCGCGATGACCAGTCTCGCCCTTGATCCGCGCGCCGCGGCGTCGCGCTGGGCCGTGCCGGACCCCCGGCCCGGGCCCTTCGGCGCGCGGCTGTTCCTGCTGCCGCATGCCGGCGGCGGCGCCAACACCTATCGCGCCTGGCCCGCGCTGCTGCCGGCCGGGATCGAGGCGCTGGCCATCCAGCTCCCGGGCCGCGAGCGCCGCTTCGGCGAGGCGCCGCTGACGCAGATGGACGCGCTGATCGATGCGCTGGTGCCCGCCATGGCGCCGCTGCTCGACCGTCCCTTCGCCTTGTTCGGGCACAGCATGGGGGCCTGCATCGGCCATGCACTGGTGCATCGGCTGCGCGCCGAGGGCCTGCCGGCGCCGCGCCTGCTGATTGCCGCGGGCCACGACGCGCCAACCCATCCGCGCCCGCGCCAGGCGCTGCACACCCTGCCCGAGGCGGAGTTCCTCGATGCGCTGCGCGCGCTGGGCGGCACGCCGCCCGAGGTGCTGGCCCATCGCGAATTGCTCGACCTGCTGCTGCCGATGCTGCGCGCGGATTTCTCGGTGATCGCCAGCTATCGCCCCGGCCCGGCGCGCTTCGACTGCCCGGTGCTGGTGCTGGATGGCAGCGCGGATGCCGAGACGACGCAAGCGGGCCTGGCCGCATGGGCCGGCTGCACCACGGCGGGCGTCGAGGCCACGACCCTGCCGGGCGGGCATTTCTTCCCCGACGAACAGCGCCAGCGTGTGCTCGACCTGGTCGTCGCGGCACTTCGGCGCCACGGCATCGAGGCCTGAGGCGATGGGCCGCGCCCTGCCTGCGCGCTGCGGGGACCGGCGATGAAGCGCGCGCTGATCGCGGTGCTGGTCGTCGTGCTGCTCGGCGCCGGGTACTACTATTACCGCACCACCACGACCGCTGCGCCGGCGGCCGGTGCGGCCGCGCCCGCCGCCGCGCCGATCCCAGTGCAGACCGCGCCCGCCGGCACCGCGACCGTGGTGGACCTGCTGCCGGCCTATGGTTCGCTGCGGCCGCGCCTGCTGGTCACCATCACCGCGCCGCAGGCCGCGCCGCTGCGCCGTATCCTGTTCACCGACGGCGCGAGCGTGGAGGCCGGCACGCCGCTCGCGATGCTCGACGACAGCGTGGCGCAGGCGCAACTGACCGCGGCCCGCGCCAAGCTGCTGACCGACCAGCAGAACCTGCGCCGCGTGACCGACCTGGCGCGCCGCGGCCTCGACAGCACGCAGTCGGTCGAGCAGGCGCAGAGCACCGTGGCGTCGTCGCAGGCGACGGTGCTGGTCAATGAACGGCAACTCGAACTGACGACGCTGCGCGCGCCCTTCGCCGGCGCGCTGGGCACGCGCTACGTCGACGAAGGCGCAATGCTGAACGCCGGCGACCGCATCGTGATGATCGAGGACCGCTCGCGGCTGTTCGTCGAGATCCGCGTCGCCGGGCGCTACCTGCCGCGCCTGCGCCAGGGCATGCCGGTGCGCCTCGACATCCCCGACATCCAGGAGGAGCTGGGGCCGGGCGTGCTGACCTTCGTCGATACCTCGGTGTCGGTGGATACGCGGTCGGTGCTGCTGCGCGCCGAGATCGAGAATCCCGGCGACCGCCTGACGCCAGGGCTGTTCGTGCGGGTGGTGCTGCAGCTCGCGACCCGCGCGGATGCGGTGGTGGTGCCGGCCGATGCGCTGGTGCGGGAGCTGGTGGGCAGCTTCGTCTATGTCATCGACAATGGCGTGGCGGTGCGCCGGGCGGTGACGCTCGGCACCCACCAGGACAACATGGTCGAGATCCGCGACGGTCTGAAGGCGGGCGATCGCATCGTCACGGTCGGCGCCTTCCGGCTGCGCGACGGCGACCGTGTGCAGGAGACCGCCGCGCCGCCGGCGAGCGCACCGGCCGCGGCGGCCGCGCCCGCTGGCGGTGGCTGATGGATCTCTCGAACTTCTGCATACGCCGGCCGGTCTTCACCATCGTCATCAACGCGATCGTGGTGCTGCTCGGGCTGTGGGCGCTGACCACGCTGCAGGTGCGCCAGCTGCCCGACTTCGTGATGGCGAATGTCTCGGTCGACACGGTGTTTCCCGGCGCGGCGCCGGCACTGGTGGAATCGCAGGTGACATCGCCGCTGGAACAGGCGCTGGCCGCGGTGCCGGGCGTCGCGACCATGACCAGCACCAGCCGCCAGGGGCTCAGCTCCATCCAGCTGACCTTCGCGGTCGGCGTCGCGCCGCAGGATGCGGTCAGCGACGTGCGCGCGGCGATGGGCCAGGTGGTCGGGCTGCTGCCGGCCGGTGCGCTGGCGCCGAGCGTGTCGCAGGCGGCCAGCAACGCGCAGCCGGTGCTGTACGTGTCGTTCTCGGACCAGCGGCGCGACGCGATGGAGGTGACCGACACCGTCCGGCGCACCATGCTGCCGATGCTGTCCAATATTCCCGGCGTGGCGCAGAACCAGCTGATCGGCGACCGCAAATACGCCATCCGCATCCGGCTCAACACGCTCAGCATGGCGGCGCACGGCGTCACGGTGGACGACGTGACGAATGCACTGGCGACGCAGAACGTGGACGTGCCGGGCGGGCAGTTCCGCAGCCGCGACCAGATCATCTCGGTGCTGGTCAGCACGGCGCTGAACCGGCCCGACCAGTTCGAACAGCTGGTGCTGCGCCGCGGCGAGGACGGCTTCCAGATCCGCATCGGCGATGTCGGCACCGCCATGGTCGGGCCGGATACGGCGGCGAATGCCATCCGCTATGCCGGGCAGACCGCCGTCGCTGTGGGCGTGGTGCCGCAATCCACCGCCAATCCGCTCGATATCGGCAAGGCGGTGCGCGCCATGCTGCCCGCACTCCAGGCTGCGGCGCCGCCGGGGATGCAGGTGGCGATCGCCTTCGACACCTCGATTTTCGTGCAGGCCAGCGTCGATGAGGTGTTCAAGGCGGTGATCGTCGCCGTGCTGCTGGTGCTGGCGGTGGTGGTGGTGTTCCTGGGGTCGCTGCGCACCAGCGTGATCGCGCTGCTGACCATCCCGGTCTCGCTGGTCGGTGCCTTCCTGGTGATGAAGATGTTCGGCTTCAGCATCAACATTTTCAGCCTGCTGGCGATGATCCTGGCCGTCGGGCTGGTGGTGGACGACGCGATCGTCGAGGTCGAGAACGTCCAGCGCCTGGTCGATGGCGGCATGGACCCGATGGCCGCCACCTTCCGCGGCAGCGAGGAAGTGGGCTTCGCGGTCATCGCCACCACCATCACCCTGGCATCGGTCTTCGCGCCGGTCGGGCTGGTGAGCGGCATGGTCGGCCAGTTGTTCCGCGAATTCGCCTTCACCCTGGCGGCGACCATCCTGATCAGCGGCTTCGTGGCGCGCACCCTCTCGCCCATGCTGTGCGGGCGGCTGGTGCGGCCCAAGAAGCCAGGCGGCTGGGCGCAGCGCATGGACCGCGCGCTGGAATGGCTGGCCGGCCATTACGCACGGCTGCTGCGCTGGCTGCTGCGCCGGCGCTGGCTGGTGGGCGTGCTGTGCGTGCTGTGCATCATCGGCACCGCGCAGGTGGCCGGCAGCATCCCCGCCGAGGAAGCACCGGTCGAGGACGACGCCTATGCGCTGATCCAGTTGCAGGGGCCCACCACCGCCTCGCTCGACTACCTGTCGCGCTGGGCGGCGGAAGCCGAGGCCGCCTTCCACGCGCAGCCCGAGGTGGTGGACGCGTTGGTGCTGGTCGGCACGCCGTTGCCCAACCAGGTGCTGTCCTTCGTGGTGTTCCGCGACTGGACGCAGCGCACCCGCAACAGCACCCAGATCACCGCCAGCATCATGGAGCGGCTGTCGAAGCTGCCGGGCGTCTCGGCCAGCGTGTTTGCCGCCGGGGGCCTGGGCGGCGGCGCGGCGGGCCAGGCGGTGCAGGTCGTGCTGCGCACCAATTCGGACTACGAGACGCTCGCGCAGGCGGTCGATACGCTGCGCACCGCGGCCGCCACCCAGGCGACCCAGGCCACCAACATCACCAGCGACCTGGTGATGAACACCCCGCAGGTGGTGGTCGAGGTGGACCGCCTGCTGGCCGCCGACCTGGGCGTGCCGGTGGCGTCGGTGGGCACCACCATCCAGGCGCTGCTGGGCGGCAACCGTGCATCGACCTTCAACTACGGCGGCGCGGTCTACAACGTGATCGTGGACCTGCCGCAGGACCTCCAGGGCGACCCCAGCGCGCTGGATCGCGTGTACCTGCGCGGGCGCGCCGATTCGCCGGTCTCGCTGGGCTCGCTGGTGACGGCGAGCGAGGTGCCCGGGCCGGCGGTGCTGTCGCATACCGGCGGGCAGCGCAGCGCCACCATCGGCGCCGACCTGCGCCCCGGCGCCACTGCCGGCGAGGCGACCGACGAGCTCATCCGCATCGCCTCCAGCGTGCTGCCCGCCACCATCCGGGTCGAGGCCGCCGGCGGCGCGGCCGCGACAGCACAGGGCACCAGCGACCTTGGCACGGTCTTCCTGCTGTCGATCGTGTTCATCTACCTGGTGCTGAGCGCCCAGTTCGAGAGCTTCCGCGATCCCGCGATCGTGCTGCTGGCGGTGCCGCTCGCGATCTGCGGCGCGCTGGTCGGGCTGCTGTGGATGGGTGGGTCGCTGAACCTTTACAGCGGCATCGGCATCATCACGCTGATCGGGCTGATCGCGAAGCACGGGATCCTGATCACGGAATTCGCCAACCAGCTGCGCGACGAAGGCCGCAGCTTCGAGGACGCGCTGGTCGAGGCCGCGGCGATGCGCCTGCGCCCGATCATCATGACCACCGTCGCGACCGTGCTCGGCGCGCTGCCGCTGGTGCTGGCCACCGGCGCGGGCGCCGCCAGCCGGGCGCAGATCGGCATGGTGATCGTGGCCGGGCTGACCTTCGGCACGCTGGTCTCGCTGTTCGTGATCCCGACCGTCTATTCCCTGCTGTCGCGGCGCCGGCGCATGCCGCTGCCCGCGCTACCCGCACATCCGGCAACCGGAGGGCATTGATGCGCGCGCGCATGCTGCTTCTGCTGCTGACCCTGCTGCCCGGGGGCGCCGCGGCACAGACCTTCCGCGATGCGCTGGTCGCAGCCTATCGCGGCAACTCCGATCTCCAGGGCGCGCGCGCGGGGCTGCGCGCCACCGACGAACAGGTGGGCCAGGCGCGCGCCGGCTGGCTGCCGACGATCCAGCTCTACGGATCGGGCGGGCAGACCGGGCAGACCGTCAGCCGGCCGATCTTCGATTCACGCACCAATTCGGTGTCTGGCGGCATCCAGATGCAGCAGCCGATCTACAGCGGCGGGCGGACGCCCGCCCAGGTGGCACAGGCCGAGGCCACCGTGCTGGCCGGGCGCGCCGACCTGCTGGGCACCGAGCAATCCGTGCTGCTGCGCGCCGCCACCGCCTACCAGGACGTGCTGCGCGACCGCGCCCTTCTGCAGGTGGCGCGCGACAAGGAGAACGTGACCCGCCAGCAATACGAGCAGATCGGCATCCGCATGCGGGCCGGCCAGCTCACCCAGCCCGATGTCGACCAGGCGAACAGCCGCTACCTGGCGGCGCGCGCGGAGACGCAGACGCAGGAGGGCCAGCTCGAAGCCTCGATCGCCAGCTTCCTCGCCGCGGTGGGCATGACGCCGGGCGAACTGGCGCCGGCGCCGCGCCCGCCCGGCCTGCCCGACACCATCGCCACCGTGCAGCAGCTGGCCGACACCAACAGCCCCGTGGTGATCGCCAGCGCCTTCCGCGAGCGCGCCGCGCGCGCGCAGATCGGCGTCGCGCGCGCCGACATGCTGCCCAGCCTGTCGCTGTCGCTGAATGGCGGGCGCGACTACGGCCTCACGATTCCCGACCAGCGGTCCAATACCTGGGGCGTCACGCTGAACCTGACGGTGCCGCTGTACCAGGGCGGCCTGGCGATCGGGCGGGTCCGCCAGGCGCAGGAACAGGCGCAGCAGAGCCGCTGGGACACCGTCAGCTCGCGGCGCGACGCCATCGAGAATGCCAGCCGCGCCTTCGCCACCTGGAACGGCACCAGCGCCGCGGCGCGCATCAGCGTGTTGCAGGTGCGGATCGCGCAGGCGGCCTATGATGGCGTGCAGGCACAGGCCGCGCTGGGTGCGCGCAGCACCTTCGAATTGCTGGGCCAGCTCGAATCCCTGTACGAGGCGCGGCGCGCGCAGATCGGGCTGGAGCACGACGCCGCGGTGGCGTCCTACCAGCTGCTGGTGGCGATCGGCCGCTTCACGGCGGAGGCGCTCGGCCTGCCGGTCGACCTGTACGACCCGACGGTGCATGCCCGCACCGCGCGCCGTCGCGGCGGCCTGCCATGACCGAGCCCGCCCAAGCGCGGCCAGGCCTGCGGCTGTGGGCGCTGATCGGGCCGGAACTGCGCGTCCCGGTGTGGCCGCTGCTGGCGCTCTCGGCGGTGGCGGGCCTCGCGAACACCGCGATCCTGGCGGTGCTGGGCACGGTCGGCCAGTCGGGCAGCGAGCCTGCGCTGCGCAACCTGGTCATCCTGCTGGCCGCGATCGCGGTCTATGCGGGCTGCCAGATCCATGTCGCACGCGTCACCGCGATGGAGGTCGAGGGCGTGCTGTCGCGCCTGCGCCTGGGGCTGCTGGAGAAGCTGTCGCGGACCGATCTCGCGACCTTCGAACGGCTGGGCCGGGCGCGTCTGGTGGCGAGCCTGTCGGGGGACGTGCAGTCCATCTCGGCCTCGGCCGTGCCGATCGTCAGCGCGGCGCAGGCGGCGCTGCAACTGCTGTTCGCGGTGATCTACCTGTTCATGCTCTCGAAGCTGGCCTTCGTGCTGGGCACCATCGGCGTGACGCTGGCGGCGGTGGCGTATATCCGCCGGCTGAAGGTGATGGGCGCGAAGCTTGCGCTGTCCGCCGGCAAAGACCAGGAGGCGCTGGAGGGAATCGAGGACGCGCTGCGCGGCGCCGGCCAGGTGAAGCAGAATTCGGCGCGCAGCGCGGCGCTGCGCGACCATGTCGCCGCGCTCAGCACGCGCGCCGCCACCGCGCGGCGCGAGGCGCAGGAAGGCATCGGCAGCATGACGCTGTTCGGGCAGATGATGTTCTTCCTGCTGCTGGGCATGATGGTGTGGGTGCTGCCGGCCTGGGGCCTGGCCGGGCCTACGGTCGCGAAGGCGGCGATGGTGCTGCTGTTCGTGCTGGGGGCGATCGGCAGCCTGCTGCAGGGCGTCACCACGGTCGCCATCGCCGAGACGGCGGCGGCGCGGCTGCTCGACCTGCGGGCCGAGCTGGCGCGGCTGCCGCCGGAACCGCCGCCGCGCGATGCCCCGCCGCCGCCCTTCGAGAGCCTGCAACTGCGCCACGTGGTGTACCGCCACGCCGGCGAGGGCGACGCGCCGGGCTTCGGCATCGGGCCGATCGACCTCGACCTGCGGCGCGGCGAGATCGTGTTCCTGTCGGGTGGCAATGGCGCGGGCAAGAGCACCCTGATCAAGGTGCTGGCCGGGCTGTATCCGGCGCAGGGCGGCGTGGTCGCGTTGAACGGCACCGACCTGCCGCCGGGCGATGTCTCGCTGCGAAGGGTCATGGCGGTAGTGCATTCCGACTTCCACCTCGCGGCCCGGCTGTGGGGCGTGCCGCCCAGCGAGGCACCGCGGGTGCGCCTGCTGCTGCGCGAACTCGGCCTGGATGCGAAGGTCACGCTGCGCGACGGGGCGTTCTCGACCGTCGACCTGTCGGTGGGGCAGCGCAAGCGCCTGGCGTTGATCGTGGCGCTGCTCGAACGCCGGCCTGTGCTGGTGCTGGACGAATTCGCCGCCGACCAGGACCCCGATTTCCGCCGCCGCTTCTACCGCGAGATCCTGCCCGCCATGAAGGCCGATGGGCTGACCGTGCTGGCGGTCACGCATGACGACGACCATTTCGACGCCTGCGACCGCCGCCTGGTGATGGAGGATGGGGTGCTGCGCCCGGCATGATCGCGGTGCTGACCTGCCCGGTGGGCGAGCAGCACGACGCGCTGGCCGAGGCGCTGCTGCCGCGCCTCGATGAGGCCGAGCGTGCGCGGGCGGGGCGCTTCGTCTTCGCGCGTGATCGCCGCGCCTATGTGCTGGCGCATGCGCTGTTGCGCTTCGCGCTGGCGTCGCATGGCATGCGCTGGGATGCGCGGATCGCCGCGGATGCGCAGGGCAAGCCGCGGGTCGATCCGCGCGACGGGCTGCTGCATGTCAGCCTGACGCACACCGATGGGCTGGTCGCGGTGGCTGTCGCGCAGGATCACGAAGTGGGCGTGGATGCGGAAGCCGCGGCGCGCGACCCGGACGAGGCCGCGCTGCGTGCGCTGGCGCTGGCGCCGCCGGAGATCGCGGAACTGGATGGCGCGGCGGATCGCCGGCAGAGGCTGCTGCGGCTGTGGGTGGCGAAGGAAGCGGTGGCGAAGGCCGTGGGGCTCGGGCTGGCGCTGCAGATCCGGCAGGTGGTGCTGGCGGACGAACCACCGCGGATCATGGCACTGCCGCCGGCCTGCGGGCCGGTCGCGGCCTGGTCGCTGCACACGGCGCGCCAGGGCGGGCATTGGATCGGGCTTGCCGCGCCGGTTCCCGGCATGCGGTTCGTGGTGCGCGATGTCGATCCGATGAGGCTGCGGAGCGCGGCGGCGGCGGCGTAGATCGGGTCGGCTGGCCGACGACGGCGTGGCGCCAGTGGCAGCCGGTTCAGGCGCCGGTCTGGCGGACCCGGCGCGTCATCCTGGCGCCGCCATGCGGAAACGGCGAAGCGGCGCGTGCGGCTGCTACCGGCATGTCATGGCGGACCCGAAAGGATTCGAACCTTCGACCTCTGCCTTCGGAGGGCAGCGCTCTATCCAGCTGAGCTACGGGTCCGTCGCGCCAAGCCATACCTCAGCCACCCCGCCGAAGGAAGCCCCGTGGCGGCCACCAGTCGCCCGGTCATCCATCTTCCCGCCCCTATCCCTCCGGCCCATGCAACCGCCGCTGATCCGCCCCGGCCGGGATGCCAATAGTGACGCCATCGCCGCGATCTGCGGCCATGGCGTCACCCATGGCCTCGCGAGCTTCGAACTCCACCCGCCCGACACCGCCGAAATCACCCGCCGACGCGCCGCCATCCTCGCCGCCGGCCCATCCTGCCTGGTCGGCGAACGCAATGGGCGCGTCGCCGGCCATGCCCATGCCTTGGCCAATCGCTTCGCGGTCGGGAACTGGGTCTACGTGGCGCCTGATGTGGCGCGCGGCGGCACCGGCGCGGCACGGCTCGATGCGCTGGCCGCGTACTGCACCGCGCAGGGCTTCCGCGTGCTGGTCGCGGTCATCGGCGATGCAACGAATACGCTGTCGACCGGGCTGCATGCGCGCGCTCGCCTCGGCGTGGAGGCCGCCGCGGCGCTGCGCACGGTCGAGGAGCTGCGCGCCGGCCAATGACCCGCGCCGGCTTCCGCGCGGCGGCGCACCTGCATAGTGTCGTCGCCGGTCGATGAAGGAACGCCGCGATGCGGATGCTGGTCTTGGGCGCGGGTGCGCTTGGCGGCTACTACGGCGGCCGGTTGGTCGAGGCCGGCACGGCCGAGGTCGCCTTCCTGCTGCGCCCCGAGCGGCGCGCCGCGATCGGCCGCGCGGGCCTGCGCATCGACAGCCCCTTCGGCGCCTGGCAGGGGCCCGTCGCCACGCTGGCGGCGGACCAGGCAGGGCCGGGCTGGGATGTCGTGCTGCTGTCCTGCAAGGCCTACGACCTCGATGACGCGATCGCCGCGATCCGCCCCGCGGTCGATGCGCGCACCGCCATCCTGCCGGTGCTGAACGGGCTGGCGCATGTCGATCGCCTGGTCGCGGAATTCGGCGCCGACCGCGTGCTGGGCGGGCTGGCGAAGATCCAGGCGACGCTCGGCGCCGACGGCACGGTGCGGCAACTCAACGACTGGCGCTGGATCACCTTCGGCGAAATCGGCGGCGCCATGACCGACCGCGTGCGCGCGATCGAGGCCGCCTTCGCGCCGGCGAAGGGGGTGGTGGCGCAGGCCGTGCCCGACATCATGGCGCGCATGTGGGAGAAGCTGGTGCACCTCGGCACCAGCGCGGTCGGCACGGTGCTGCTGCGCGCCAATGTCGGCGAGATCGCGCGCAGTCCCGGCGGCGTCGACTTCCTGCACAGGCTGCTCGACCGCAACGCCGCGATCGCCGCGGCGCGCGGCTTCCCGATGCGCGAGGCCTTCATCGCCGAGTTCCGCGCCGTCTTCGCCGACACCAAGGCGGCCTACGCGACCTCGATGCTGCGCGACCTCGAGGCCGGCGGGCGGATCGAGGCGGACCACATCCTCGGCTTCCTGCTGGAGGCCGCGCGCGCCGCCGGCGTGCCGCACGAGGCGCACGAGGCCGCCTTCCTGCACGCCAAGGCCTATGAGCAGCGTCGCGCCGCGGGGCGCCTGCCCGGGGGCTGAATCGTGCTGCGGCGCAGCATGACGCAATGCAAGACTCCGGGGCCCTCGCGCGGCTAGGCTGGTCCGACATCGCCGGGTGGCTCCCATGGACACACAGCACGCCGCACCGCGCTTCGTGGATGACTACCTGCTCTCCCTGCTGGCGCGGGCATCCTTCGTCGTATCCTCCGAATTCCATGACCGGCTGCGCGCGCGCGGCGTCTCGGTGCCAGTGTGGCGCGTGCTGGCGATGCTCTCGGGCGGCCCCGAGACCGTCACCGCCCTGGCCGAGGCCTGCCTGCTGCAACAGCCCACCATGACCAAGGTGCTCGACCGGATGGAGCGCGACGGGCTGGTCAGGCGCCAGCAGGACGGGCGCGACCGCCGCCTGGTCCGTGTCAGCATGGCGCCGAAGGGCGAGGCGATGGTCGGCGACCTGCTCGCCGCCGCCCGCGCGCACGAGGCCGAGGTGGTGGCCCGCCACCCCGATGCCGCCGCCATCAAGGACCTGCTGCGCGCGCTGATCGCCCGGCAGGGGCTCAAGCGGCGCCTGCGCGGGAGCTGACCATGCCGCCGATTCATGTGCTCCAGCGGATCGTGCTGGTGCTGCTGGTGGTCGCCGCCGTGGTGCAGGTGACGGTGGCCGTGCTGCGTTGACGCGCCGCGCCGGCACGCCCAGCCTGCCGCGACCTACGCGGGGGGATCGGGATGAAGGTCGGCGTCATCGGCTTGGGCAGCATGGGCATGGGCGCGGCGCTGAGCCTGCTGCGCGCCGGCCATGAGGTCACGGGCTGCGACATGCGCGAGACGGCGCGCGCGGAATTCGCCGCCGCTGGCGGCGCGGTGGCGGCCAGCGCCGACGCGCTGCCCCAGGGGATCGAGGCCCTGCTGCTGCTGGTGGTGAACGCCGCGCAGACCGAGGCGGCGCTGTTCGGTGCCGGCGGCGCGGTCGAACGCCTGGCGCCGGGCGCCGTCATCGTCAGCTCCGCCACCATGGGGCCGGATGCCGCGCGCGCGCTGGCGGACCGTGCGCGGGAGCGCCAGCTGCTGTTCCTCGATGCGCCGGTCTCGGGCGGCGCGGTGAAGGCGCGCGCCGGCGAGATGACGGTGATGGCTTCCGGCAGCGCGGCGGCCTTCGGCGCGGCGGCACCGGTGCTGGACGCGGTGGCGGCGAAGGTCTGGAACCTCGGCGAGGAACCGGGCATCGGCGCGACGGTGAAGGTGGTGCACCAGCTGCTGGCCGGCGTGCATATCGCGGTGGCGGCGGAGGCGATGGCGCTGGGCATCCGCGCGGGCGCCGACCCGCGGCAATTGTACGACGTGGTGACCAGCGCCGCCGGCAATTCCTGGATGTTCGAGAACCGCATGGCGCGCGTGCTGGAGGGCGACGATGCGCCACGGTCCGCGGTGGACATCTTCGTCAAGGATCTCGGCCTGGTCGCGGAGATGGCGCGCGGGCTGGACTTCCCGGTGCCCCTGGCCTCGCAGGCGCAGCAGCTGTTCACCGCGGCGCGGGCGATGGGCCAGGGCGGCAAGGATGATGGCTTCGTCATCCGCGTCTGGCAGGCGATGACGGGCATCAAGCTGCCGGGGGAATGACGGCGTCCGGCGCGCCGCCCGCGATGCGATGCGGCAGAGGCCCGCTGGTCTGCCGCGCCACATCCGCGTTGCGGCGGCGCCCGCGCGGGTCTGCCGCGTCCCGTCCGGGTGGCCGGGCGATGCCGCGCAGCGCTATGCCGCCAGCGCCGCCTCCAGCGCCGCCGCCACCTGGAACAGGCGCGCATCGCCCATGTGCTCGCCGGTCAGCATCAACCCGACCGGCGCTTCGCCTTCGGCCTGGCAGGGAATGCTGATCGAGCAGCGGTCGAGGAAATTCCCCACGCTGGTATTGCGCAGCAGGGACATGTTGATGCGGTTGTAGTCGGCCTCGGCCTCGACCTCCGCGAGGCGCGGCGGCACCACCGGGCAGGTCGGGCCGATCACCGCATCGAAGGGCGCGGTGCGCGGCGCGATGGCGGCGATGATGCGCGCGCGGGCCTGCACCAGTTCCACGTAGTCCGCGGCCGACATGCGTTCGCCGCGCTGGATGCGCTTGAGGATGCGCGGATCGTAGCGGTCGGCATGGTCGGCGACCAGCACGTGGTGCCAGGCCCAGGCCTCGCTGGCCGCGAAGCCGCCGGCGGCATTGGCGGCAGCGATCTGGTCCAGCTCCGGCAGGTCGAATTCGATGATCTGCGCGCCGGCGGCGGACAGCCGCGTCAGCGTGCGCCCGAATACCGCGGCGACCGTGCCGTCCATACCATCGGTCAGGAAGGTGCCGCGCGGCAGGCCGAGGCGCAGGCCCTTGATCGGCAGCGGCTTCGGCGCCGCCGGGTTTTCCTCGCCCGCCATGAAGCCATCGACGATCGCGCAATCCGCGACGGACCGCGCCAGCGGCCCGGCGGAATCGAGCGAGGGCGCCAACGGCAATATGCCCGCGATGGTCACGCGCTTCGCCGTCGGCTTCCACCCCACCACGCCACACAGCGCGGCCGGGATGCGGCAGGACCCGCCGGTGTCGGTGCCCAGCGCAGCGAAGCCCATGCCATCCGCCACCGCCACGCCGGCGCCCGAGGACGACCCGCCCGGCAACCGCCCAGTCGCACGATCCCAGGGGCTGAGCGGCGTGCCGTGATGCGGGTTCACGCCGAGGCCGGAGAAGGCGAATTCCACCTGGTTGGTGCGCCCCAGCACCACGAAGCCGGCACGGATCAATCGCTGAACCGAGGGCGCCGTGGCCGTCGCCGCCGGCGCGCCATTGAGCACGACCGAGCCCGAGCGCGTGGTCACGCCGGCCTCGTCATACAGGTCCTTGATGCTGATCGGGATGCCGGCGAAGCGCGACGGCGCACGCCCGGCCGCACGCAGCGCGTCCATGGCGGCCGCCGATTCGCGCGCGGTGGCCGCGTGCACCGTGACGAAGGCGCGCGTCCCCTCCCCGGCCGGGTCGGCGATGCGCGCCAGCGCCGCCTCGGTCAGCGCCGCCGCGGTCGTGTGGCCGGCCGCGAGTGCTGCGGCCGCTTCGACGATGGTCCTCATGCTGGCGCGGATCCCTGTTGAGCGCCGCATTCTTCCGCTGCGCCGGTGGCTCGGCAAGGGTGAGGGGCAGCACAAAATCCTGTCGTGCGATGCCGATTTCGGAGCTACAAATTCTCGCCTGTGAGTCCTGCGGGGATTTTGATGCCCGCCAGACGGGGAAGCCTCCGATGTTCGATCTCGACCGCTTCATCGCCGATTGCCGCGATGCGATCGCTGAGGACAGCAGCCACAAGACGGTGCGCGAGATCGTCGCGCGCGCGGTGTCCGACCATGCCGGCGTGACGCGCGCGCTGGGCGAGCCGACGCGCGCCGGGCTGACGCCGATCTACAAGTCGCCGAACCTGACCATCCTGAACCTGGTCTGGGGTCCGATGATGACGCTGCAGCCGCACGACCATCACATGTGGGCCTGCATCGGCATCTATGGCGGGCGCGAGGACAACATCTTCTGGCGCCGCATCACGGAAGGCGGCGGCCACCGCATCGAGGCGGCCGGTGCGAAGGCGATCGGCACCGGCGACTGCACGGTGCTCGGCCGCGACATCATCCATTCGGTGACCAACCCGATCCCGCGCCTGACCGGCGCGCTGCATGTCTATGGCGGCGATTTCTTCGCCGCCCATCGCAGCGAATGGGACCCGGAGACGCTGGAGGAAGGGCCGTATGATTCGGCCAAGGTGATCCAGCGCTTCGAGGCGGCGAACGACATGCTGGCGCGGCGCTGACGCCAGGGGCGGGCTGGCGCCATCGCGTCGGGCCTGCCAGCCGCCCCATTCGGCGCAAGCGTCAGTAGATGTCGGGCTCCGGCGTTGGCAGCGTGCCTTCCAGGAAGCGCAGGTCGCAGCCCTCGTCGGCCTGGGTTACGTTGTCGAGATACAGCGACGTCCAGCCGCGCCCGTACCGGCGTACCGGCGGGGTCCAGGCGGCGCGGCGGCGCGCCATCTCGGCATCGTCGACCAGCAGGTCGAGCCGCCGGCCCGCGACATCCAGCCGGATCAGGTCGCCGTCGCGCACGAAGGCGAGCGGCCCGCCAACATGCGATTCCGGCGCCACATGCAGCACGCAGGTGCCATAGGAGGTGCCGGACATGCGCGCATCCGACAGCCGCACCATGTCGCGCACGCCCTGCTTCAACAGCTTCTGCGGCAGCGGCAGCATGCCCCATTCCGGCATGCCCGGCCCGCCCTGCGGCCCGGCCTGCTTCAGCACCAGGACGGAATCCGCCGTCACATCGAGGTCGGGATCGTCGAGCCGCTTCTTAAGATCCGCATAGTTCTCGAACACCACGGCGGGGCCGGTGTGCTGCAACAGCCGCTGTTCCGCCGCGCTGGTCTTGATGACCGCGCCCTGCGGCGCGAGCGACCCCTTCAGCACCGCCAGCCCGCCCTCTACCTGCAAGGGCTTGTCGAGCGGCAGGATGATGCTGTCGTCAAACACCTCGGCGCCGGCGATGTTCTCGCCCATCGTGTGGCCGGTGACGGTGCGCGCCGACAGGTCCAGATAGTCGCGGATGCGGTTGAGGAAGGCCCGCGCGCCGCCGGCGTAGAAGAAGTCCTCCATCAGGTATTCGCCGGCGTTCGGGCGCAGGTTCGCCACCAGCGGCACGCGGCGCGACAGCGCGTCGAAGCGTTCCAGGTCCAGCATCACGCCCGCACGACGCGCCATCGCGATCAGATGCGGGATGGCGTTGGTGGAGCCGCCGAAGGCCATGGTCGCGGTGACGGCATTGTCCACGCTGCCCTGGGTGATCAGCGACTGCGGCGTGGCGTCCTCCCACACCATCTCGACGATGCGCTTGCCGGTTTCCGTCGCCATGCGGGGATGCGCGGAATCGGCCGCGGGGATCGACGACGCGCCGGGCAGCGTGAAGCCCAGCGCCTCGACCGCGAGCATCATCGTCGCCGCCGTGCCGGCGGTCATGCAGGTGCCGAAGGACCGCGCGATGCCGCCCTCCATGTCCTTCCACTGCGCCTGGGTGATGTTCCCAGCGCGCAATTCCGCATGGTACTTCCACACATCGGAACCCGAGCCCAGCGTCTTGCCGCGCCAATTGCCGCGCAGCATCGGCCCCGCCGGCACCATGATGGACGGCAGGCCGGAGCTGATCGCGCCCATCATCAGCCCAGGCGGCGTCTTGTCGCACCCACCCAGCAGCACCAGGCCGTCGCAGGGGTGGCTGCGTGCGAGTTCCTCCGTCTCCATCGCCAGCAGGTTGCGATAGAGCATGCTGGTGGGCTTCTGGTACTGCTCGGTCACCGGATGCGCGGGCAGTTCCACGGGGAAGCCACCCGCCTGCCAGACACCGCGCTTCACTTCCTCCGCCCGCGTGCGGAAATGAAAGTGGCAGGGCGACAATTCCGACCAGGTGTTGATGATGCCGATCACCGGCTTGCCGCGGAAATCGCTTTCGGAATACCCCGCCTGCAGCATGCGCGAGCGGTGGCCGAAGGCGCGGATGTCGTCCACGCCGAACCAGCGGTGGCTGCGCAGGTCTTCCGGGCGCTTGCGGGTCATGGGCGGTTCCTCCGTGCTTCACGCCAAGGCTGCCAACTGCTATGGCAGTTGTCCATGGCCGCTGCGAAGACAGCCCTCGGGAGGATCACGCCACTGGCCGAGGAGGACACGCTCTCCCTCGGCGAGCGTGCCTATCGCCGCCTGCGCGAAGGCATCGTGCAGGGGCTGATCCCGGCCGGACGCAAGGTGTCCGAACGCAGCCTGGCGGTCCAGCTCGGCATTTCCGCGCAGCCGGTGCGCGAGGCGCTGCGCCGCCTCGAACAGGATGGCATGGTGGTGACGCATCCGCGCCGCGGCACCGTGGTGGCCGAGATGGGGCCAGCGCAGCTCGGTGAGCTCGGGCGTATCCGCGCGGCGCTGGAAGGTGTCGCGGCCGCGCTGGCGGCGGAGCGCATGGGGGCGGGCGAGATCGCCGCGCTGGGTGCGATTCTCGCGCGCATGAAGGACGGCACCGCGGCCGCCGACCACGACGCTCTCGATGAGGCGAACGAGGAACTCCACGCGCTGATCCATCGCGCGACGGGCAACCTGTTCCTGATCCGCTCGCTGGGGTCGCTGCGCGCCTATGACAATCTCGGCCGGCACCGCGCCGTCGGCAGCCAGCCGCGCGACCTGCCCAAGGCGCTGGCCGAGCACCGCGGCATCGTCACCGCGCTGCGCCGGCGCGACCCCGCACTGGCCGAGGCGCGGATGCGCGGGCACATCATCCGCTCGCTGATCACGAATGGCGTGCTGCCGCCGCCGCCGAAAGGAAAGCCCCGTCCATGACGCTCGCAGACGCATTGTCTGGCATCTCCGGCATCCTGGTCACGCCCTTCGACAGCGACGACGCCATCCAGCCCGCGCGACTCGCCCCCATCGTCGCGCGCTGCGCGGCGGCCGGCGTCGATGCGCTGACGGTCAACGGCAACACATCCGAATTCTACGGCCTGACCTTCGCCGAGGCCGAGCGCATGCAGGCCGAGGTGCCGGCCATCGTCGCCGGCCGCGCGCGCGTGGTCGCCGGCATCGGGCGCAGCGTGATCGAGGCGGTGCGCCTCGCTGTCCGCGCCAAGGCCGACGGTGCTGACGCCGTCATGGTCCACCAGCCGCCCGACCCCTTCGCCAGCCCGCGCGGCATCGCCGACTACGTCCGCCGCGTGGGCGAGGCGGCCGGGCTGCCGGTGGTGCTGTACCTGCGCAACAGCGGCATCGGCGATGCCGCCGTCGCGGCACTGGCGGCACTGCCCGGCGTGGTCGCGGTGAAATGGGCCAGCACCGACCTGATGGCCCTGGCCCGCGCGATGCGCGCCGCGCCTGGCATCCGCTTCGTCTGCGGCCTGGCGGAACCTTGGGCGCCGCCGATGACCGCCCTGGGCGCGCAGGGCTTCACCTCGGGCCTGATCAATGTCGCGCCGGCGCGCTCGGTCGCCATCCTGCGCGCGCTGCGCGCCGGCGACATGCCACGCGCCACTGCGCTGATCGCCGGGATCGAGGCCTTCGAAAAGCTGCGCGCCGAGGAGCAGAACGGCGCCAATGTGTCGATCGTCAAGGCGGCGCTGGCGCTGATGGGCGACGATGTCGGCCCGGCCCGCCCGCCCGCCGCCTGGCCGGTCGCGCCCGAATCGCTGGCGAAGCTGAAGGACCTGGTGGCCGGCTGGCAGACGGCCCGGGCGGCGGCCTGAACCGATCGGTTACCGAAGTTGACGGCACGGCGCCTGCCGCGCCAGACTGCTATCTGCTATTGCAGTTCAACGAATCCGAGGGGCGGCCCGACCGCCCCCGCGTCCCGAGGAGACCTCCATGACCCCGACCCCCCGGCGGCCTCGCCGCGCCCTGTTCGCCGCTGTCGCTGCCGCCGCCCTCGGCGTGCTCGGCCTCGGCGCCACACCCGCCGCCGCGCAGGAATGGCGCGGCTGGAACATCCATGCCGCCGACTATCCGAACGGCATCGGCATGGATGCCTTCACGCGCCTGGTCGCGGAACGCACCAACAACCGCATCCGCATGCGGACCTTCCATTCGGCGCAGCTCGGCCAGCAGGACGAGGCGATCCAGCAGATGCGCCTGGGCACCATCGACTTCGCCAATTTCAACTTGTCGCCCTTCAACAACCTGGCGCCGTCGACCAATGTGGTCACGCTGCCCTTCCTGTTCCGCAACGTGGCGCACATGCAGGCCGCGATCGACGGCCCGGCGGGCGAGGCGATCGCGCGCGACCTGGAAGGCATCGGCATCATCGCGCTGTCCTGGTACGACGCCGGCGCGCGCAGCATCTACACCACGCGCCCGGTCCGCACGCCGGCCGACCTGCGCGGCATGAAGATCCGCGTGCAGACCTCCGACCTGTGGATCGACCTGATGCGCGCGCTGGGCGCCAACCCGACGCCGCTGCCCTTCGGCGAGGTCTTCACCTCGCTGCAGTCCGGCGTGATCGACGGGGCGGAGAACAACTGGCCGTCCTATGAATCGACCCGCCACTTCGAAGTGGCGCGCTTCTACAGCACGACGGAACATTCCAACGTGCCGGAGGTGCTCGCCGTCTCCCGCCAGCGCTGGCAGCGGCTGAACGAGGCCGATCGCGCCATCCTGCGCGACGCCGCCCGCGAATCCGCCGCCATCCAGCGCCGGTCCTGGGCCGAGCGCGAGACGGTCAGCCGCCAGCGCGTGGTGGCCGCCGGCGTGACGGTCATCGAGATCGCCGACCGCACGCCGTGGTCGGCGCTCATGGAACCGGTCTATGCCAAGTATGCGGCGGATGCGCGGCTGGCGGCGCTGGTCCGCCAGATCCGGGCGATGCCGTGAAGGCCTTCTCCCGCGCGCTCGATGCGCTGTCGGCGGTGACGGTGGGGTTGGCGGGCATCGCGCTCGTCGGCCTCATTGCCATGATGGGGTGGCTGGTCTTCGGCCGCTATGTGCTGAACGACACGCCGACCTGGATCGAACGGGCGGCGACGCTCGCGATCCTGGCCATCGCCATGCCGGTCGCCGCCGTCGGCGTGCGGGAACGCTTCCACCTGTCTGTGCTCGGCATCCGGGAGATGCTTCCGCCTGGTCCGCAGCGCTGGATCGCGGTGGGCTGCGATGCGCTGATGGGGCTGTTCGGCGCGGGCATGGCCTGGTGGTCGTGGGAGCTGGTGGGCACGGTTGCCAATTTCCGCATCCCCCTGCTGGGCATCAGCCAGGGCTGGACCTATGCCCCGATGGTGCTGGGCGGCGCGCTGATGGTGCTGTTCGCCATCGAGCAGGTGCTCAAGGACGCGCTCTCGGCCGACGCGCCCGAGAAGCGCGGCGTCGCAGCGGCTTTCCTGGACTGACACGACATGGAATTCGGATTGCTGCTGATCTTCGTGGTCTTCGGCACGCTGGTCGTGGCCGGCGTCCCGGTGGCCTTCTGCCTGGGAATCGCCGCCGCGACCGGCTTCATCTACGAGGGGCTGAACCCCGCCGTGGTGTTCCAGCAGATGGCGTCGGGCATGAGCATCTTCGCCCTGCTGGCGATCCCGTTCTTCATCTTCGCCGGCGAGATCATGCTGCATGGCGGCATCGCGCGGCGGCTGGTCGCGCTGGCCAGTGCGGCTGTGGGCTGGATGCGCGGCGGGCTCGGCATGGTGGATGTCTCCACCTCGATGCTGTTCGGCGGCATCTCGGGCAGTGCGGTGGCGGATACCTCGGCGACCGGCACCATCCTGATCCCGGCCATGAAGGCCAAGGGCTACGGGGTGGACTATGCGGTGTCGCTGACCGTCACGTCGTCGATCGCCGGCATCCTGATCCCGCCCAGCCACAACATGATCCTGTATTCCCTGGCGGCGGGCGGCGGCATTTCCGTCAGCGCGCTGTTCATCGCCGGCATCGTGCCGGGCATCGTGATGTGCCTCAGCCTCGCGCTCGCGGCCTATGTCATGGCGGTGCGGCGGGGCTATCCGGCGGATGGCTGGAAGGGGTTCGGCCACCTGCTGTGGGCCTTCATCGATGCGCTGCCGGGGCTACTGACGGCGGTGATCATCCTGGGTGGCGTGCTGTCGGGCATCTTCACCGTGACCGAGAGCGCGGCCTTCGGCGCCATCTGGGCGCTGGCGGTGACGCTGCTGGTCTATCGCGCGCTGTCCTGGAAGGACTTCGTCATCGCGGTGCGGGCGAGCGTGCGCACGACCTCGGTGGTCTTCCTGCTGGTCGGCACCGCGACCGCCTTCGCCTGGCTGCTGGCGATGTACCGCCTGCCCGACATCCTGACGGAAGGCATGCTGTCCATCAGCAGCAATCCCATCGTCATCATGCTGATGATCAATGTCTGCCTGCTGTTGCTGGGCTGCGTGATGGACATGGCGGCGCTGATCCTGATCACCACGCCGATCTTCCTGCCGGTGGTGGTCGCCATCGGCGTCGACCCGGTGCAGTTCGGCATGGTGATGATGATGAACCTGGGCCTGGGGCTGACCACGCCACCGGTCGGCGCGGTGCTGTTCGTCGGCTGCGCCATCGGGCAGATCCGCATCGAGGACGTGCTGCGCACCATCTGGCCCTTCTGGGGCGCGATCCTGCTCGCGCTGATGCTCACCACCTATTGGCCGGCGATGTCGCTGACGCTGCCGCGCCTGCTGCTCGGCTATGGAGCCTGACATGACCGCACCATCGAAGCCCGTCCTGCTGACCGGCGCCTCGGGCAATCTCGGCCGGCACCTGGCGGCGGCGCTCGGCGCGCAGGGCTGGACCCTGCGCCTGACCGACATCACGCCCTTTCCGGACCCGCTGCCGCCCGGCGCCTCCTTCGTGAAGGCGGATCTGAACGAGGGCCTGGCCCTGGTGCGCCAGGCGGAGGGCTGCGGCGCCATCCTGCATTTCGGCGGCGTGTCGGTGGAACGGCCCTTCGAGGAGGTCCTCGGCCCCAACCTGCGCGGCCTGTACCATGTGTACGAGGCGGCACGGCGCGAGGGCGCGCGCGTGGTCTTCGCCAGTTCCAACCATTCGATCGGCTTCCACGAACGCCCGGCCGGCAACAACGAACGCCTGGATGCGGATTGCGCCTTCCGCCCTGACGGCTACTACGGGCTGTCCAAGGCCTATGGCGAATTGATGGGCCGGATGTACTGGGACAAGCACGGGGTCGAGAACGTCAACCTGCGCATCGGCTCCTGCTTCCCGAAGCCGATCGACCGCCGGATGCTGTCCACCTGGCTGTCCTTCGGCGACCTGACGCGGCTGGTGGAACGCTGCGTCCTGGCCCCGCGCGCCGGGCACGTCGTGATCTGGGCCTGTTCCGACAACCCGGCTTCCTACTGGGGCCGCGACCATCGCGAGCGCATCGGGTGGGCGCCGCAGGATTCCGCCGAGCCCTGGCGCCCCGAGGTAGGCTCCATCACCGCCGACCCGGTGACCGAGCGCTACCAGGGCGGCGGCTATACCGCGATCGAATATTCGCGCGCGAAGCCCTCGCCGAAGGACGCCTTCTCACTCGACGACTGACACGCCGCAGGCGCGCAGCAGCACCCGCGCATCGTCCCAGGCGATGCGCCGGTAGCGGGTGGGCGCGCCGTGAAGCACGGCGTCATGCGGTTGCGCCGCGACACCACCCAGGCGCTCGTAGAAGCGCAGCGCGCCATCATTGCCGTCGATGATCGTCAAGGCGACGCGTGGCGCGCCGACCGCCGCGACGGCGCGGCCCAGCAGCGCGCGGCCCAGGCCACCGCCGCGCAGCCCGGGCCGCAGATGCAGGTTGTCGACATAGGCCTCGCTGCCATCCAGCCAGGTGGCGCAGAAGCCGCGCAGCCCGTCATCGTCCTCCGCCAGCAGCACGATGCCCGGGCGCGGTGCGGCGAAGTGTTCGCGCCAGAACGCACGATGCAGCGCCGGCAGGCGGTCGCGCAGCAAGTCCGCCGGCAGCAGCGCGGCATAGGATTGCCGCCAGGACTCCGTCAGCAGGTCGGCGACGGCATCGGCATCCGCCGCCGTCGCCGCCCGGAACATCAGGCCGCCGCCGGCACGACCGAGGTCCAATTGTGCGGATCATTGGTCCGCCCGTACTGGATGCCGACGATGGCGTCGTAGAGCTTCTGCGTCAGCTCGCCGGTCTGCCCGCCATTGATCAGGATGTCCTCCCCCTTGTAGCCGAGCGTGCCGACCGGCGAGACCACGGCGGCGGTGCCGGTGCCCCACATCTCGGCAAGCCGGCCATGGCGGCCCGCCTCCATCACTTCCTCGATGCTGATGGCGCGTTCCGTCACCTTCAGCCCCCAGTCGCGCATCAGCTGCAGCGTCGAGGCGCGGGTCACGCCATCGAGGATGGTGCCGGCCAGCGGCGGCGTGATCACCTCGTCGCCGATGCGCAGCATGATGTTCATGGTGCCGACCTCATCGAGGAAGCGGCGCTCGACGCCGTCCAGGTACAGCACCTGCGTGTAGCCCGCGGCCGCGGCATCGCGCTGGCCGGCCAGCGACTGCGCGTAGTTCGCCGCGGTCTTGGCCTCGCCCGTGCCGCCGCGCACGGCGCGCACATGCGTGTCGGAGGCGAGGATCTTCACCGGCTTCACGCCTTCCTTGTAGTAGGACCCGACGGGCGAGAGGATCAGGAAGTACAGCAGGCTGTGCGCCGGATGCACGCCCAGCATCACGTCGGTCGCGATGATGGTCGGGCGCAGGTACAGCGACGTGCCCGCCTTGCGCGGCACCCAGTCGGCATCGACCCCCACCAGCGCGTCAAAGGAAGCGCGGATGATGTCGACCGGCACCTCCGGCATGCACATGATCTGGGCGGAGCGATTGAAGCGTTCGGCATGGCGTTCGGCGCGGAACAGCCGGATCTGCCCGTCATCGCCGCGGAACGCCTTGAGCCCGTCGAAGATCGCCTGGCCGTAGTGCAGCACCGATGTCGCGGGATCGAGGCTGAGCGGCCCATAGGGCTCGATCCGGGGGTTGAACCAGCCGCGCCCTTCCTCGTAGTTCATCAGGAAGATGTGGTCGGTCAGGACCTTGCCGAAGGACAGCGTATCATCGGCCGGCTTCTGCTTCGGCGCGGTGGTGCGCGTGGTGGGAAAACGGTCCATGCTGCGTGTCCTTCCGGTTTTCTTCTGCGTGCGGTTGGCGTGTTGGACGAAAGAATGTTGCTTCAACTGGCGCTAAGTTAGAATGACACGTCGGATCGGTCAATGATACTGACCCAAACGGAGGCCCACGCCCGAACATGCCAGCCCCACGCCAGGCGCAGATCGCGGAATCCCCGGAGCGCAGCACGCCGCCGGCCGGGCGCAACCTGCTGTTCCTGCGGGAGGAGGAACTGCGCCTCGCCCAGGACCTGCTGTTCTTCGGCTATCGCGACTTCACCGCGGGGGCGGATGAGATCCTGGCCGGCATGGCCATGGGCCGCGCGCATCACCGCGTGCTGCATTTCGTCGGCCGCCGGCCGGGCATCACGGTGGGCGACCTGCTCGGGATCCTTGCCATCACGAAGCAGTCGCTCGGCCGCGTGCTGACGCCGCTGATGGAGGATGGCTACGTCCTCCAGACGCCAGGCCGCACCGACCGCCGCCAGCGCCTGCTGGCCCTCACCGACAAGGGCGCCGCGCTCGAACGCCGCCTGTTCGAACGCCAGCGCGAGACGGTGATGCAGGCCTATCGCGAGGCCGGCCCCGCCGCCGTGGAAGGCTTCCGCCGCGTCATGCGCGGCCTGATGGGCGACCAGGCCCGCACCGCCTTCGACATGCTGGAAGGCCCGCCGGCGCCATGAACACCACGGCCGACACCGCGCATCTCCTGGTGGTCGACGACGATGCGCGGCTGCGCGACCTGCTGCAACGCTTCCTGGCCGACCAGGGCTTCCGCGTGACCGCTGTGGCCGACGCCGCCGCGGCGCGGCGCGCCATCGGGTCCATGATGTTCGACCTGCTGGTGCTGGACGTGATGATGCCCGGCGAATCGGGGCTGTCGCTCACGGAGTCCCTGCGCCGCGAGGGCAACGAGGTGCCGATCCTGATGCTGACCGCGCGCGGCGCGCCGGAGGATCGCATCTCCGGCTTCGAGCACGGTGTCGACGACTACCTCGCCAAGCCCTTCGACCCGCGTGAACTGGCGCTGCGCATCCGCACCATCCTGCGCCGCGCCGCGCCGCCGCCCGCCCCCGCGCAGCATAGCGCGCCGGTGCAGCTCGGCCCCCGTTGGTTCGACGTCGATCGCGCCGAACTCCGCGGCCCGGAGGGCATCCAGCGGCTGACCGGCGGCGAGGCATCCTTGCTCCAGGCCCTCGCACGCCGCACCGGGGAAGTGCTGAGCCGCGAGGAGATCGCCGCCGCCCTCGGCACGCCCGAGGCCGGCGAGCGCGCCATCGACGTGCAGGTCACCCGCCTGCGCCGCAAGGTCGAGACCGACCCACGCGAACCGCGCTTCATCCAGACCGTGCGTCATCGCGGCTATGTGCTGAGGCCCGGCCCGTGACGCTGCCCGCGCTGCTGCGCTGGCTGGTGCCGCGCGGGCTGCTCGGCCGCGCGCTGCTGATCATCCTGGTGCCGCTGGTGATCGTGCAGATCGTTGCGCTGTACCTGTTCTACGGCAGCCACCTCGATGTCATCTCGCGCCGCCTGGCGGGTGCCGTGGCCGGCGACGTGTCGATGGTGGTGGAACTGCTGGCCCGCCATCCGCGCGACGAGGAACGCGGCTGGATCTTCCGCGAGGCGGCCTGGCGGCTCGACCTGTCGCTCGCCTTCGAGCACGGCGCGGTGCTTGGCCCCACCGCGAGCCGCCCGGCCTCCCTGCCGCTGCTGCCGCTCGAGGAGGATCTGGAGGATGCGATGCGCGAACGCGTCCGACTGCCCTTCGACACCGACTGGCAATCCGACCCGCGCAGCGTGATCATCCGCGTGCAGCTCCCTGACGGCGTGCTGCATGCGGAAGCCGCGCGCAAGCGGCTGTTCAGCGGCACGCTGTATCTGTTCGTGATCTGGGTCGTGGGGTCGTCGCTGCTGCTGTTCATCGTGGCGGCGCTGTTCATGAAGAATCAGGTGCGCGCCATCCGCCGCCTGGCGGAGGCCGCCGAGGCCTTCGGGCGCGGCCGCGACCTCGGTCCCATGAAGCCCGAGGGCGCGGCCGAGGCACGCCAGGCGGCGGTCGCCTTCAACTCCATGCAGGGGCGTATCCGCCGCTTCGTGGAAAGCCGTACCGAGATGCTGGCCGGCATCAGCCACGACCTGCGCACGCCCCTGACGCGGCTGCGCCTCGGCCTCGCGATGCTGCCGGCCGCCGCGCAGGACGATGCCGCGGCGATGACGCAGGATGTCGAGGAAATGGACCGGCTGATCGCCGCCTACCTCGCCTTCGCGCGCGGCGAGGGGATGGAGCAGGCGGCGCCGGCGGACCTTGGCGAATTGGTCGGCGAGGCCGCGGCCAAGGCACGGCGCGACGGCGCGCAGGTCGAGCTCGACGTGCCGGCCGATCCGCTGGTGCTCGCGGTGCGCGCGGATGCGCTGCGGCGCTGCCTGGGCAATCTGCTCGACAATGCGCGCAAGCATGCGCGCCGCATCGCGGTGGGCCTGACCCGCGTGCCGCGCGGCGATACCGGCGCCTGGGCGATGGTAACGGTGGACGACGACGGCCCCGGCATCCCGGAGGATGCGCGCGAGGAAGCCTTCAAGCCCTTCGCGACCTTCTCCTCCGGCGGCACCGGGCTGGGGCTGGCGATCGCGCGCGACATCGCGCGCGCGCATGGCGGCGATATCGTGCTGGAGGACAGCCCGCTGGGCGGGCTGCGCGCGCGGGTCAGGCTGCCGGCCTGACGACCGCATGCAAAAGGGCCGGCCGCGTTCCCCGGGGGGATCGCGGCCGGCCCGTTCGATGCAGCGCCGCGGCGTCAGCGCAGGACGATCTCCACGCGGCGGTTCTGCGGCTCGCGCGTGTTGTCCGGCGTGGCGACCAGCAGCTGGCTCTCGCCCACGCCCGTCGCGGTGATCTCGCTGCGCGGCACGCCCAGGCGCACCAGCTCAGCCGCCACCGCATTGGCGCGGCGCACCGACAGGCCCTGGTTGTACTGCGGCGAGCCGGAGGTGTCGGTATGGCCGGTCACCTCGATGCGCGTCACCGCCTGGCTGCTGCGCGCCTGCGCCGCGTCGGCGATGATCTGGCGCGCGCGCGTGCTGAGGTCGGCGCGGTTCCAGTCGAAGAACACCAGGAAGGTGCGCGCGGGCGCGGGGGCCGCCGCGGCCGGCACCGGCGCGGTGCGCGGTGCCTGGCCGAAATTGTAGCGGACGCCGACCAGGACGGAGTGATTGAAGTTGTCCACCTCGACCGTGCTGCGGCGCGTGACGCCATTGGCGTTGACCGCCGTGGCGTTGAATTCCGGCGAGAGCGTGCCGAAGAAGCGGTATTCGGCGGTGAGCGCGAGGCCCGGCACCGACTGGATCGGCAAGGCCGCGCCGACGATCGCCTGGTAGGCGAAGCGCCCATCCGTGTCGTCGATGCGGAACTGCGGCAGCGTGCTGCCGGCGCTGCTGCGCGCGCGCAGGTTCACGTTGTCGTATTCCTGCCAGGCATAGCCCGCGCCGATGCCGACATAGGGCAGCACCGGCCAGTTGGACTGCGTGCCGAAATCGTACAGCGCATTGACCATGACGCCATAGGTGCGCGCGATGCCGCCGGAATTGCCGCGGAAGCCGCGGGCGGTCACCTCGTTCACCTCGTTGTAGCGGAAATTGCCCTCGAGCTCGAGCCGCAGCCCGTTGCCGAAGCCGTAGCCGAGGGCGAGCACGCCGACGCCGCCCAGGTCGAAGGACGCATTGAAATTCCCCGACGGCGTCAGGCCGAGGTTGTTGGGATTGACGTCGGTGCTGTCGATGAAGCTCTGGAGGTTGCCGCCATCGGAATCCGTCAGCCAGTTCAGGCCGGCGCCGCCGCCGACATACAGCCCCGAAACCGCCTGCGCCTGCGCCAATGCCGGCACGGCGAGCATCGTCGCCGCCAGGAGAGCCTTACGCACCATCACCCACACCCCTATCCCCAGCGGCCGCGCGGGCCGCGATGTTGCAACACCGTCCCCGCAAGGCAGGACCATGGCGCGGCAACGCTCAGGGACAGGGCGGGTTGCGCCCCCGCGGATCAATCAATCGAGAGGCGCAGCCGCGCCACGGTGGCGCGCTCGTAGGCGGTGCGTTCCTGGGCGAAGGCCAGGTACTCTGCCGGGCCGAGGTATTCGTCCGGCATCTCCCAGCGCCGGATCACCGCCTGGCTGGCCTCGTCCTGCAGCGCCTTGCGGAGCGACCGGTGCAGCGTGTCGACCATCTCGGGCGGCAGGCCCTTGGGGCCGACGAAACCATAAGGCGACGTGACCGACATGCCGTAGCCGAGGTCGTTGAGCGTCGGCGCGTCCGGGAAGGAGGGCAGCCGCGCGCGCGTCCAGACACTGAGCAGGCGGAACTCCCCGGTCTCCACCTGCGGACGCCAGGACTGCGCATCCGCCACCATGTCGATCTGCCGGCCGAGCAGCGCCGTGACACCTTCCTGCGCGCCGCGGAACGGGACGTGCAGCATCTCGCAGCGTTCCCGCACGCACAGCTCCTCCATCGCCAGGTGGTTGGTGGTGGCGATGCCGGAGGTCGAGAAGGACACCCGCCCGGGCCGCGCCCGCGCCGCCGCGAACACATCCGCCAGGCTGCGGTAGCTGCTGTCGGCGCGCACCACCGTGCCGAACAGGAAGCCCGACAGCTGCATGATGTAGGTGAAGTCCGTGACGGGGTCCCAGGTCGGCTGCCGCGTCAGGAAAGGGTGGCGCAGGATCGACAGGTGGTGATGCGCCAGCGTGTAGCCATCCGGTTGCGCCTGCTGGGTCAGGTAGATCGCGGCGCGGGTGCCGCGCGCGCCGGGCATGTTCTCCGACAGCACCGCCACGCCGAGATCCCGCCCGACGATCTCGAACATCGTGCGCTGCAGCGCGTCGAGCGACCCGCCGGGCGGCCAGGGCGTGATGATGCGGATCGGCCGGTTCGGGTAGCGCGCCTGGCCGAAGGCCGGCCGCGCCAGCACGGCCGCTGCGCCGCCCGCGAGCAGCGCGCGGCGGCGCGCGATCACCTGGGTCATCTCCGTTCTCCCTGTGCTGCGTGCCGTGTCCCCGGCGCGTCAGTCGATGCTGAGGTTGAGCCGCGCCACCATCCGACGTTCATAGACCGCGCGTTCGCGCGCGAAGGCGGTGTAGGCCGCCGGGCCGAGGTATTCGTCCGGCATGTCGTTGGTCCGCATGTAGGCCTGCATCGCGTCGCTGAACTGCATCTTGCGGAAGGCCTGGTGCAGCCATTCCGTCACCTCCGGATCCATCCCCTTCGGCCCCGCGATGCCATAGGGCGAGGTGACCACCATGTCGTAGCCCAGTTCCTGCAGCGTCGGCGTGTTCGGGAAGGTGGGCAGGCGCTGGCGCGTCCAGACCGCCAGCAGCCGCAGTTGCCCCGCCAGCACGCCCGGCTGCCAGGCGTTGGAATTGGCGATGCAGTCGAGCTGCCGGGCCAGCAGCGCGGTGATGTTCTCGCTGGTGCCGCGATAGGGCACGTGGATCATCTCCACGCGTTCCTTCTCGCACAGCTCCTCCATCGCGATGTGGTTCGACGTGGCGATGCCCGAGGTGCCGTAGCTGAGCTGCCCCGGCCGCGCCCGTGCCGCCGCCCACAGGTCGGCCAGCGTGTTCCAGCCCGATGCCGGATGCACCACATGGCCGAAGACGAAGCCGGATTGCTGCATGACATAGGTGAAATCATTGACCGGGTCCCAGGTCGGGCGCGCGGTCAGGAAGGGGTGGCGGATCACCGAGAGGTGGTGATGCGCGATGGTGTAGCCGTCCGGGCGCGCCTGCGTGTTGAGCTGGATGGCGGCGCGCGTGCCGCGCGCGCCGGGCATGTTCTCGATGATCAGGCTCTGGCCGTATTCGCGCTGGAACATCTCGGCCTGCAGCCGCATGAAGCCGTCCAGCGTGCCGCCCGGCGCCCACGGGATCAGGAAGCGTACCGGGCGGTTGGGGAAGCGCCCCTGGCCGAGCGACGGACGCGCGAGGATCGGCAGCGCCGCCCCCGCCATCAGGATGCGACGTGCGATCATGGCGCGCCTCCTCAGCCGTCGAGGCTCAGGTTGAGCCGGCGCACCATCGCCTTCTCGTAGTCCACGCGCTCGGCGATGAAGGCGCGGTAGGTCTGGGTGTCCTGGTAGACCAGCGGCATGTCGAAGCGCGAGCGGACCTGCGCGTTCTCGGGCGTCATCAGCGCGTCGCGCATGACGTCGTGCAGCACCCGCACCACGCCCTCGTCCATGCCCTTCGGCCCGCTCACGCCATAGGGGGAGGTCACGACGATGTCGTAGCCGAGCTCCTTCAGCGTCGGCACCGTGGGGAAGCGCTGCACGCGATCCGCCGTCCAGACCGACAGCGCGCGCATCTGGTTGTTCTCCACGAAGGGCGCCCAGGTCGAGCTGTCGCAGACCATGTCCACCTGGCCGCCGAGCGCCGCTGTCACCGCCTCGTTCGACCCGCGGTAGGGCACATGCGTCAGCTGCACGCCGTCCTTCTCCTGGATGGATTCCATCGCCAGGTGGTTGGTCGTGCCGATGCCTGAGGTGGTGTAGGTCAGCCGCCCCGGATTGGCGCGGGCGAAGGCGATCATCTCCTGCCAGGTGGCGAAGCGGCTGTCGGCCCTCACGGCGCAGCCGAACAGCCAGCCGGTCAACCCGATGATGTGGGTGAAGTCGCCCACCGGGTCCCAGCCGGGTGTGCGCATCATCCAGGGCCGGCGCAGCACGGACAGGTGCATCTGCGTCAGGGTGTGGCCATCCGGGCGCGCCTGCTGCGCGACGCTCAGCGGCCCGAGCGTGCCGCCAGCGCCGGGGCGGTTCTGCACCACCACCGGCTGGCCCAGCGTGCGGGACGCGATGTCGCCCAGCGAGCGCAGCTGGACGTCGGCCGACCCGCCGGCCGGCCAGGGCACCACCAGCTGGATCGGCCGGTCGGGGAAGCGCGCCTGGGCACGCGCGATGCCCGGCAGGGCCAGCGCGGCGGCGCCGGCGCCCAGCACCAGGCGGCGGGTCGGATGGGGGGCGGTGGTGTCCCGGACAGTCATGCGGCGTTCCTCCTGCGGGCGGCGCGTCTGCCGGCGCCTGCCCGTGCCGCGGAAGGATAGCGGCGGAACCCCGCCGACCCCAAGTGCTTCCCTGCGCTTGATCCCGGCTGGCGACGGGGGCAGTTTCCGCCCGCCTTCCCAGCCTTCCAGCCCCAGGACCACCGATCCATGCCCGAAACTTTCGATGTCATCGTGATCGGCGCCGGCCCCGGCGGCTATGTCTGCGCCATCCGCGCGGCGCAGCTCGGCATGAAGGTGGCCTGCGTCGAGAAGCGCGAGACGCTGGGCGGCACCTGCCTGAACATCGGCTGCATCCCGTCCAAGGCGCTGCTGCATTCGTCGGAGGTCTTCGAGGAGACCGCGCATCACCTGGCCGAGCACGGCATCGGCGTGGGTCAGGTGACGCTGGATCTCGCGAAGATGCAGGCGCGCAAGGACGATGTCGTCTCGGCCAACGTCAAGGGCGTGGAATTCCTGTTCAAGAAGAACAAGGTGACCTGGCTCAAGGGCGAGGGCTCGATTCCCGCGCCGGGCGTGGTGCGCGTGGCCGGCACCGACTACGCCGCGAAGCACATCGTCATCGCCACCGGATCGGAATCCACGCCGGTGCGCGGGGTCGAGGTCGATGAGAAGCGCATCGTCACCTCGACCGGGGCGCTGGAGCTGGAGGCCGTGCCGAAGCACCTGGTGGTGATCGGCGGCGGCGTGATCGGGCTCGAGATGGGCAGCGTGTGGCGGCGGCTCGGCGCGCAGGTGACGGTCATCGAATTCCTCGATGGCATCCTGCCGGGCATGGATGGCGAGATCCGCAAGCAGTTCGAGCGCATCCTGGCCAAGCAGGGCATGACCTTCCGCCTGTCGTCGAAGGTGACCGGCGCGGCGGTGGACGACACCGGCGTGACGCTGCAGGTGGAACCCGCCGCCGGCGGCGCGGCCGAGGCGATCCGCGCCGATGTGGTGCTGCTCGCGATCGGCCGCCGGCCGCACCTGGCGGGGCTGGGGCTGGACACGGTTGGCGTGGCGCTGGACGAACGGGGCCGCGTGAAGACCGACGCGCATTTCGCGACCAACGTGCCCGGCGTCTACGCGATCGGCGACGCCATCGCGGGCGCGATGCTCGCCCACAAGGCCGAGGACGAGGGCTATGCGCTGGCGGAGATGCTCGCCGGCCAGAAGCCGCACATCAACTACGATGCCATTCCGGGCGTGGTCTACACCTGGCCGGAGGTCGCCAATGTCGGCGCCACCGAGGAATCGCTGAAGGCCGCCGGGGTCGCCTACAAGGTCGGCAAGTTCCCCTTCATGGCGAATGGCCGCGCCCGCGCGATGGGCGCGACCGACGGCTTCGTGAAGGTGCTCGCCGACCGCGCGACCGACAAGGTGCTCGGCGCGCACATCATCGGCCCCGATGCCGGGACCCTCATCGCCGAGATCGCCATGGCGATCGAATTCGGCGCGAGCGCCGAGGACATCGCGCGCATCAGCCACGCGCATCCCTCGTTGAACGAGGCGGTGAAGGAAGCGGCGATGGCGGCCTGGAGCAAGCCACTGCATCTGTGATGGCGCGGTCGCTTGCACCGGCGCCGCGCGGCGCCCATCTGCGGCGGCATGGTGATCCTGCGCCCCTCCCTCTCCCGCAAGGCCGCGGGCTGGTCGCTGCTGGTGCTCGGCGTGCTCGGCTTGGTCCTGCCCTTCCTGCAAGGGTTCCTCTTCCTCGCCCTTGGCGTGTTCGTCCTGCGTGACCAGCACATCTGGGCCGCGCAGCGCTGGGGCTGGGTGGCCGGCCGCTGGCCGCACCATGTCGGCCGGGTCGAGGCGATGGAAGCCTCGCTCGGCCGGCGCGTCGGCGGCGCGGCGGAGCGCATCCGGCGGCTGTTCACCCGCGCATGACGATTGCGCCGGATGCAGGTGACGGCTGCGCCGGACCGGCGTAAGCCACCGGCCATGCATCGCATCTGGCTTGTCCTTGGCGCCCTGACGGGGCTGGTCGCCGTCGGCCTCGCCGCCTGGGCCGCGCATGGCACGCCGGCGGGATTCGAGGGCGCGCAGCGCCGCGCGGTGGACAACGCGCTGATGATCCAGGGCTGGCACGCCGCCGCGCTGCTGGTGGCGGGGCTGATGGCCGAGCGCGGGCGTGGCCTCGCGAGCCTGGCGGGCGCGGCCTTCGCGCTCGGCACGGCCGGCTTCTGCGGCGGGGTGTGGTGGGGGGCGATGGGCGGCGCGTCGCTCGGCCCGGTCGCGCCGGCCGGGGGCATGCTGCTGATGGCGGGCTGGGCGCTGCTGGCGCTGGCCGCGCTGAAGCGGTGATCCGCAGCGCCTACCTGGCGGCCGAGGGCTTCGAGGCAGACCTCGCCGAGGATCTGCGTCGCGCCGGCGCCGGCATCGCCGCCTGGCATGGCCGCCTGGCGCTGAGCCCGGACCCGCCGGTCGCCGCCGCCTGGTCGCTCGACACCTGGACCGATCCGCGCGAGATCCCTGTCCCGTCGGTCAAGGCCGGCGCCGATGCGCTGCGCGCCATCCAGCGCAACTGGTCGCACCTGCCGCTGCTGCACCACCGCCGCTCCGCCCTGCTGGCCGAGCGCCTGCCGCCGGTGAAGGCGCGCGCCCTCGCCTTCCCCGAGCCCGCGCCCACGGCGCATCTGGGCGCCTGGACGCTGCTCTCGCCGGACCGGATGCTGGCCAGCCCGACCAAGACCAGCCCCTTCGTGAACGGCGACGTCGCCTTCGTCGAGGACCGCGAGGGCCCGCCGTCGCGCGCCTACCTGAAACTGTGGGAGGCGCTGACGCGGATCGGCCGCCACCCGGTGCCGGGCGAGACCTGCCTCGACCTCGGCGCGGCACCCGGCGGCTGGAGCTGGGCGATCGCGCGGCTCGGCGCGCAGGTGACCGCGGTGGACAAGGCGCCGCTCGACCCCGCGATCGCTGGCTTGCCCGGCGTTTCCTGCCGGCAGGAGAGCGCCTTCGGCCTGGACCCCCGGCAGGAAGTGCCGGTCGACTGGCTGTTCTCGGACATCATCTGCTACCCGTCCCGGCTGCTCGGCCTGGTGCGGCGGTGGATGGAGGCCGGCGCGGCGCGCAACATCGTCTGCACGCTGAAGTTCCAGGGCGAGACGGACCACGACACCGCGGCCGAATTCGCGGCGATCCCGGGCGCGCGGCTGTTCCACGGCGTCCACAACAAGCACGAATTGACCTTCGCGCGGCTCGACGCGGGCTGACCTGGCACGGTCCCTGCAATGCCCGGTCTGCGCCAGCACGGCGCCGCCCGGAAACCCCGGGTGCCACCACGACGGAGTACGCGGCCATGCAGACTGCCCCCACCGCCCCGCAGGCGATCCGGGCCTTCCGCATGCAGAGCCAGCAGGATGCGGCTCGGCTTCAGGCTGCCGGCGGCGGACAGGATTTCGCCGCGACGCTGCAAGGATTGCGGCCAGGCCCCACGAGGATCGCGGGGCCGGGAACACCCACGGGCAATACGCTCGCCGCACTGCTCCAGCGGCTGGACACCGACCAGGATGGACGGATCACGCCGCTGGAACTGCGCGCCTCGACCGACCGGCAGGCCCCGCCGCAGGGGGCCAGGACCATCAACACCGGTTGAAGCGACACGCCGGCGTTTCCGCCGCGGCGGTTTCGCCCTACCTGTTGCGGCATGGATGTCATGCCGCCTGTCCGCAACCCGCCCCGGAAGCGCGACAGCGCCTTCGCGGTCGTCCGGCGCATGTGGCGGGAAGCCGCGTCCGACCGCATCTCCCTGACCGCCGCCGGCTGCGCCTTCTACGCCATGGTCGCGCTGTTCCCCGCGCTGTTCCTGCTGGTGCTGGTCTATGGCCTGGCCTTCGATCGCGAGACGGTGGAACCGCAGCTCGAAGTGCTGCGCGAACTGGTGCCGGAGGAGACCTTCGACCTCATTGCCGGGCGGGTTCACGACCTGATCGAATCGCCGCGGCCGCGGCTGGAATGGGGCGCCATCGTCTCGGGCGGTGTCGCGATCTGGTCCGCCTCGGCCGGCACGCGGTCGATGATCGGCGCGCTGAACATGGCGCACAACGTGGTCGAGAGCCGCCGCTTCCTGCACTACCACCTGCTCGCCATCGGCATCACGCTGTCGATCACGCTGGCGGTGGCGCTGGCGATCGCGACCCTGGTGGCACTGCCCGGCGTGGCCGCGCTGTTCGGGCTGCCCGCCCCGCAGGCCTGGGCCTTGCGCGGCATGTCGCTCGGCACGCTGCTGCTGCTGGTCTTCATGGGGCTGATCGTGGTGTATCGGCTGGGTCCATCGGGACGGCATCCGGGGATTGCCTGGACGATGCCCGGCGCGGTGGTGGCGACGCTGCTCTGGGCGGCGGCCTCGGCGGGGTTCACGCTCTATGTCTCGCATGTCGCGACCTATGACCTGATGTACGGGCCGCTCGGCGCCGCGATCGCGCTGATGATGTGGTTCTGGGTCAGCGTGTATGTCGTGCTGCTGGGGGCGGAGCTGAATGTCTCGCTGCTCGAGGCCCGTGCCTCGACGGCCGACTGACGCACGGGCAGGATCGTCGCCGGAGGACCGCCTGCCCATGACGATTCCGCTGATCGCCGAGGTGCGCGTGCGCGCGGTGGATGCACCGATCGACCCGCCGCTGCGCAACAGCCTGAACGTGATCCCGCGCGCGCCGCTGGTCATCGTGGATGTCCGCACCGACTGCGGCGCGGCCGGCACCGCCTATGTCTTCCCCTATGCGCCGGCGGCGCTGGCGCCGACCGCGGCGCTGGCGCGCAGCCTGGGCGCGGGGCTGGTCGGGCGGCCCCTGGCGCCGGCGACGCTGTGGCGGGAACTGCACGATGCCGGGCGCATCCTGGGCACCGAGGGGCTGGTGCAGATCGCGCTCTCGGCGCTCGACATGGCGTTGTGGGATGCGCTGGCGGTGCGCGCGGGGCTGCCGCTGTGCGCGCTGCTGGGCGGTGAACCACGCCCGGTGCCGATCTATGCCTCGCTGCGCGGCTGGGGTGCCGCGATGCTCGCGGAGGAGGCCGGCCAGGCCGTGGCTGCGCTCGGCGCGCGGGCGGTCAAGTTCAAGCTGGGCCAGGCGCGGCTGGAGGACGACCTCGACACGGTGCGCGCGGTGCGCGGCGTGGTGGGCGAGGCCGTGCAGATCCTGGTCGACTACAATCAGGCACTCAGCCTGCCCGAGGCCGAACGCCGCGGCCGCGCGCTGGAGGCGCTGGACGTGCGCTGGCTCGAGGAACCGCTGCCGGTGCAGGATGATGCCGGGCTGGCGGAACTCGCGCGGCGCCTGGCGGTGCCCGTGCAGGGCGGCGAGAACTGGTGGGGCCCGGCCGGGATGCACCGCGCGCTGATGGCCGGCGCGGTGGACCTGTGCATGCCCGATGCGATGAAGATCGGCGGCGTGACCGGCTGGATGCGCGCGGCGGCGATGGCGGCGGCGCATCGCGTGCCGATGTCGTCCCACATCTTCGTCGAGGCCAGCGTGCACCTGCTGAACGCGACGCCGAGCGCGCATCTGCTGGAACACCTGGATATCGCGGCGCCGCTGCTGGCGGAACCGCTGGTGGTGCGCGACGGCATGGCGCTGGTGCCGGAGCGGCCCGGCATGGGCATGGTGTGGGATGAGGCGGCGCTCACCGCGCACGCCGCGGATGTCTGAAGGGGAAACCGGAATGCGCGCAGCCTTCGTCGATGCCAATGCCTCCCTCGCCGACGTGATGCGCCGGCTGCACCAGCCGGACGACCTGCCGGTCGCGATCCACCAGGACCCCGACATCACGCCGGACGCCCTGCCCGCCTTGCTCGCCGGCGTACAGGTCGCGATCGACGACCACACGCATTTCCCGGTCGATGTCGTGAAGCGTTGCCCGGACCTCAGGCACATCGTGTTCCTGGGCACCGGCGCGCGGTCCTACATGGATCCCGAGGCGCTGGAGGCCGAATGCGGCGTCCAGGTCCACATCATCAAGGGCTATGGCGACACCGCGGTGGCCGAGATGGCCTTCGCGCTGATGTGGGCCGCCGCGCGCGGCATCGGCCCGACGCACCACGCGATGGTCGGCGGCGGCTGGCCGCGCGACGAGGGGATGCAGCTGACCGGCAAGACCGTCGGCATCATCGGCTTCGGCGGCATCGGCGCCGAGATGGCGCGGCTGTGCAGCGGCGCCGGCATGAAGGTGCTGGCCTGGAACCGCTCGCCGAAATCGCATCCCGGCGTGACCTTCACCGACATCGACACGCTGCTGGCGGGCAGCGACGTGGTGTCCCTGCACCTGCTGCTGAACGACGAGACGCGCGGCTTCCTCGATGCCGCGCGGCTGGCGCGGATGAAGCCGGGCGCGCTGTTCGTGAACACCGCGCGCGGCGCGATCGTCGACGAGCCCGCGCTGGTCGCCGCGCTGCGCGAAGGGCGCATCCGCGCCGCCGGTCTCGATGTGTTCGTCGAGGAACCGCTGCCGGCCGGCCACGCCCTGGCCGCCCTGCCGAATGTGACGATGACCTCCCATTCGGCCTTCCGCACGCCGGAGGCGACGGACAACCTGATCGAGGCCGCGCTGGCGCATTGCCGGCGGATCGTGGCGCAGGGGCGCTGACCCCCGCGCCGCCGGTTCAGGCCGGCCGCACGCCCCAGGGGTAGGGCATGCTGCCCTTGGCCAGGCCGGTGATGCTGCGCCGATGCGCCGTGCGGATGAAGAACTGGCCGAGCGGGATGGTCGCGACATCATCCTGCGCGAGCTTGTTGATCTCGTTCGCCAGGTTGCGCTGACGCTCCGGCTCCGCCGCATCGAGCCAGGCCTGCACCAGCTCCTCCGCGCGCGGGCTGGTGTACCAGCCGAACCAGCCGCTCGCCCCCGGCCCCTTCACCAGGGAGGACACGCCCGGGTTCAGGTACGCGAGCGATGAGCCGTAGGTGTGGAAGATGCTCCAGCCGCCCTGGTCGACCGGTTCGCGGCGCACGCGGCGCTGCACCACCGTGCCCCAGTCGGTATCGGCCAGTTCGACATTCATGCCGATGCGCTTCAGCCGGTCGGCGGTGATCTGCCCATGCGGGCCGATCAGCGGGAAGTCGGTGGGGTTAATGATGACCACCTTCTCGCCGCGATAGCCCGAGGCCTGCAGCGCGGCCCGCGCACGATCGAGGCTGCGCGGCGCGGCGTTGAATTCCGACAGGTCCTCGATCCCCAGCGGCGTGCCGCAGGGGAACAGGCTGCGGCATTCGCGCCAGACCGCGCGATCCGACCCGAGCGTCGCCTGCATGTATTCCGGCTGGTCGACCGACAGCGCCACCGCCTGGCGCGTCTTCACATTGTCGAACGGCGCCTGCAGGTGGTTGAGCCGCATGATCGACAGCAGGCCCGCGGGATTGAGGATGTCGATCGCGATGTTGCGGTTGCGCTGCAGGGTCGGGATCAGGTCCGACAGCGGCTGTTCGAGCCAGTCGATCTCGCCGCTCTGCAGGGCCGCCGCGGCGGTCGCGGGGTCGGGCAGGATGTGCCATTCGATGCGCGGGAAATGCCCGACCTTGCCGCCCGAGGCCCAGTCCGACGCCTCCTGCCGCGGCACATAGGCGTCGTTCTTCGCGTAGACCACGCGGCTGCCCGAGACGAATTCGTCGCGCAGGAAGCGATAGGGGCCGGAGCCGATCACCTCGCTCACCTGCGCATTCGCATCGGTCCGCGCGAGGCGTTCGGGCATGATGAACGGCACATTCGCATCCGGCTTCGCAAGCGCATCAAGCAGCAGCGGGAAAGGCCGCTTCAGCCGGATCTCGAGCGTGCGGTCGTCGGTCGCGACCCAGCCATCGACCACCTGCGCCAGGATCTGCCCGAAGGGATCGCGCTTCGACCAGCGTTCCAGGCTTGCCGCGCAGTCGCGCGCACGGACGGGTTCATTGTCGTGGAAGCGCAGGCCGTCGCGCAGGCGGATGGTCCAGGTGCGGCCATCGGCGCTGACCGTGTGGCCCTCGGCCATCTGCGGGCGCGGCTGCTGCTGCCCGTTCACCGCATAGAGCGTGTCGTACACGTGGTAGCCGTGCATCTGCGTGACGATCGCGCTGGTCCAGATGGGATCGAGCGCGGTGAGGTTCGCCTGCGGCACGAAGCGCAGCGTGGCCGTGCGCGCCGGCTGCGCGACGGCGGGCGCCGCGGCGCCGAAGGCACCGGCAGCGGTGCCCTGCAGGAGGGTGCGACGTTTCATGGCGTTTCCTGTTCTTTGTTCACGCGACCAGGCGCAGCCTATGGGCCCCGCGAAGCCGGGGTCAAATGGCTGCGCGCGGCGTCAGGGCAGGTCGAAGCGCACCGCGATCGCCGCTGAGGCGATCACCGCGAGGTCGTGGCCGCCCTCGGCCGGCACGTCCAGCCCGCCCTTGACCGCCCGCGCGGTCACCACGCCATAGGGCAGCGACTTGCGCACCGCCTCGATATCCACCGCGTCGGGCTGCTGGACGCCGATCGTGACCTCGACCTGCATGGCATGGATGTCGAGCCCGAGGGTGCGGATGAAGGCCAGCGAGGAATGATGCAGCGCGTCCTGCACCGCGCGCAGCGCCGCCTTGGTGTAGTCGCCGCCATGCAGGTCGTTGCCGGTGCCCATCTCCAGGATGATGCGCTTCAAGGCCATGGTGCGGGTGTCCTACAGGTCGAGCCGCACGATGGCGCAGCAATTGGCGATCAGCGTGGTGGTGGTGCCGTCGTCGCTCGGGATCTCGAGCCCGCCTTCGACGACCGTCACGGTGCCGGTGCCATGCGGCAGGATGGCCAGGACCTGGTCCTTGTCGACCTGGTCGGGCCTCGGCACGCCGATCAGCACCTCGACCCGCATGGCGTCGACCGGCTGGTCGACCGCCACGCCGATCGTCAGCGCGTTGTGCCACAGCGCGTCGCGCAGCGCGCGCACGGCGGCCTTGGTGGAATCCGCACCGCGGATATCGGTGCCCATCCCGATTTCGAGCGCCATGCGCTGCAACGCCATGCCGGTGCTTCCCCCCGCGCGCCGGACCGGCCGGCACGATTGTCCGACCGCGAGACTAGCGGGAGGGCGCGGGTTCGACCATGCGCCGCGGCCGTCGCGCCGGGCGGGCGCGGGCACGGGCGCGTATCGGTGCGCGGGGGTGCCGCGGCTCGCCACCGCCGCCATCGCGGGCGCGCGCCGGGCGCGAGTGGCAGCACGCGCCCCATCTCCCCTACACTCCGCGCATGGACCTCCGATCCCTTGGCGCGGGCGTGGCCGCCCTGCGCGAGCACAACTCAGCCCTGGTCATGCGCCAGATCCTGTCGTCGCAGGGTCTGTCGCGGTCGGAGATCGCGATCCGCGTCGGCCTCACGGAAGCGGCGGTGTCGCGGATCACCCGCGACCTGATCGACGCCGGCCTGGTGCGCGAGGGCGAGGAGGTCCGCGCCGAACCCGGCCAGCGCGGCCGCCGCCAGGTCCAGCTGGAGGCGAACGGCAACGGCGCGCTTTTCCTGGCAGTGAGCCTGACGATCTCCGACCGCCGCGTGTCGATCGTCGACCTCACCGGGCGCCGCCGTGCCGAGGCCGCGCTGCCGCCCGCATTGCCGGACCACTACGGCACCCTGGTCGACAAGGTGGTCGCCGGCGCCCGCCACCTGCTGGGCAAGTCGCGATTGCCGCGGCAGCGAATCCTGGGCCTGGCGGTCGCCACCGCGGGGGCGGTGGACCAGGCCTCGGGCCGCGTGACGGCCTCCTCGCTCGCGGTGCTGGAGGGCCAGGACGTGGCCGGGGAGCTGTCGGGGCGGCTGCGCCTGCCGGCCATCGTGGAGACGATCGGCAATACCTTCGGCCTCGCGGAGGCGCATCGCGCGATGCGGGAGGGCAGCGCGGCGATGGCGGGGCCGAGCCTGGTCGTGCACGTGGCCTTCGGCCTGGGCGTCAGTGTCATGCTGGACGGGCAGCTCATCCGCACGGGCGGCGACGAACGCGTCGCGGGGCATGTCCCGGTGCCGGGCGGGCGGGCGCGCTGCGTCTGTGGCGCGCAGGGCTGCCTGATGGCCGAGGCGGGCGGGTACGGCATCCTCCGCCGCCTCGACGCCATCGCCCCCGAGGCACCCCGCCAGGGCTGGGCGGAGATGCGCCCGGACGCCCTGCGCGACGCGGTGCATCGGTCCAACGCCGGCGGGAACGAGGCCGCCCGCGTCATGGCCGAGGCGGGCAGGCTGCTGGGGGAAAGGCTGCTCGACATCGGGGCATCGATCGCGCCGCGCCGTGTCCTGCTGGGCGGTCCGCTGGCCGCGGCCGAGCCCTTCGTCGCCGGGGTCGGCCGGGGGCTTGCCGCAGCCCATGCGCGCATCGGGTCGCTGCCGCCTGCGCTGCGCGTTTCCGCCATCGACTACCTGCGGGCGACCGAGCTGCTGGCGATCGAGGAATTCGCGCTGAACCGGCCCCTGCTGCCCAGCCTGGCGCCGGTGGCTTGATGCGGTGCCGGTAATTGCTTACCGTTTGCAACCATACCTGAGCCCGCCCGGAGGTTGCCTTGGAACTGATCGACCTGAGCCGCGAGATCCACCACAAGATGCAGCGGCTGGTGAACCACCCGACCATCGAGGTCTATCCCTTCAGCACGCATGACGAGAAGCGCGTGGCCGACGGCTACGAATTCTCCTCGGCGACCATGGTGCTGCACATGGGCGACCACGGCGGCACGCATGTCGATGCGCCGGTGCATTTCGACGACCGGCCCGGCGCGAAGACCATCGAGGAACTGCCGCTCGAGACCTTCTTCACCGAGGCGATGTGCCTCGACCTCACGCATGTGCCCGACCGCACCGACATCACCATCGCGCATCTCGAGGAAGCGGAGCGCAAGGCGGGCGTCGCGATCCAGCCGAAGGACACGGTGCTGCTCTACACCGGCTTCTACCAGCGCGCCGCCGGCACGGACGGCTACATCACCGACTTCCCGGGGCTGACCAAGGACAGCGCGACCTGGCTCGGCCGGAAGGGCATCACCGCCTTCACCGTGGAATCCGTCAGCCCCGGCCGGCCGGGGCGCAACAACTTCGAGGTCCATCACGTCTGCCGCGACCTCGGCTTCACGCATTACGAAGGCGTGGTGAACCTCGACAAGGTGGTGGGCCGCGGGCGCTTCCGCTTCATCGCCTTCCCGCTGCGCATCCGCGCCGGCACCGGCAGCCCGGTGCGCGCCGTGGCCTGGTTCCCGTGAGCACGCCACCCGCCTGGGCGCTGGATGCGACGGCCCTCGCCGCCGCCTTCCGCGGCCGCACGCTCGACCCCGTCGCGGCGCTGGACTCCTGCCTGGCGCGGGCGGAGGCGACGAACCCGGTGCTCAACGCGATCGTGACCTTCGACATCGCCGGCGCGCGCCAGGCGGCCGAGGCGAGCGCGGCGCGCCACCGCACCGGCGCGCCGCTCGGGCTCTTCGATGGCGTGCCGATCACCGTGAAGGACAACCTGTATGTCGGCGGCTTGCGCGCCACCTGGGGCAGCCGGCTGTTCGCCGACCATGTCGCGCCGCGTGACGACATTCCGGTGGCGCGGCTGCGCGCCTGTGGCGCCGTGATCATCGGCAAGACCAACACGCCCGAACTCGCGCTGTCCGGCTTCACCGACAATGCGGTCTTCGGATCGACGGGCAATCCCTGGGCGCCGAACCGCCAGCCTGGCGGATCGAGCGGCGGCGCCGTCGCGGCGGTGGCCGCCGGCATGGGTCCGGTGGCGATCGCGACGGATGCCGGCGGGTCGCTGCGCCGCCCGGCCGGGCATGCCGGCGTCGCGACGCTGAAGGCGACGCCGGGGCGTGTGCCGCGGCGCTGGGGCTTCCCGGCACTGGCCACCGACTTCCAGGTCATCGGGCCGATCGCGCGCAGCGTGCGGGACCTTCGCGCGGCATTCGACCTGATCGGGGAGGCGCACACGGCGCCCGCCACCCCCGCCCGCCTGACCATCCTTGCCGTGAGCCGCTGCGGCGATGCGCCGGTCGATCCCGGCGTGCGCGCCGCCTTCGAGGACGCGCTCGGCGTGCTGCGCGGCCTCGGCCACGCAGTGACGGAGGTCCCGGCGCCGTGGGATCCGGAGGAGGTCGGTGCGCTGTTCGCCACCATCGCCGCGGTCGGCGTGGCGCGCGTCGTCGCCGGCCAGGCGGGCTGGGAGGCACTGGTCACGCCCGCCATCCGGGCGCAGGCGGAAACCGGCCTGGCGATGACCGCGCCCGACTATCTGCGCGCGCTGGACCGCATCGGCGTGCTGCGCGCGGAGCTGCGCGACTGGATCGCCGGGGTGGATGTGCTGGCGACGCCCTCGGCCGCCGTGCTGCCGTGGCCGCGCGACCGACCGGGACCGGCGATGGTCGATGGTGTCGCCGTCGGGCCGCGGGCGGCCGCGCTGTATTCGACGGTGATCAATCTCGCGGCGCTGCCGGCGGCGGTGGTGCCCTCGGCGCCGGTCGGCGGGCTGCCGACCGGCCTGCAGCTGGTGGCCGGTCCGTTCCGGGAGGAGCTGCTGCTGGACCTGGCCGAAGCCTATGAAGGGGCGCGGCCCTGGCAGCCTCTCGCGCCGCTCTGACCGCGGGTCAGTTGCCGGTGCGGCGCACCGGCAGGGCGGCGGTGTCGATCGCGGCGAGCCAGGCCGGCCCGCCATGCGCGACGAACAGCGCGGACGCCAGGCCGGCGAAGGCCGTCTGCACGGCCAGGTCGCGCTCCCCGAAGGTCCCGCGCGCCGCATTCGCGCAGATGATCACGCCGAGGTAGTCGTCGCGCCACAGCATCGGCGTGAACATCGACGAACCGGCACGGAAGGCCTGCAGGATCTTCACGAAACTCGCATGCAGCGTGGTGTCGTGCAGCACCATCGCCCGGCGCGTCGCCGCGACATGGCCGGGATGGCCGAGCGCGATGTCCACCAGCTCATGGTGCTGCGCGGCGGGGAAATTGACCGGCGCGCCGATCAGATGGTGCCGTCCGTCCGGCATGCGCAGGAAGACGGCGCAGGCGCTGGTCACCGCCGGCGGCGGATCGTCGCGAAAGGCCCCCGGCGCCAGCGCCGCCGCGCGGTCGCCGAGCAAGGCGGGCAGCGTGCGGGTGACGCACCACAGCGCGTCCTCCGGTCCCGCGGCGGCGGCCGCCTCGGCCGCGACGCGGGTCAGTGCCAGCATCGCATCGTGGGAGAGTTCGAGCGTGTCGCGCATGCGGCGCCCTATTGCAGGAGGTTGAGCTGCCGGGCGACGGCGCCGAGCGCCTCGTACTCGGCACGGATGGAGCGCGCGAAGGCCTCGCCGGTCTCGATCTGCATGACCGCGGCCTGTTCGCGCATGAGTGTCGCGAAGGCAGGGTGCTGCGCCGCCTCGGTGAAGGCCGTCGTCAGGCGGTCGAGCCGATCGGCCGGCAGGCCACGCGGCGCGATCAGGCCCCACCAGATGGTGATCGCCATGTCGGCCAGGCCGATCGCGCCGAGGCCCTGGCTGCCGGGCGCCTCGGGGAACCCTCGGCCGTGGTGAGCATCAGGCACTTGGCGCGGTCGCCGCGCAGCGCCGGCACCGCGCCGGTCAGCGACCCGCCATAGAAGGTGATGTGGCCGCCGAGGAAGGCGGGCAGCGTCTGCCCCGCGCCCTGGAACGGCACCGCGGTCAGGTCGAGCCCGAGCCGCTGCCAGACGCGCTGGACGCCGAGATGCATGACGCCGCCCATGCCCTCGTTGCCCCAGGTGTATTGGCCGGGATTGGCGCGAATGCGCTCCACCATCTCGGTCAGGTTCGAGGCCGGGAAATCCGGGCGGGCGCAGATCGCGAAGGGCGAATAGCCCACGCGCAGCACCGGCGTGTAGCTGTCGAGCCGGTAGCGCGCGCCCAGCGTGTGCGGCGCCGCGGTCAGCGGGGTGTTCCAGACGAAGCCGAGCGTATGGCCGTCAGGCCTGGAATCGATGACGAACTGCGTGCCGATCGTGCCGCTGCCGCCGGGGCGGTTCTCGACGATGATCGGCTGGCCGAGCGACGAGCCGATGAGCTCGACCAGCTTTCGCGCGAAGATGTCGGTGCCGCCGCCAGGATTGACCGGGACGATGATGCGGATGGGACGATCCGGGAAGGTCTGCGCGGCTGCGGGCAAGGCCGCGAGCGCGAACAGGCAGGCGATGACGGTGCGGATGAGCATCTGGACCCCCTTGCGTTCAACCGTGCCGTGGCGTCGGCGGATTTAAATTCCGCCTGTAAGCAACCATACGAGCGCGGCGCGCGGTTGGAAAGGGGCGGCCTCGGGCGCGGCCTGCCAGCATCCCCGCACCGCGGTGCTCCGTTGCCCAGTACGGACTTCGGGCAATGGGGAGTGTCGCGCCAAGGCGAGCGACGGCCGCGGTGAACCACCGCCTTGTACCTGAGGCCTTCGTTATCCGTAGGAAAACGCCCAGGCCAGGAGCTCCGGCGAATACCGCCGCTGGAGAACGATGGTTCGCCTTCTTCGCGTCCGGCCAGTCAACAGGTCCGCCCCGAAAACCCCAGGAACCCTGCCACTCAGCGCGGCGGTCAGTCAGGCGGAGAGTGCGGTTCGCATGGGAACTGGCGGCGGGAGTGCTGCCGGATTCAAACCGTCGCGGGCTTTCTCGGGGTCTGCCAGGCGGCAGCCTGCTCGGTGCGGGAACGGGACAGGCACCAGGCCCCGCGGTCATCCACCTGCGCGACGTCCGGCGCGACCGGAGAACATCGTCCCCATCATCGTCGCCGCCAGCTGCTGCTCGCGGCCTCGGCAGCGGCGTGCGCCGGCATCGCGGCGCTGATCGCCGCACTTATCCGCTTGGCCCATCGCCAGGCATTGTCATGTGCGGCCGCATAGACGGCGAAGGCGAAGGGCAGGCCTGGCTCGAAGCCGATCGTGGCGCCCCCTGCCCGACGATGCGCGCTGGCGGTCATGGGGTCCGCCACCGCCACGCCAAGCCCGCGCAGCACCAGCTGCGACGCGGAGAGCGATTGCTGGGTCTCCGCCACCAGCCGCGGTTCCACGCCCGCATCGGCGAAGGTGCGATCCGTTCCCAGCCGCGTCATTGACCCCGCGCCGAGGGCGATGAACGGAACCGCCTCGCACTCCGCAGCCTGCACCGGCCTCGCGCGTCCTGCCCAGGGATGTCCCGCCGGCAGCAGCAATTCGCAGACTGCCTCAAACCGTGCGACCTCCCGGCCGACCGCCATGGCGGCAGGGATCATCGCGATCGCAATGTCGCATTGCCGCTCCAGCAACTGTCCAAGGACATGCTGCGAGGCGCCGATCTGCAGGCGCAGGACGGGCGCACCCTTCGCCGCGGCCAGCCCTGCGAGGGCATCCGGCAGCAATGTGAGGCCCAATGCCGGGATCGCCGCGATGGTCACGGCGCCGGCCTGGCTCGCCGCGATCTGCCGCGCTCGGCGTACCACCTCATCGAGGCCGCGGAAGGAGCGCTCGACCTCGCCGAACAACTCCAAGGCCTCGGGCCTCGCGGTCAATCGGGGGCCGCGCCGCTCGAACAGGGCGATGCCGAGCCGGCCTTCCATCTCCGCCACCAGCCGGCTCACCGAGGGCTGCGCCACGTTCAGCATCGCCGCGGCGCGGGAAATGCTGCCGGTCAGGATCACCGCGCGGAAGGCTTCCACCATGCGGTGCGTGAGGGTGCCGGCCATGCCTTAATATAGAAATTTCGTATGATAGGCACAATTGATGATAGTTTTTTTATGCATTCGCGTCTGCTTTCCTCGGGCCTCCTGACGAGAGGCATCGATGAAGACCCTTGCAGCGCTCCTTCTCACGGTCCTGATCGCCGGCCAGGCCCAGGCGCAACAGCGCATCCTGTATTTCGCAGGCTATGGCGGCAGCACCGAAGGCACCCTGCGCCAGCGCATCCTGCCGTCCTTCGAGCGCGCCCATGGCGTGGAGATCCGCTATGTCGCCGGTGCCTCGGCCGCGAACCTCGCGCGGTTGCAGGCGCAGCGCGGCAATCCCGAGATCGATGTCGCGCTGCTCGATGACGGACCGATGGAACAGGCTGCGGCGCTTGGCCTGTGCACGGATGTCGAGCCATCGATCGAACGCGACAGCCTCTATCCGCTCGCCCGCCTCGCCGGGGGCCGCGCTGTCGGGCTGGGCCTGGTGTCGACCGGCATCGCCTACAACACGCAGGTCTTCGCGCGCGAAGGCTGGCCTGCGCCCACATCCTGGAACGACCTGGGCGATGCACGCTTCCGCCGGCGCCTGCTGGTGCCATCGATCACCAACACCTACGGGCTGCACACGCTGCTGATGCTGGCGCGCGCGGCCGGCGGCGACGAGGGGCGTATCGAGCCCGGCTTCACCGCGATGACGCGCACGGTCGCGCCCAATGTGCTGTCCTTCGAGACGTCGTCGGCCAAGATCTCCGAACTGTTCCAGACTGGCGCGGTCAGCATCGGCGTCTGGGGCAACGGGCGCGTGCACGCCTTGGCCGGCGCCGGCTTCCCCATCGCCTTCGTCGTGCCGGCCGAGGGCGCGGTCGCCCTGCAGACCGCGCTCTGCCCTGTCAGCGGCAGCGACGTGCCGGACCTGGCGCAGGCGCTGATCCGACACCTGCTCTCGCCGGCATCGCAGGCCATCCTGGCGGCGGAAGCCGGCTGGGGCCCCACCAACCGCGCCACGACCCTCACGCCGCCGATCGCCGGGCAGGTCATCTATGGCCCCGAGGCGGTGCAGCGGCTGATCGCGCCGGACTGGGCCGCCATCAACGCGGCGCGCGCAGAATGGACCCGGCGCTGGACGCGCACGGTGGAGCGCTGACCCATGCCTGAGGTCGCGCTGGAGAACCTCACGCGCCGCTATGGCGCGCAACTCGTGGTGGACCGGGTGAACCTGCTGGTCGCCGAAGGCGAGTTTCTTTGCCTGCTCGGCCCGAGCGGCTGCGGCAAGACCACCACCCTGCAGATGGTCGCGGGCTTCGTGGAACCGACCCTGGGCACGGTTCGGCTGGCCGGGCGTGACGTCTCGCAGGTGCCCCCGGCGCGCCGCGGCCTTGGCGTCGTGTTCCAGTCCTATGCCCTGTTCCCGCACATGAGCGTGGCGGAGAACGTCGCCTTCGGACTGGCGATGCGCCGCGTGCCGCGCGCTGAAGCCGCTTCGCGCGTCGCCGATGCCCTGGCCATGGTTCGCCTGTCCGGCATGGAGCAGCGCTATCCGCGCCAGCTTTCAGGCGGGCAGCAGCAGCGGGTGGCCCTGGCCCGCGCGCTGGTGATCCGCCCGCAGGCGCTGTTGCTGGATGAACCGCTGTCCAACCTCGACGCCAAGCTGCGCGACGAGATGCAGCTCGAGTTGCGGCGCATCCATCGGGACGCCGGCATCACGGCCATCATGGTCACCCACGACCAGGGCGAAGCGATGGCCCTTGCCGACCGCATCGCCATCATGAATGCCGGGGTGATCGAGCAGGTCGGACCGCCCGAGGCGGTCTATGACCAACCCGCCACCGCCTTTGTCGCCGGCTTCCTCGGCCGCACCAACCTGCTGGACGCGGCGATGCTGCGCGGCATCGCGCCGGCCGGCACGGCGCCGCGCTGGTCGTTGCGGCCGGAGCGGCTTCGCATCACCGCGCCCGGTGAAGGGCAGCTCGCCGGGCGGGTGAGCACGCGTGTCTTCCAGGGCAGCCAGACGCTGTACGAACTCGACACGCCGTTGGGTGCGCTGTTCTGCGTGCAGGGCGCGGGCAGCGGCGGCGCGAGCGAAGGCCAGGCGGTCGGCATCGCTTTCGACGCCGCCGATCTGCGGCCGCTCGCGGCATGACCACGACGTGGCGGTTCTGGTTGCTCAGCGGCCCGGCACTGACCTTCTATGCGCTGGTGCTGCTGGTGCCGCTCGGGCTGACCGCGCTGCTCAGCCTGCAGACGGCGGACCCCGCGACCGGCGCCGGCGCACCGCTCGGCCTGCACAACTATGCCGAGGTCCTGAGCGACTCCTACTTTCTCGAGATCTTCGTGCGGACCCTCGCGCTCGCGCTCGTGACGACGATCGCGTGCCTGCTGCTGGGGGTGCCGGAGGCGATCATCCTGCACCGGATGCGCGCGCCCTGGCGCGGACTGTTCCTGCTGGTGATCCTGGGCCCGCTGCTCATTGCGGTGGTGGTGCGCACGCTGGGCTGGGCGCTGGTGTTCGGCCCGCAGGGCGTGCTCGGCGCCGCCGGCGTCGCCCTGGGCTGGAGCCGCGAACCGGTCTCGCTGATGTACACCAGCGCCGGCGTGACCATCGCGCTGGTGCATGTGCTGGTGCCGTTCATGGTGGTCGCGGTCTGGGCCGCGCTGCAACGCGGCGACGCGCAGGCGGAACACGCCGCAGCCTCGCTCGGCGCGGGCGGCTTCACGATCTTTCGGCGCATCCTGCTGCCGCGGATCGTGCCGGGCATCGCCTCGGGCTCGGTTGTCGTGTTCTCGCTCGCGGCGACGGCCTTCGCCACGCCCGCAATCATCGGCGGTCGCCGCCTGAAGGTGGCGGCCACGGCCGCGCAGGATGAATTCCTCGCGACGCTGAACTGGCCGCTCGGGGCCGCCATCGCCGTCATCCTGCTGGTCGGCAATCTCGGCATCCTGCTGGCCTACGACCGCCTGGTCAAACGCCGCTTCGCGGAGAGCTTCCGATGATCCGCAACGGCCCCGTCGCGCTCCTGTTCCACGCGGTGTTCATCGGCTTCATGCTTGCGCCGCTTGTGCTGGTCTGCGTGGTTTCCTTCACCGACCGGGCGTTTCTCTCGCTGCCATCCTGGCCGCCATCGCTGCGCTGGTACCATGCGCTGGCGGAGAATGCCGACTTCATCCGCGCCTTCCGGACCAGCCTGTGGCTGGGCCTGGCCTCAGCAACGCTGGCGGTGGTGCTCAGCGTGCCGGCGGCGATGGCCATCGCGCGGCATCCGGCGCGCGGCGCCGAGCCGGTGCGCGCATTCCTGCTCTCGCCGCTGCTGGTGCCGCATGTCGTGCTGGGCGTCGCCTTCCTGCGCTTCTTCAGCGGCGCCGGCATCAACGGAACATTCGTCGCGCTTCTGGTGGCGCATGTGCTGATCATCCTGCCCTACGCGCTGCAACTCGTCCTCGCGGCCGCGTATGGCGTCGATCCGCGGCTGGGGCAGGCGGCGGTGTCGCTGGGCGCCCAACCGCTGCAGGTGTTCCGGCGCGTGACCCTGCCGCTACTCATGCCGGGCATCGCCAGCGGCTGGCTGCTCGCCTTCCTGCATTCCTTCGATGAGCTGACGATGACCGTCTTCCTGGCTGACCCTGGCACGACCACCCTGCCGGTGCGGCTGTATCTGCACATCGAGGAGACGATCGACCCGCTGGTCACGGCGGCATCGAGCCTTCTCATCATCGGCGCGCTGGTGCTGATGGCGCTGCTGGACCGGCTCTATGGGCTCGACCGGCTGCTCGCCGGCAAGGGGCGCTAGGGATGGCCTTCAGGCTTGCCGCCGGCGCCGATGCCCAGCCGATGATCGAAGTCACGCTGGACGGCGCCCCATGCCAGGCGCGCGCCACCTGGACCGTCGCCGACCTGCTGCTCGCGGCGGGCGTCACACCGTACCGGCGCAGCGCCGTCTCCGGCGCGGCGCGCGCGCCCTTCTGCATGATGGGCAGCTGCTTCGACTGCCTCGTGACGATCGATGGCGTGCCTGACAGCCAGGGCTGCCTGCGCCGCCTCGCGCCCGGCATGCGCATCGAACGGCAGGCGGGACCGGCATGAGACGGCACGATGTCATCGTCATCGGCGCCGGGCCGGCGGGGCTGGCGGCGGCGGCGAGCGCCGCGAACCGCGGCCTCGATGTGCTGGTGCTGGACGAGCAGCCCGGGCCTGGCGGCCAGGTGCACCGGGCGGCGCTGTCCAGCCCTTTGCCATGGCTTGCGGCGAAGGCCGCGCCGGCGCGCGCCCTGCGCGACGAAGCCGAGGCGGCCGGGGCGCATTTCGTGCACGGCGCTTCCGTCTGGGCCGCTACCGCCGACTTCCGGATCGGCTGGGAGACGCCGGAAGGCCACGGCCAGGCATCGGCCGGCGCGATCGTGCTGGCCTGTGGCGCCTATGAACGACCATGGCCGTTTCCTGGCTGGACCTTGCCCGGCGTAATGGGCGCCGGCGCGGCGCAGGCGACCCTGAAGCAGGCGGGCCTCGGCGCGGATGGCGCGGTGCTGGCCGGGAGTGGCCCGCTGCTCCACCTGCTGGCCGCACAGTACCTGCGCGCCGGGTTCCGCCCCGCGGCGCTGCTGGACACGGCGCCGTCGGGCCGTTGGCGCGCCAGCCTGCGGCATTTGGGCAGGGCATTGCTGGCCGGTGGCGCGCCGTTGCTGGCCGAGGGCCTGGGTCTGCTGGCGGCGGCGTCGCGGCGCCGCGTGCCGTGGCTGCGAGGCGTCAGCGACCTGCGCGCCGAGGGCAACGGGCGGTTGGAATGGGTGCGGTTTCGCCATGGCGGCGGGGCGCGATCGCTGCCGGCGTCGCACCTCTTCGTGAATCAGGGGGTCGTGCCGCAGACCGGCCTGGCGGAGCTGTTGGGCTGCCCGATGCAATGGGACTCCGGTGATCAGGCCTGGCGACCGCAGGTGGATGAATGGGGCGCGAGCCCGCTGCCCGGCGTGTTCGTCGCGGGCGACGCGGCGGGCATTGGTGGTGCCGATGCTGCGGTGCCACGCGGCCGGCTGGCTGGCCTCGCGGTGGCCGCGCGGCTGGGGCGGGGCGACCCGCCGGCGGAGCCGACGCACCGGCTGCGCCGGCAGTTGCGCGCAGCGATGGCCGCGCGTCCCTTCCTGAATGCATGGTTCGCACCCATCGCCGAGGCACCGCCCGACGAGACGCTGTTGTGCCGCTGCGAGGAGGTCAGGCTGGCGGAATTGCGCGCCGCACTGCACGCACAGCCGCACCCGCCCAAGGATGCGAATGCGCTGAAGAGCCTGACGCGCTGCGGCATGGGCCGGTGCCAGGGGCGCGGCTGCGGCGCCGCGCTGGCGGCGGTGATGGCGCAGGTCGCGGCGGTCGGGCCTGACGACATCGTGCCGCTTCGCCGGCGGCTGCCATTGAAGCCGGTGCGGGCGAGTACGCTGATGGCCTGGCCATCATGAGCACGACGGCGGATGTCGCAATCGTGGGCGGCGGCATCCAGGGCTGCGCCACCGCTTTCTTCCTGGCGCGGATGGGTGTGCGCGCCGCGGTGCTGGAGAAGGACTATGTCGGCCGGCACGCCTCGGGCGTGAATGCGGGCGGCGTTCGCACGCTGGGCCGGCATATGGCGGAAGTGCCCCTGGCGCTGGCGTCACGCCGCCTGTGGGAAGAGTTGCCGGCGCTGCTGGAGGACGACCTCGGTTTCCAGGTCACCGGACAGTTGCGCGTGGCCGAGACGCCGGCCGAACTGCACGCCCTGCGCGCGCGCGTGCAGGCCCTCCATGAAGCGGGCTACCAGCATGAGACGCTGGTCGATGCCGCAGCCCTGCGCGAATTGGCGCCGGCCCTGGCGCCGCATTGCCTGGGCGCCATTCATGTGCCGACCGATGGCCATGCCGAGCCCTACCGCACGACGCGCGCATTCCGGCTGCGTGCGGAGGCGCTCGGGGCGCGCATCATGGAGGGCGTGGCGGTCATCGGCATGCGGCGGGCGGCGGGTTGCTGGCGTATCACGCTGGGCGACGGCCGCCGCCTCGAGGCGCCGATGGTCCTGAACTGCGCCGGTGCCTGGGCGGACCAGGTGGGCACGATGCTGGGCGATGCGCTGCCGATCGAGGCGAATGGCTCGATGCAGATGGTCTCGGCACGGATGCCGCGCTTCCTCGGGCCGGTGGTGGGTTTCGCCGGTCGTTCGCTCTCGGCCAAGCAATTCGCCAACGGCACCGTGGTGATGGGTGGCGGGCGGCGCAGCCCGGTGCTGCGCGACACCAACGAGAGCACGCTCGACCTCGGCGGCCTTGCCACGGCCATGCGCGATGCGGCGGCGGTGATCCCGCCGATGGCACAGGCCAGCATCGTCCGCTTCTGGTCGGGCATCGAGGGCTTCACCCCGGACCGCATCCCCATCATCGGGCCAGGCTCGCAGGAGGGCGTATTCCATGCCGCCGGGTTTTCCGCGCACGGGTTCCAACTGGGGCCGATCATCGGGCAGATCATGGCCGACAGCCTGACCGGACGCGGCAGCAACCTGCCGATCGCGCCCTTCGCGCTGGCGCGCTTCAGCGGCGCCGCAGCCGATGGGTGACAATGTCGGCGAACGCGACCGGCGCGCTTAGCGCGTGGCCTGCTGCCGGTTTGGTGGCCATGGGCTAAGGCGGATCACGTCTGAATGCTGCCGAGCAACTCGGAAGGTCCGGTGACGGCGGCGTCGATGGCGTGATCAATGAGGACGTCCTCGGCCTCGATCGGGTCTATGTCCCGGCCAAGCGGCACGCGCCTGGCAGCACCATCGGGCGCTGGAGAGCGATTTGCGGCCGTCTCCGCATCCGGCCAGTCAACAGGTCTGTCGCAAAAGCGCCAGGAAACCTGCCACTCAGCGGGGCGTCCGGTCAGGCGGAGAGCGCGGCTCGTATGGGAACTGGCGGACAGGGTGTCTTTAGAAGTCACGTTCGTCCCCACACGCGCAGCTTCGCTATACGCAAGGTTTTCCTTGCCTTTTGCCCGCCGGCCGTTCGAGACTCTCCGCCATGGTTCGCCACAAGCCAACCCCATTTGTGGGGACGACTGTGGGGACGAACGAGTATGGCGGAGGGTTTTCATGGGCAATCTGACAGCGAAGGACGTCGAGCACGCCAAGCCCGGCAGGCATAGCGACGGGGGCGGGCTGATACTCGACGTGAAGGACAGCGGCCGGGCCTATTGGACGCTGCGATACCAGCGCGACGGAAAGCGGCGCGATCTGGTGCTCGGCATTGCCGACCGTGGCGGCAAGGCGAAGGCGAAAGCCGGCGCTGATCCGAATGCCGGCGGTAAGGCAATCGGCACACGCCAAGTCCTGACGCTCGGGGCAGCGCGTGCAGCGGCGGCGGTTGAACGCGAACGGGCCAAGGACAGGGCCGCGCCTGATCCTGTGGACGCCCGGAAAGCCGAGCGCGCCGCGAAGGACACCCCCGCGCCGGACACGTCCGCTGCGCCGGAGGATCACACCTTCCGTGCCGTCGCGGAAGCGTTCCTCGCAACGAAGGCGAAGGGCTGGAAGGGCGGCGAGGAAAGCAAGCACGGCGCGCAATGGGCAACGACACTCGAAACCTACGCTTACCCGGTGATCGGCGCGAAGGACGTGGCGGACATCACCGATGAAGACGTTCGCCGCATCCTCGATCCCATCTGGCACACCATCCCCGAGACTGCCTCGCGCGTCCGCGGCCGAATGGAAAACGTGCTCGATGTGGCGCGGGCCAAGAAGTGGCGCCTAGGTGACAACCCCGCTGCATGGAAGCATCTAAAGGCGCTCGGCATGACCGCAGCGCGGAACGGGAAGGCGGCAGGGCACTTCCCGTCGCTGCCATGGCAACAGATGCCGGCCTTCGTCCATGCGCTGCGCCAGCGCGAAGGGGTATCTGCACAAGCGGTGCTCTTCGCGATCCTGACCGCAGCGCGATCCGGGGAAGTGCGCGGTATGCGCTGGTCCGAAGTGCGCACGATCCACGTGGACGAACTCGGCCGCGATTGCGTGGTGTGGCATGTGCCGGCGGATCGCATGAAGGCGAAGAAGACGCATCGTGTCGCGCTGTCCGCCGCCGCGCTCGTGCTCTTGGACGAAATGCGGAAGATCAGCGACGATCCGAAGGCCCTCGTATTCCCTGGCAAGCGCGAAAGCGCGGCGCTCTCGGATATGTCTCTGTCCATGCTGGCCCGCGGCATGTGCAGCGACGGCTTGAAGGAAGGCGAACCGCCGCGCTGGCGTGATCCGAACACCGATGAAGCGATTACTGTGCATGGGATGCGCAGCAGCTTCCGCGTTTGGGCCGCCGAGACTGAAAAGAGCGATGCCGCCGCCGAGGCAGCACTCGCACATACGATCCGCGACAAGGTGGTGGCTGCCTACAAGCGCACTGATTACCTCGCGCAGCGTGTCGCACTCATGGACGCATGGGCCGCGCATTGCATGGGCGCGCCGAGCGCAGCGACGGCGACCACGCGGCGGCAGGCGGCATGAAGATGGACGCAGCGTCGAGTGAACAACGGGATGCGGAAGTTCGCGCCCTGTGCGGCGCCTATGGCGAGCTTCTGGACAACCTCACGGCCGCGGCCCGTGACATGGAAGGCAGCGACAGGCTTGCCGCCGCGGCCCGCGCCTTGGCCGCTGTTGCGCGCTTCGTCCAGGGTGACAAAACCGCGTTCGCTGTCGGCGCGCATCTTCCCCTGATAGAACTGGTAAAGGCATTGCACGATCTGCGACACGGATCGCAGCCGGCGCTGTTCGCAGCGAAGCCTATAGTGGAGAACCGACCAGCCGACACGGTTTCTGCGCTCGTGCGGGGCCAATCCGCCGCCGCCATGATGATCCTTGAGGATGCAGGATTGGCGGCAGGCCGCGCCGCTGCATTCGTCGCCAGCGAACTCGCGCATCATCGGATCATGCAGCCGGACGGCAAGCGAACAGGGGAAGCGATTGCTGCCTCTCTGGTGCGGCGCTGGCGCGATGACGTGAAGCAGGGGAAGGCAAGCCGGCTTGTCGTTCAATCTGCCCATGCGGTCCTAGATGCCGAAGCGCGCCGTCAGGATGGCGAAGGACGCGGCGAGCCGGGTAAGCCGGCGACAATCGAACGCGCCGAGATGCGTGCAAAGGTGCTGATCGCATCGCTTGCCACGTGGTTCGCGCCTTCCCGTTAACCCCCGCTACCCACGGGAAGGCTTGCACGCAGAACTTCGCCGGCATCCGAAGCCGGTCGCCGCGATGCGGGGCCATCCATGGAGGTAGCCATGCACACCGCCCAATATGCGGCCCTCAAGGAACCGCTCACGCTCACGGTGAAGCAGACGCGCGGAACCCTGAACGTGGGCAACACGACCGTCTGGAAGCTGATCAAGGAAGGCAAGCTGACCGCGGTGAAGGTCGCCGGGCGGACGCTGATCACCTATGCCAGCGTCAAGGCCCTGGTGACGCCGCAGCACGCCGACGCTGCCTGAAAAGAAACGCCGGCCCGCTGCGAACGGGACCGGCGAGGTAGGCAGTAGTCTCTTCCGGAACAGAGATAGCGCGCCCTCGCCCCCGCTTCAACGCGCGGCTGGCCCTGCATGAAGGGGGCCTTGCCCGTGACCGACGATATCGAAACCGTGCGCGTGCTGCGCGCGAACCTTTGGCGGCAGGGGTTCCGGCCCGTCGCCGTGTGCAATCCTGACGATCCGGGGAACTCGCCTGGAAAGCGGCCGGTGGGCCGCGCGTGGCAGGAACGCGCGCGACAGGTTCCTCCCGAGGCCGCAGTCGTGCCGCCCGCGCCCGATGCGCTCAATACCGGCATCCTGTGCGACGGACTGCGCGCCATCGACATTGATTGCGACGATGCGGCGATAGCCGCCGCGATCCGCGCCGAAGCCGAGCGGCGGTTCGGCGGGACACTGACGCGCACAAGGTCGAGCAGCCCGCGCGTGCTCCTGCTGTATCGAGCCGACGAAGGCGAGCCGAGCAAGCGCATTCTGGACGGTGTGCGCGGCAAGGTGGAAGTGCTCGGCCACGGCAACCAGTTCGTGACATTCGGACGGCACGCCACGGGCGCCGTGCTGGAATGGGAACCACTCGGCCCGGACCTGTTGCCCACAACGGCACTTCCTTCCGTGTCGGAAGAGGCACTGACGGGCTTCCTCGCGGCCGTCGCGTCCCTGATCGGCGCTGATCCCGCAATGGCTGCGCCGCGAGCGCAGCGGGAGCGCGCAGAGAACGCCCGCGAGATGCTTGTTGAACCCGACACCCCCGGCGCAATCGAGGCAGCGCGCGAGCGAATTACCCGCACCCCTGGCGCCGTCCAGGGCACACAAAGCGATGCCGCTTACAAGCTAGCCTGTGCGGTGCGGGAGCTTGGCGTCAGTCTGCACACGACGTGGCAACTCATGGTCGAAGGATGGGCGGACCGATGCTCCCCGCCGATCATGCCGGACGATCTTCTACAGCGTGTCGAGAATGCCTTTGCGCACGCGCAGAACCCCGGCGGATCGAAGCACCCGACCGTCATGTATGCAGGCGTCCATGTTGACCCGCCGCCCCCTCCGCCTGCCGTGCCTCCGGCGCCCGAGATGCACAATCCTGCCACGACCGAGGAAGCCCTCGCACGGCGCTTCACCGAACAGGAAGGCGAACGGCTGCGATACGTCGCGGCCTGGAACAGATGGATGGTGTGGGATGGCACGTGCTGGCGTCGAGAGGATACGAAACTCGCCTTCGACATTGCACGCCGCATCTGCCGCACCGAGGCCGAGCACTGCCGGGACAGCGGGCAGGCGGCGGCGCTGTTGAAGTCCAGCACCGTCGCGGCCGTCGAGAGGTTTGCCCAGGCTGATCGCCAGCACGCCGCGACGGTCGATCAGTGGGATGCGGACCCGTGGTTGCTGAACACGCCTGCCGGCATCGTTGATCTGCGGACCGGAGATGTGGGGCCGCACGATCCCGCCGCCTGCATGACGAAGATCACGGCCGCTGCGCCTGCCGGCGAGTGCCCCACGTGGTTGCGGTTTCTCGACAGGATCACGGGCGGCGATGCCGAGCTACAGGGGTTTCTGGCGCGCATGGCGGGATATGCCCTCACAGGCAGCACGCGCGAGCACGCGCTGTTCTTCCTGTATGGCACGGGAGGCAACGGCAAGGGCGTGTTCCTCAACACGCTGTCCAATCTCTTCGGCGCCTACGCCAAAACTGCCCCTATCGAGACGTTCACCGCCAGCGCGACGGATCGGCATCCAACCGATATGGCGATGCTGCAAGGTGCGCGGCTGGTAGCTGCACAGGAAACCGAGGTTGATCGGCGATGGGCGGAAAGCCGCATCAAGGCCCTGACGGGCGGCGATCCGATCAGCGCGCGCTTCATGCGTCAGGACTTCTTCGAGTTCACACCACAGTTCAAACTGGTAATCGCCGGCAACCACAAGCCCGGATTGCGCGCCGTGGACGAAGCGATGCGGCGGCGGCTGCACATGATCCCCTTTGCCGTGACCATCCCGGCCGGGGAGCGCGATCAGGGGCTTTCTGACAGGCTGCGCGCCGAGTGGGGCGGCATCCTGGCATGGGCCATCGCGGGCTGCATGGAGTGGCAGCGGATCGGGCTTGCGCCGCCTGCCATCGTTCGAGAGGCGACAGACGCATACCTCGCGGCGGAGGATACGCTCGGCCTGTGGTTGGCGGAATGCTGCGCCGTGGCGCCGGACCGCTATGCGCTCACGTCCACGCTGTTCGGTTCGTGGTCCGAATGGGCCAAGCGGGCCGGTGTGGCGCCCGGCACGACGATGGCGTTCAGCCAAGCCCTGGACGGCCGCGGGTTCACGTGGAAGCGGCAGGGCGGGACCGGGAAATACGGGTATCAGGGCCTCGAAATCAGATTGCACGGGATGGCGGTCGAAACACCCCCGATCCCGGCGTCTTTCCAGTCCAAGGCATAGATGTGAGGACCGTGAGGGGGTCTCTATTATAGACGCTTCGCGCGTGTAGCGTCGATTATAAGGAAGTCCTCACACCCCTCACATTGGACAAATGTCTAATATCTACGTCTGTATGCTTGGACAGATTGTCCAATATGGATGATGGCGATCATGTTTGCACGCGAACGAATGAGCACGGCCAATATCTAGGCCGTTTGGACAATACGTCTCAAGTAATGTTGTGAGCCTCGATGCGCGAAGTCTCTGGACTTTACTTATTCAAACCCGTATATGGTGGGTCATGATCCGTTTTGGCTCCATATGTAGGCCCCGCGGCACGACACGTGCGCTGCGGCCTATCCCGCGCTGCCCGGCACCCCGGCAGCGGTGCTTCGCGTCTGCGCGCATGGCAGTCGGGCCTGATCTATGGCGCCCGTGGCAAGGCAGCGTGTCGTGACCGGCGCACCGCCCTTCACACCGCCGCCGCCGATCCCCGGCAGGCGTGGCCCTGGACGGCCGAGAGGATCGAAGAACCGGACCACGGTTGCGCGTGAACAAGCCCTTGCCGCCGCGATGGGCGCCGTCGAGTTCGGCGAGGTATCAGATAGCCTCGCGCTACTGCGCGCCGTCATGCGCTCGCCTGCCGTGCCCCTCGCCGAACGTCTCCGCTGCGCGCTCGCGCTGGCGCCGTTCGACGCGCCCAAGGTGGCGCCGCAGCAACCGACCAAGGAACCCGACGCCAACCTTGCGCAGCGGCTTAACGATGCCTTCCGGCGCTGCGGCAGGGGCGGAGCATCGGCGGCGCCGGCTGGCCTGACAGCCGAGCAACAGGCCGAGCTTGAGGCCCTATTGCGATGACCGGCGCCCGGCCTGTCCGCACCCCATTCTACGCGGTTCGGATGACGTCCCGTCCGCCAGTAGTGCGACAGAACGTCAACATTTTCAACGCTTCGCCGCGCGTGGGGCCGCCTGTCCCCACATTTTTTCCCCACGTTTTGAAATGGAGGCACCCATGACCGACGCAATCCAGGCTTCGGCCACCCGTCAACGGGAGGTCGCACATATCGCCGCGGCACACTTCCGGGACCAGCTTTTCGCCGCGCGCGCGAGGCTGGCGGAGGTCGGTATCGGTTCTGTCGAACGTCGCCGGGTTCGCGAGCGCATCGCGCAGCTTGAGGCGGACATCGCCGACGCGGAAGACGAAGTGAAGCGACTGACACCGGCGGTAGAGGCGGAGGTCCGGCAGGCGGAATACGACGGTGCCTTGCGGGACCACAACGCCGCGCTCGCCAACTGCGATGCTACGCTGGCCGCGCAGTCGCGCCAGCTAAATCGCGAGATTGATCGGCTGGTGATGAACGTCGGCATTCTGGCACGGAACTGCGCCGGCACCGCGGCCATGGCACGACTGAATGTCAGCCCTAACGCGGTCCATCAACCCGTGCCCCTGCCGGAGAGGTTCGTCTCCATCCTGATCGGCAGGCTTTGCGCCGCCGGACATCTCGACGCGGATACGATGATGCCGAGCCGCTACGCCATGTCTGAACTCTCGCCTTTGGAGATGATCGCCAAGGACAGCCCGGAGGCAGCGGTCGCCGAGCTTCAACAGGCCATTGCGTCCAATCCGCCGCGCAGCCCTGCGGCGCTGGCGCGGGAGGCTGCCCAGCGTGATGCCCAGCGCAAGCAGCGTGAGGCCGAGCTACGGAAGCCCCTGCCGAAGTTGCCTGCCCCCGCGCCCATGCGCTTCGGCGCCGGCCGGTAGGTGCTGCGCGGCGCGCCATGCCGTCAGGCGCGCCCTGTCGCGGAGGCCCCGCCCGTCCGGAACCGGGCGGGGCTGCGCGCGGTGCAATCCAATCTTCGGAGGATCAACCCATGTCCAACTACCATCGCCAGCGCGTGCCACAGGATAACGTGGCGCAGATGTTCGACCGGATGCAGCCGCGCACCCAGGATGCCGCCCGGCACTTCCTGCTTGACGGCATCATGCAGCTATTCGAGGCGGTATCCGCAATGCGCGTGAAGGTGGACGCCATGCCGCACGTGCGCCTGTCGGACATCGGCGCGGCATCCGCGGCGCGGGAAGCCTACGCTGCGATCAGCGCCGCAGTGCGCGACTACAACGCTATGTGCCAGCGGGCCGCGGATTACCGGCGCACGCCCGGCCTTCCTGCCGACTGGTCCCGATGGGCCGATCATCGGCTTCGCGAAGCCCATGGGCACATCATGGATGCACAAGCACGGTGCGCGCGTGTCGCTGGTCTTCCGAGCCTGCCGCCCGGCCCGCCGAGCCTCATGGACACGTGCGCCACTCCGGCGCGCCAGCACGCTCCGGCGGCATCTGTTCAAGGCGACGTCCTGTCCATGGCGAGTATGCTTCGATGATGGGCGCCATGCACGATACGCCCGCGCCGGTCACGCGCGAGCCGAGCCGGTCGGGACGCGGCGGCGCATTCATTGGGTGGCGGATTCGCCTGTATCTGCACCGCCACGGGCTGCTTGACGTGATGCGCCTGCCCGATCCCGGACCGAACACCGCCCGCGCGCTGCAACGCGCGATAGCAGCCAATGCCCCGGCCGAACTGCCGAAGGGGCAGCCGCGCCCTGGACGGCCACGCGGAAGGCCGCGCAAGTCTCACACGATAGAGGGGCAACCCCATGTCCGATGACTTCGCCGCTGCGGCCTCCCGCATGTATCCGACGCATGGCCCGGCGCCCGCGCCCGCGCCGTCCGCTACACCGGCCGGAGAGGCACGCCAGCCCGCCGCCGCCGAGCCTGCCGCCAGCCCCGCCCCGGACGGTGCGCAGCCTGCCACGCCGCGCGAGCCGTGGTCACGATGGGGCGAGCAACCCCCGGCCCTGCCTACGCAGCCCGATGGAGTGCCGCCAGAGCCGCCGGCAATCGAGGGGGCGGCACGTCTCTACGCTGCGCCGATCCGCGCCGAGGAAGTTCAGCGCATCATGGATGTCCCGGCCGATGAAGCCGAAGCGGACGCCATGGGGTTCCGCGTGGACGATGCAGCCCGGACAGAACGTCGCGAAGCAGCCGGCGCGATGGCGGAGGCGCAGCTATCGAGCGCCGAAGCAGCGGCGGCTTGGGCATGGGGGCAGCGTGCGGCGCATCCGAGCTACCAGCCGCCGACGCGCGAAGCTGGCGAGGCCGCGTTGCGCAAGGCATGGGGGGCGGACTACGCCAAGAACCTCGCCACTGCACAGGCGTTCATGCGCCCGCTGTATGAGCGCAGCCCGGCTATCAAGGCGCACGTGCTCGGCACGGGGCTGGCGAACGATCCCGGCTACGTCATGGCGGTGTTCCGTGCTGCCCAGCGTCGAGCACGGTAGCCGCCCGGCTCGGCTTGCTTTGCCGGTTCGGCTCGCGCCGTGCCGCCGTGCTCGGCCGGGCTCGACCCCCACCCCCGGCCTTCACGCGGCAGGGCGGGGGTGGGGGGCCGCCGACACCGCCCCCGCCAAACCAGCCCACCCCACTCGCACAAATTGCACACCTTCCACGCCCATTCCCTGCCCCACCACGACACCACGTCCATCATGAACAAAGCGCTCGAAACGTCCGACGCGCCGCCGGCATCGCAACGCCTGGTTGGACAAAATTGCAGCGTGCGCGGGGTGCATATTCTGCACGACGATCCCGAGATGCAGGCGGCCCGGCGCCCATGGTGCCCGGCGCGTGCGCTGGCGCGTGACCGGCGGCGGATCGCGGTGCATGAGGCGGGGCACTACGTCATCGCCAGTCATCTCGGGTTCCGCCACGTCTTCGCAGTGATCTGGCAAGGCGAGGATGCGCCGCACCCGGCGCGGGACATCTGGCGCGGCATGTGCAGCCGTCTCCGCGTTGACCGGCATGGGCGGCCCGTGGAAGACGGCATTATGCTTGGTTGCGCCGGCTTGGTGGCGGAAGTGGCGTGGTGCGAGATGGCGAAGGGCGGCGCGCTCCGCCGCATTGCCGAATATCTGCGCGAGCCGGACAGCATGTCGCGGTCCGATTGGACAACGTGCCACGCGCCGCCCGGTGATCCGGCTCCGGCATTGATCCAAGCCGCCGAGCACGTCGCCGCGCTGCTGACGCCACGGGGCGGCACTCTATGGCCCGAACTGCGCGGCGTGGCGCGGGTGCTCATGCGGCAAGGCTTCATCGCGTCCAGTGCCCTTGCGCACATGCACTACCTTTGCTGGCACAGGCCCCACGTGGGGAGTGCGGCAGCGCCGGGCCTCGCCGAAGTCTCGGGGGCTATCGACGCGATGAAGGTGGCGACAGACGCCCGGCCCTAGATGCCAAGGCTACGCTGCCCATGGATCATGGAAGGCAGCCCAAGCGACGCGCTTCGCGGACGGTGAACGGGCCAAGGCCACAAACGCCCATGATCTGCATCTCTATGCGCATTGCGACCGAGGAAATGATCGGATCGAACGGCATCATCTCCCCGAAGCTCATGGTGCAGGCGGCAGGGGAGCGGGTGCGGAACGCCACATCGTCACACCGCGCGCGATCTGCGGATTGCTGCCGCAGCGATGCACGGTGCTGTTCCAGGGCAGCGGCATACTCCGCCGCGTATTCGGCGCGAGCCTGTGCATCGAAGCGGCGCAAGTCTTCGTCGCTCAAGCGCGATACAGCGAATGCACGCATGGTGTTGTAGTCTGCGCGCGGCGAGTTGCCTGCGAGAACGAAGAGACCGATCACCACCACGCCGGCCGCTGCCAATCCGAAAGCTACAGCCCGCCCCGAAACCATGCGCCCGCCGCTCCGCGTCATTCTAAAGCAAAGTGGCGGGCATCACGCGACCGCCGCTGCCTGTTCTACCTCTTCGCCATATACCGCAACCTCGAACTCGGCGGCGGCCCTTGAGCGAAGGCCCGCCGCGTCGCGGCGCATCTCGGCGGCTTTCGTGCGTGCCGCATTAAGCGCCGACACAAGGTCACGCTGCACGGAAAGCGGAGGAAGCGGAAAGGTCAATGACATGAGCGCAGGCTTCGATACGTTCTTCATCATGCCGGACTCAGTCGAGAACTCTGCCTCGATCTGCGCGCGCACGGAGCGAAGGCGAAGCACACTCACGACGAACTGCGGAAAGATCGGCGAAGGCTCTCGAAACACGACACGGAAAATCTTATCGCAAACCATGAGTTTGTCGCGTGTGACATCAACATACGCCGCAGCACCAACGAGGCGTGCGTCTCCGCTGGCGCGTGCGATGAGGACGTCGCCTGCACGAGTTTCAAGAGCGGGCCGAGGCGCAAGCGCACTCGGCAATGCCTTGTTGGCTGCATCTCGATAGATACCAGAAGAAACAGCGCTCACCTTCAAAACGCCCCACTCGGCCGGCGAAGCGGGGTGTTCGTGGCACCTGGGGCTCCAGCCATTGGCCAAGTCGCGCACAACGTCGCCGAGCTTAACGAGCGGGTGAGCAACCGTAGCGGCGCCATCAACCGAACGCCGTAGGATCGCTTCATGGCTCCATCGGTCCAAGTCTTTGAAGTGTGCGACGAAGACGCGACGATCCGGAAGCGCGGGAGGCGGCCCGTAGCCTAAAGCCGCCTCGAATGCTGCCATTGCGTCAGCTTCCATTTTGTCAGCATCGGCGGCGAGCAAAGAGGCGTCGGCAAGCAGCCCGTCGAATGCGTTCACCATGCGCTGCTGTTCGGCAATCGCCGGCAACGGCACACGAAGATCAAGAAAGGCTTCGGGCGTGATCCGCTTCCGCCCGCTTGTCCCGGTCGCCTTTGCGCGCAGCGCGTCGAGGAAGTGGCCCGTCCTCAGAACACGCTGCACAAAACGACCGTCGAGCACGTCCGGATCGGGGACGAAGACGGGAAACTCCGGGGTCACAACGGCTTTCGTGATCGTCTCGGGAACAACGCCGATGGCGCCGCTACGGGCATCAATCTTCGAAAACACCACGTCACCCGGATAGGCGGCGAACATGCTGCCCTTGTAGGACGCTTCACGATCCCGAACAGAAATGCCGCCGTTAAGGTGCACAGTGATCGGCGAGCAATCCGCGTATCCGGCCGCGCCGAGCACCGGCTCTCGACGTGGCGACATGATGTCGCGCAGCGGCATCGTGGAATGGTGCGACGCGCGCGCCGCGGTCGCCTCAGGCGCGATCCATGGTTCCAAGTCCCTCCACTGCCGGATCAGGCAGCGAAGGGCAGGGGAAAATCCGGCGCATCCTCCGGCGTGGCACCGGCTGCAAGCCATGCCTCGAATGCACGATAGGCGGCGAGCACATTTGCCAATTCGTTCGGCACCGTCTCGCCCGTCTCCCCCGACGATGTGATGCCGACAGAACGCGGCGCAGCAACGAAGACAGGGTAATCGAAGGCTTCGCGCACGGCGGTCCACACGGCCGCATTGTGGGCATCATCAATGGCGCGGATGGCGGCGCGGAGTTCGGTGAACAAGGCATCGGACTTCGCCACCACATCGGCCGTGCACGCGGCCGTGTAGTCCCGCTTAAGCGACGTCGCCTGCTTCGCATTCTTCGGATCGGCGGCGCCCTGCCACCGCGGCTTCGTCAGGCGTGTTGCACCGATACCGCGCGGGTAGTCTGGTGCGGCGCCCGCCTGCCACACAGGCATAGTGCGATCAATGCCGAGCGCGGCAAGTTCGGCGAGGATGCGCGCCGCGTCGGCATCGTCGCCTGAGATGATGCGCCGGCCTAGCTTGGCGCACACCTTGTCGCGTTCGGCGTTGAAGCTGGCGTCGTGCTTGGCGTGCGCTGCTGTCCAGGCGTCTTCCCAAGCCGCCTGATCTTCGGCGGTGAACTTGGCGAGGAACAGAAGAGACGCCTTTACCGTCGCGTCCGCCGAGCGAAACGTCTCTTCGGGCAGGCTCACCACGGCACGAATGCGGGCCTTGCCTTCCGTCCAGCGCCGCAACCACGCGAGGGACGGATTGTTGAGGTTGCCATCGGGCAGCACGATGCCCATGCGCCCGCCAGGGGACAGCAGGTCTAGGCAGCGTTCAACAAAGACGATCTCGGTTGCGCGGTTCGCTTTGCCCCGGCCGATCTCGAATAGGTCAAGGATGTTCGTGTTGTTCGTCGCGGCCGTCTTCACCCGCGCATGGCTTGCTTCCCAATCTGCGCCGTAGCGCGCGAGGGAGCGCGCGCGATATGCCGCATCGTCTGGCACGCGCGTCTCTTCACTGCCGCCGACTTTTTGATCATTGCCGACATTCGAGCCGAAGGGCGGGTTCGTGATGACGATATCGAACCGCTCGCCGAAGATGCCGTTTATGTCCACAAGGCCATCGTGGTAGTGAATGCCGCCGTGCCCGTCGCCGTGCATGATCATGTTCATCTTCGCCGTGCGCGCTGCGCGCGGTTCGGCATCGCAGCCGAAGATACAGTTCCAGGCGAGGCGGCCGAGCCGCGTGTCAACGGGCTGGTTTTCGTCGGTAGAGGGAAGCAATTCTTCGTTGAGCTTGAGGAAGGCGGCTTCGATCCGCTCGGCCTCTTCGTCCGGCGGCAGGCCAAGAGCTTCGATTTCAGCGCGGGCCTTGTCCTTCTGCGCCTGGATGGATGCGACGATTTCGGCGCGGACATGTTCGAAGGTGCGGATCAGGAAGCCCCCTGAACCGGCGGCAGGATCGCAGATGAGTTCGCCCTCGCGCGGCGCCAGCGCGTCCACCATGAAGTTCACCACGGGCCGCGGGGTGAAAAACTGTCCAAGCTCGCCACGGAAGGTGTTGCCAAGGAAGCGTTCGAAGGCGAGGCCCTTGATATCGTCACTCGTCTTCGAAAGGTCGAACCGCTCAAGCTTTTTCACGATGCGACGGAAGGTCTCTTCGGAAATCTCAAGCCGATCCGTCTCGGCGAAGAGGTCATCGGCGCGGTAGTAGGCGCGCGTTTGCTCAAACAGCCCTTCATGCACGGGTGCATCGGTCGGAAGCCGAGTGCTTGCGCGACGGTCAATGAAGTCAACCGTGAACGTGCCATGTGAGCCGGAGCGTTCGACATACATTTTGACGAAGAGGATTTTCGAGATGGTGTCGAAGGCGCGGCCGGGGTCCATCTTGTGCACGTCGCGCAAGATGCTGTGGCATTCAAACAGTAGGTCTTGAAACTCTTTCCGGTTGAAGGCGCGGAGTTGGCTCCGGATTTGCTCAAGCCGCTTGGCATCGCCCCAATCAGCCGCTTTGGGGATTTCGTTGATCTGGACAAAATCGCCCGGCGCGCCCGGCACGAGCTTGAAGACGGCAGTGAAGCGGCGGTTGTGTGCGACAAAGAACTCGCACCCTGCCGAGCGCGTGTAGCTCTCGCCCTGAAAATAGTCAGGAAGCGCGATGTCCACACTTTCAGACTTGCACTCGATGACAAGGACCGGCGTGAGGTTTTTGGCTTTCTTGTCGGCGCTTTCCCAGATGACGATATCAGCGCGGGGGCTTTTGTGGCCAGCCTGTATCCGGCGCTCTTGGTCCATCTGCGCGAGGGAGTAGCCGTAGTTTTCGATCAGTTGTCGGACGAAGTGTTGCCTGACGATTTCCTCAGGCTTTCCCGTCGCGGATCGCCACTCGCCCTTGAGCGGTATCCACACCCAATCCCCTTCGCGGTGCAGCGCGTCCGCCTCGGTCGGGAAGGGCGTGGTGGGTGCCTTCGGCTTCTTGGCGTGCGCCTTCGTCATGCGGCTGTCTCCGTGCTGAGTGTAGTGCCGCGAGTGGGGGCGCCCGCCTGCATCCAGGCACAATGATGCAACGAGACTGCCAAGAGGGACACCCTGGACAGGGTGCTAAGACAGTCTGTCGATGTTGCTCCGCGCGGCATGGGCGCGGCCTGAGCGTGTGGCCAATCTGCCACGCTTGGGGCGTGATCTCCGCGTGCCCATTCCCCACATCTGGCGACAGTGTGGGGAGGATTGTGGGGACGATCCGAGCCTAGGCTTCAAATTACCAAATGAAATCAGGTACTTAGGACGATATTCTGGCGGAGGAAGTGCGCCTCGGTACAGGCGGTCTCTAGGCTGGAGCCTTGGAGAACGGCGCCCACGTGAGGGGGGAGCGGCAACGTTTCCCTTGAGTCATGCCGGCCTTTCCGGATATGTTACCGGAAACCACTGTTGGGGCGCTCCATGCCTGTCAAATCCACACCCAAGGCGCCATCCGCAGTCGCCGAGCATCGGCGCCGCCTGCGCAGACGCGGCCTGCTGCGCGTTGAGGTGCAGGTGCGCGGCGAGGATGCGCCTCTTGTCCGGGCAGTGGCGGCGGCGCTTGCCGACCCCGACCAGGCCGGCGAGGCGCGCGCCCTGCTTCGTCGCCGCTTCGGGCCGGAGCCGACCCGCAGTCTGAAGGACCTGCTCGCCGCGGCCCCGCTGGACGACATCGACCTTACGCGGTCCCGCGATACCGGACGTGCGATCGATCTGTGACTTGGCTCGTCGACACCAACATCATCTCCGAGATCCGAAAGGGGGCGCGCTGCCATCCTGGCGTTGCAGCTTGGTGGGCAAGTGTCGAGGACCGCGAGCTGTTCCTCAGCGTGCTGACGCTCGGCGAAATCCGCCGCGGGATCGAGGGCGTCCAACACCGAGATCCGGCAAAGGCGGCCGCGCTGGAACGCTGGCTTCGCGAAGTGGTCGACGCCTTCGGGGCTCGCATCATCGGCGTCGATCTGGCTGTGGCCGACGCCTGGGGGAAGATGTCGGCAGCGCGATCCGTACCGGTTATCGATGCCCTGCTTGCCGCGACGGCGCAGGTGCACGATCTCGTTCTGGTGACCCGCAATACGGCGGATGTAAGCGGGCTCGGGGTGCAAACTTTGAACCCTTTTGACGCGGCGCAGGCTTAGGGACAGCTAACGAATGTCGGACCGCGGACCAGACTGGTGGGGTGAAGAACAATCTCCCGCAAGCGCACAGCGCCAGCACCACTACCTGAGCATCGTATCCGTACATGAGTGACGACTCTTCGTTCGGCTTTGTTGATCTTGACCGCTCGTTTCACGAGCTTTCGGATTACGCTCGGGAAAGCGATGATGTTGACGTGTCGCAGGCTTTCCGGCGGGGGCCATCGATTACGTGGGCTGATCTGAAAATGGAGCGGCGGGTGGTGCTGCTCGCCGAGGCAGGTGCAGGAAAGACGGAAGAGATTCGCTACGCGGCGACGCGATGGCGCACCGCCGGCGACCACGCCTTCTTCCTGCGACTTGAGCACGTCGCCGATGACCTGGACGCGGCGTTCGAGGTTGGTGACCTCGATGGCTTTGAGCGATGGAAAAACTCGCAGGACGAAGGATGGGTCCTCTTGGACTCCGTGGACGAGGCCCGCTTACGCGGCCCGAGCGACTTCGAACGAGCGGTCCGGAAGTTTGCGACAAAGGTTCGTGGTGCAGAGGACAGGCTCCACCTCCTGATCACGAGCCGCATCTCGGCGTGGCGGCCCAAGACGGACTTGGAGTTCTGTGAGCGGCTCCTCCCGCCGCCCGCCGGAGGCCGTGTCGCCGAAGCGGCGCGGACCGAGGGAGTAGCGTCGGGTTCGCCACCAGACATAGTAACGACGCCAGAAGAAAATGGCGGGCGCTCGCGGTTCCGGATTGTAACTATCGACGATCTCGACTCCGCACGCATTGCGAAATTCGCGCAAGCTGGCGGCATCACCAACCTCGACTTGTTCCTAAACGCAATCGAACGGAAAGACGCCTGGGCGTACACTCGGCGTCCGCAGGATCTGGCCGAACTTATCGATTTCTGGCGTACGAACGGCCGAATCGGCAGTCGGCTCGATCTCGTCAAGAGCAGTGTGGCGCGAAGGTTAGAGGAGCGAGACCAGACCCGTGCCGAGTGGCAGCCACTCACCGCGGATCGCGTCCATGCCGCTGCCGCGCAGATCGCCGCTGCCTGCATCCTCGCCCACGAGGCCACGATCCAAGTGCCCGATGGGGCAGCCAGTAACTCCGGCCTACGACTAGATGCCGTGCTCCCCGAATGGAACACGCGGGAACTTGGCGCCTTACTCTCCAGGCCGCTCTTCGACGAGGCGATCTACGGCTCGGTAAGGTTCCACCATCGCGAGGCGCGCGAATACCTCGCAGCGGCGTGGTTCGGCGGTCTCCTCCGCCGCGAAACGTCAAGGGCCAAAATCGAGGCCCTTTTCTTTAGGCGGCAATACGACCTTGAGGTCATCACCCCGACGCTGAGGCCAGTCCTGCCCTGGCTTGCCCTGCTCGACGACCGGATCAGGGAGCGACTGCTTCGGGTCGCGCCAGAGGTGTTGTTCGAGGGCGGCGATCCGACCCAGCTCCCCAAGCCGACCCGCGAAGCGATTCTGCGCGCATGCTGCCAGGGCTTGGCTGCAATAAGCACACCTCGGACGTTTGCCGATTACGCGACGGTCCAGCGCTTTGCCGCCCCAGACCTCGTCGATGCGATCAGGGAGCTCCTGCAAGCCCACGGCGCTAGCGAGGAAGTTCTCTCCTTCCTCTGCCGCATGATCTGGATTGGCCCGCTGCCTGACCTGCGACCGGAGGCAAGAGCACTTGCGTCAAGAACCGATGGGTCGCGATATACTCGGGTCGTCGCCGTTCGCGCCCTCGAGGCCATCGGTGCATCCGCTGACCTGCGGGAGATCCGAAGCCAAATCCTGACCGAGGGCGTGCCCGTCGATCGGAGCCTCCTCGCCGAACTTGTGACCGCGACCCTCTCCGCGGCAGACGACGTGGAATGGCTGGTCGCAACATTAAGGGCCGCGGCCGTGCCGCAACGGCATACCGTCGACCGCCTAGTCGACGCGCTCAAGGGACGGATCGAGCGCGCCTCGCCCCCGCTCCTACAGGCGCTAGCCGCTGCCTTCGGCGACTTCCTAGGGGAGGCGCCGCATATCGACGCGTCCTACTGCCCGGTTTCGAAGACTTGGGCATGGCTCGCGGTACCCGCCGTCGAGGTGCTCGCCAGGCTAGCCGAACGACGGGACACGACACTCCTTGAAGAAGCGACCCTGGCCCTCCTCCGCCGGCTGGGCTTGGTGAAGCACCACCACCACGATATGCATGAAAGTAGATCCGAACTGGGGGAGCTGGTGAAGAAGTGGGACGCCCTCAATCGGAGTCTGTTCTGGCATGAGGTCGCGGCCTCCCGACGCCCGCGTCGTGGAGAAGCCCCAGAGACCGTCAGGCACTTCCGAGACGTCTGGCCGAGCACCGGGTTCTCGGTCATCAGCGAGAAAGACTTTGACTACTTTGTCGACCAGATGGCTGCACGCCCCCTGGAAGACGACCGCGCTGTGGCTCTCACAGTCGCCCTTGCTCTCTTTAACGACGCGGACCGCCCGGAACTATGGCGCGAACGGTTGGCCGCGGCGACCGACGGCAATGCGCTGCTGGAAAGCATGCTCGCTGCGTTCTTCAATCCGCCACCGGAGACCGAACAGGCTCGGAAGTGGCGCAAGGAGGATGCGGCGTGGAAGCGGAAGGACGAGAAACGTCGCCTGGAAGAGGTCCGCAACAGGCAGGCATGGCGGGAGGCGCTGCAAAGAAACGTAGAACGCATCCGCGATCCAGGTTTCACCGATCCCTCCGGCGTGTCGCAGGACCAGTGGTACCTCTTGAATCACTTGCGGAAGGACGAAGACAGATCGGGACGGTGGACGGACGGCAACTGGGAAGCGCTGATCGAGGAGTTTGGGACAGCGGTCGCCGAGGCATTCAGGGATGGTGCCAAGGGGTTCTGGCGACGGTACGACCCGCGCCCCCGCTCAGATGGAGGAACCCCGAACTCAACCCCTGCCGCGCATATCTTCGGATTGGCCGGTTTAGCTATTGAGGCTCGCGACAGCGAGGCTTGGGCAAAAGAACTGTCTCAAGACGAGGCAAAGCGGGCGACGCGGTATGCTGTGGGCGAGCTCAACGGCTTCCCGCCGTGGTTGCCAGGTCTATTCACCGCTCATCCAGACGCTGTGCTCAGCGTCATTCTGGGCGAGATTGATCACCAGGCCAGGACCGAGAAGGCCGACGAACCCTTCCACTATGTCCTCGACGACGTGGCGTGGTCGGGTATGTGGTGCTGGGACGCTTTGGGGCCCCTCGTGGTGTCCTTACTGAGCACGGTGGCCCCTCGCAGCGCGGACTCTTTGCAGAAGCTCCTGATCATCGTCCATGGCTCGACGGTGTCGGACCAAGTCATAGCGGACCTCGCCACGCGCGGGATCGATGAGTGCGCCTCGATGGAGTGCCGTGCCGTGTGGTTCGCCTCGTTGATCGGTGCCGATCCGGAGCAGGGCATCCCAAAGCTTCGCGCATATCTCGGCGGACTGAACGACCCGGCAGATCGCACCCGCTTTGCGATGCACGCCGTCACCCACCTCGTCGGTGGACGGAGGGACGGAGGGATCAAGCCTCGTCAGAACTTCATCAGCGCCCAGCATCTTGGCGACCTTTACGCGCTGATGCACGAGCACATCCGGCGGCGTGAGGACATCGACCGCATCGGTGGCGGTGTCTACTCCCCGGAGCTGCGTGACGATGCGCAAGATGCCCGGGAGGGTCTCCTTGGTTTGCTCGACCGCATACCTGGCAAGGCGACGTTTCTTGCCCTTTCGAGGCTCGCGGATGCACATCCCGAGGAGAGCCTGCGGCCATATCTCATGCAGCGCGCAAGGCGCAGAGCCGAGGCCGATGGTGACCTTTCGCCGTGGAAGGCAGCCCAGGTTCGTGAGTTCGCTGAATCCCTCGAACGCACGCCGCGCGATCACCGCGAACTGGCCGACCTCGTCCTGCTGCGCTTCCTCGATCTAAAGGCCGAATTGGAAGGAGGCGACGAAAGCCTTGCCCCTGTCCTCCTCAGAATCACAGAGGAGACCGAGATGCGGAACTTTCTCGCGCGGGAACTGCGGTCGCGCGCGCGCGGACGCTACGACGTTCCGCAGGAGTCGGAACTGGCAGATGGCAAACGGCCGGACCTGCGCTTTCACGGCAACGGCTTTGACGCGCCTGTGCCCGCCGAGTTGAAGCTGGCTGACCGGTGGACAGGACCAAAGCTTCTGGAGCGGTTGGAGAACCAGCTCTGTGGGGACTACCTCCGAGACCCTCGATCCCGCCGCGGCTTATTCGTGCTTGTACACAACGGGACCGAGAAGGCTTGGACTGTGGCGGATGGGAGCCGCGTCGACTTCGATGGCCTTGTTGAGGCGCTGACGGCCCAATGGCGGCTAATCGCTCCAAACTTTCCAGAGGTCGATGATGTGCAGGTGGTGGGCATCAACCTTCCGCTGCGCGCTCGGCCGTCGAGCAACGGCGTCCTGGCAACGGGGCCAAAGAGCAGGAAAGGTGGCACGAACGGGTCGCTCCAGAAGTGAGAACAGAGAGGTCAGTCCGCGAGGAGTGTGGGTGTTGCCTGCGACAGCCCGCACAAATGTAGCGCCGCTTTGGCGATCGCCCATCGAAGTCCATGGTCCCGATCTGCGAGAACACCGGATATCTTCGGACGCCAACATGGCCGTTGCCATGCTGACCGCTGGCGTCGCCGCGGAGACGTTCCGTGCCATCACGCGCACGGTGGGGCCACGATCGCAGTCACGTCGGCCAGCGCGTCGCCATTGGCGCCAGGCTGGAAATCTCTACCAGCGCGGCTCCGGCTCATAGGCCAGCTTCTGCAGCACTTTGTTCGCGTCGCCACGTCCGAGATAGGTTCCTACCACCACACCTTGATCCTCGAACGAGGCGATGCGGTGGAGTTTCCAGCGCTTGTCCTTGCCCTGCTCAATCCGGAAAGCACGCCCATTCCGGCGGCAGTAGAGGGCCCGCGAACGATCCACGGGCGTCCACCCGCAATCCGCTCCGCTCAGAAATCTCTGCTCCAGGCGCACGCGCTCATCTTCGCGGTGCTGCCGATAGCGCTCCTCGTGCTCCCGCCGGAGCCGTTCCTCCTCTTGCTCGATATGCTCCTGCAAGGTCCCGATGATCGCCGACATCTCGGTCCCGGCGACTTTCTCAGCCTCGTAGATGGCGAGGCAGCCGGACTTCAGATCATCATTGGGATAATGGGAGTACGCTTCCTCCCAGATTGCGCGGAGGCGCTGCTTCACATCGGTCGGCGTCAGAGCCGGGCCTGGCAAGGTGTTCAGGAACGCCAGCAAGTCCTCGACAGGGATCCAGCACGCCGCGGCAGCCTTGACCACATCCTCTCTTCGGCCCTCCCACTTCGTCCAAACAGAGCCGGCTCGATCGACGACCTGGAGAATTTCCTTGGCCAGCGTGTGCACGCTATGCGGATCGCGCAGGTGCCGCAGGGATGGGCTCTTCACATAATCGAAGAGCTTGGCCTTCACTGCGTATAGCCGATCGTTCTCCATGCCTTGGTCTTTCTTCACTCTGGCCGGAACTGGAGCGCTCCCCGTTTCGGCCGAGCATCCGCCAATGAGACCGCAATGAGAAGCTCGGGCGACTTGTGTCGCCCGAAAACCCCGCTCCTTGACCGTCTTTTTTTACAGGCTGTTGCAGCAGGAGGCGCACAGCATCACGGTAGCGATGCGCCGAATCGTCGTTGGCGTTTAGCGAGAACGGCAAGGTCCTCAAGGCACCCGCCGCTTCGCCACCCCCACCGACAGCGTCGCCGCGGCCAAGTCGAACGTCGCCGCGGAGATGTTCCGTGCCATCACCCGCACCGTGTTGTTCGACCAGACCGCAGCGTCGAGCTCTATGAACCGCGTCGACGACACCAGCGACGCCTCCGCCAGGTCGCCCGCCCGCGCCCCGTTCACGGTGACATCGATCAGCGACGTCGCCCCCGGCGCCAGGCTCGGCAAATCCCAGCTGACCTCCGCCGCGAACTCCCGCTGCCCCGACTGTGGCAGCAGCGGCGTGCCGTTCAGCACGGCGGGTGCCGCCTCCGGCAGCCCGTACAGCCGCAGCGACTGCAGGTCGATCGGCCCATCGAAGCCGATCACCCCCACCTGCGCATAGGCCACCGACGCCCCCACGCGGATGGTTTGCCGCCGATTGAAGTTCGCGTCATCCATCGGCGCGCCGGCGTTCCAGCCCTTGGCCGGCCCGTTCCACTGCATGGTGGTGATCGAGGCCAGCACATCACCCGCGATGTCCTCGCGGACATTCCCCGCGCCGTCGAACACCCGCACGAACAGCCGCCCGCCCGAGGCGCCACTCGTCAGCCAATGCGCCAGCGCGAATTCCTTGGCCTGGGATGTATCGAGCATCCACCCCAGCCCCCGGTTCGCCGCCAGCGTCACCGCGCGATCGGTCGGCGTCAGGTCGGTCAGCCCGTTGAAGCAGAAATCCGCCATGAAGGTCGCGGTAGTGGTCGAGGTCGCGATGGTGATCAGCCCCTCCACACCCACCTCCGTCGCCGACTGCCGGAACGCCGCGGCGCGGGTGTTGGGCACGCCGGCCAAAAACCGCTGAAACCGCGACGCCGGCGCGCGGTGCCGGTTGATCACCGCATTGCCGCAGCGGTTCGCCGTGGCCGTGTAGTCGATGCCGACCAGGTAGGTGTTGGTCCAGGCGATGTCGTACTCGCAGTCCTGGGCGCCGGCCGTGTGGCGCGCTGCCATCGGCGAGCACGCCTCCATGCGCATATTGCGCGCGATGATGGCAGAGCCTGAGGTCTGGTTCAGGAAGGGGATGGCGATGTTGCTGCCGGCCTGGCGCAGCTCGAAGTTCGGCGCGTCAAAGACGTGGCGGTTGTGGTTGGTGTAGGCGCCCGCCTCGTTGCCGAACCGCACCCCAAAGCGATCCTGGCTCGCGTTCACCCCGGTCGCCTGGGCGAAGTGGCCGCCATAGTAGCGGATGGAGGTGTTCCAGGCCGTGGCCGTCGCGCACCAGATGTCGAGGCCGATGCGGTTATTGACGATGCGCCCGAGCGTGAAGGTGCTGTCCTCGACGCCGCGGCCATCGCCGAGCGTGCGCATGCCGATGGTGAAGCCTTCCACCCGGCGCAGCTCGATCTGGCTCGCATCGACGTTGCGCACGGTGATGCCGATGTCCGCCTCGGAGGACCAGTCGGACAGTGTCTGCCGGATGACGTTCAGCCCGGTGTAGAGCTTCTCCGCGTTCCGAATGGTGCCGCCATCGCCGAGCACGAGCACGGAGGTGGGCGCCGTGCCCGTGTAGCGGATGGTGCCCTGCATGATCAGCCCTCGGGCCCCGCCTGGCAGGGTGACGGTACCGGAGACGTTCCAGGTGCCGGGCGGGATCATCGCGAATTTCTGGTCCGCGCCGGCCCGATCGAAGGCCGCTTGGATGGCGGTGCGATCATCGGCCACGCCATCGCCGAGCCCGCCGAAATCGTTCGGCAGCACCGCCTCGCGGTCGCGGAGGTACTTGGCGAAGTCGCTCTTGTTGAGGTTGGCGTTGAGGACCAGCAGGTCATCGATGCGGGCCGGCATGGCATTCTCCGATCAGAGGGCGGTGGCGGTGACCGGGCCGGCGAAGGCCGAGACGTTGCCCTCGGCCGAGACGCTGCGCAGCCAGTACCAGCGGGTCTGGCCGGTGGTGAGGCCGGTGCGATCCCACGGCAGTGCGGTCGGCTCGCTGGCGAGCTTGGTCGCGGCGGCCAGGCTGGCGCTGCTGGCTTCGAACACCTGCAGCCGCACCCCGTCCGCGGGGAAACCGCCCGACAGCCGCACGCCGCCGGCAATGCCGGTCGCGGCCAGGCCCGAGGCGGCGGCCGGCACCAGTGCCTCGCGCCAGCCCGACACCGCCCCGCTGCGCGCCTGCGCCCGGACACGGAAAGCGGTGGGCTCCGCCGTTGGGATGGCGACCGCGGTGGCGCCAAAGCCGCCCGCATACCCCTGCCAGACGGCGACCGAGGCCGGACGGAACTCGATCTCGTAGCCCGCGAGATAGGCCGAGCCCACCGCCGGCCAGGAGACGGCGGTGGCTGTGAAGGTCGTCCCGGGCGGCGTCTCCACCAGGATGGTGGCCGGCGCCGCGATCACGCCCGGATTCGGCAGCACCACGGAGGGGTTCTGGCCCGTCGCACGCTCGTCGGTCGCCGGGTTCCATGCCCAGACGGCGGGATCCTCCTCGGCCAGTTGTAGGTTCACCCCACCATCCGGCGCCAGCGCCCAGCCGGTCACCCGCGCCGGGAATGGCGTCAGGCGTTCGAGGGCCACCGTCACCCCATCCCAGGGCCGCAGCCGCAGCGCCGAGAGGTTGGCCTGCATCGCCACCTCGCGCTGGCGGCGGTTGCGCTCCAGTTCAATTTTCATCAGGCGCTGGACCATGGAGGCCGAGGTGGTGAGCGGGAACTCCATGTCCCGGTAGATCGCCTCGCCGCCATCCTCGGTGACGTAGTTGCTGGCCAGCAGCGGCGGCGCATCGGTGGGCTGCCAGGCCGCAGCCGGCTCGACATAGACGGCGCGCACCCCGTTGAAGAGATCCCGCCGCGGACGCGAGCCCACGATGGTGACGTCGCCGCGCAAATCATCCGAGGTGAGCGTCGCCGCCGGCAACGCCGGTGCGCCGGCATGGATGTAGAAGCGCCCGCCCGAGACCACGAGCGCGCCCGCCATCGCGGCCACCAGCTTGCGAGTGATGGCGATCTTGCCCTCGCCGAGGGTGACTGCACCATTGACGGTGTAGCGGCGCTCTGCGGTGCCATCGCGCCGACCCATGATCTCGTCGCAGATGTTGGCCGCCGCCATGAGCGCGGGGAGATCGATGTCCGCCCAGGCGGCGCGCCACCCAAAGGGCGAGGTCAGGTACCAGGCCAGGCAGAGTGCCGGGTTGTCGGACCAGCCGGTGGCGCCGGTGCGCGGATCGAGGATGGTGTCCGCACCCTCGACGATGGCCGAGAGGCTGGGCGCGCCGGAGGGGAAGGCCTCGGGCCGCAGCTTGAGGCGCACGGCGAGATAGGCGCGACCCTGGCCACGATGCGCGGCGGTCCACTGGCCACCGGTGTCGGCGACGAGATTGGCATTGGCGGCCTGGCCGGGATCGCCCAGCGCGCGATCGATGCGCAGCAGGCCGGCGAACTTCGCATCGGTGGAGGCGGTGCCGTTCAGAAAGACCTCGCCGACGGCGCGGACGCGATGCGCGGCCAGCACCACGACAACGTGCAGGAAGCCATCGGCACGGCCCTCGTCGTCGGTGGCGGAATGCAGGAACACGACCGGGCCCGAGGTGCGGCATCGGCCAAAGACGATCTGGTGCTCGGTGATGGGCTGGCGGAAGGACTGGGTGCGGCCGGCGCCGGGCGTGCGGGGATCGAAGCCCGAGCCGGGCCCGGTGTCCGTCCCTGGGGTGACGTTGGCGCTGCGGGCGGCGGAGGGCGACTTGGGGCGGAAGACCGCGGCACCCACGGCGGACACCACCAGGGCGGCGCCGGCGGCCGCCACGGCGCCCAGGACGCCGCCGCCGATGACGGCGGAGGCGGCGGCACCCGCGGCGGCGGCAATGAAGGGGATGGCGACGGGCATGGTCTGTCAGTCCCTCACCAGCCGATGCGCCACGCCACGGCGCAGGTCGTGATCGGCACGCGCAGCAGGCCCGCGGGTCCGACGAAGGCGGCGCGGCCGGCGTCGAGCACGACGCCGAGGCGGTCGGGATCAGTGGCCAGTACCACGTCGCCGGCCCGCGCGAAGGCCACCGGCACGCGCGGGTAGCCGGCAGTGTCGGCCATCGCGGCGAGCGTGGAGCGGTGCTGCCAGGCGGGTCGCTGCCCCGTGCAGGCCACCACCGCCGCCGTGGCAAAGCGCCCGCAGTTCCAGCGCGCCGCGTCGAAGGGCCGATGCTCAGCCGCGGTGATGAGCGCCGCCAGCCGCTCCGGCCAGTCAGGCAGCCGGTTCACTGGTTCGGCAGCCGGATCTCCGCCTCCTGGAGCGCAGGCACGAACTCGAAGAAGCGGTCGCCGGGATACTCGGCCTGCTGGTCGGCATCGGTGTAGCGCCGCACCTCCGCGCGCTCGAGGTCCACCAGCCGGCTCTCGCAGGCCAGCGCCACGGAGGGCTCGGCGCCGTCCGTCACCTCCATCGTGTCCATCAGCCCCGCCCAGAGCGGGAACGGGTCCGCCACGAAGGCGCCCTGCGCATCGAGCAGCGCGCCCCACAGCGTGACGGGCCGGAGCCGGTAGCTGCGCTCGGCCAGCGCGATATCCACCACCTCCTGCGGCACCGGCGACAGCGCGAGGGTGAGACGGACGGCGCGCAACTCCACCGTCTCCTCCACATCCGAGATGGCGCCGATGCTGCCGGCGCCCTCGAACACCTTCCCGGCCCAATCCAGCGGGCCGAGCCCGGTCCAGACGCGAAAGGGACCGGTGGCGAAGTCGAGCTCGACCAGCACCACCGGCGTGGCGATCGGCGCGGTCGCGGCGGCAGCAGCCTGGTTGCTGAGGCGTGGGGTACCGGACATGGCTACAGCGCCTCCTCCAAGCGGATGGTGACGGCGGCGAAGGGACCAGGCCGCGTCGGATTGGCTGCCTCGTCATCCGAGACCAGCCGCATCGGCACGCTGGGCAGGGAGAGGATCAGCGGCTCGCCCACCACCACCGCGGCGCGCAGCGGCGGGGCGATGGCGATGGTGGCGGTGCCGGCGCCCGAGGCGGCGACCGCGGCGGTGGCGATGTAGAGCCGGCCGCCCAGCCCGATGTAGTCGCCGGCGCCGACGGCCACCGTGCTCGGCCACCAACCCTGGGTCACGACGGACAGCGCGCCACGCGGCGCCCCGGCCGCCAGCGAGGGATTGCCGGATCCCACCACCAGCCCCGTCCCGTCCGTGAAGATCGTCGCGTCCGAGAATGAATACGGCCCGGTCGGCACGTCGCCCTGGCTGCGCGGATCGCCGGTGCGGTACTCCCGCCGCCAGTCCCAGATGCGGACGGTGTTGGCGGAGCCCGCCAGTGCGGCCAGCAGCCCGTCCATCACCCCGGCCTGCACCCGGCCCAGCGGTTCGAAGCTGGCCTCCGCCACCCAACGCGCGCCCTCGCGCCGCAGCACCTGCGTGGCGCGGGTGACGGGGGAGACAAAGCGCAGGGTGTTGTGCTGCAGGTAGAAGCTGAGGCGGCTCGGGCGCAACACCGCCGGCCAGGCGTATTCCGTCATGGCCCTATCCCCGCACGATGGAGGTGGCGCTGCCGCCGCGGCGGATGGCGTCGAGCGTCGCCGCACTGGCCTGCCGCACGATCTGCGCCGACAGCACCCGCAGCCGCGCCTCGACACCGGCGTCGGCGCCGCGCGCATCGATGGTGATGCTCTGGTTGATCACCGGCCCGCCCGGCGCCATGCCGTTGGGCAGCACCGTGCCTGCGGAGCGCGGCACGAACCATTCGGGGCCGCGCTCGCCCACGATGTAGGGCTGGCCGCCCGCAACCGGCCCGCCCTCGGCGCGGAACAGCCCGCCCAGCGCCGAGCCGATCCCCGAGAAGATCGAGCCGAAGTCAAAGCCACTGAGGCTGGAGGTCACCGCCGTGCCGAGCGGCTCGGTGATGGTGCGCCGGACCACGATGCGGGCGATGTCCTGCAGAATGCCCTGCAGCACCTTGGAGAAACTCTCGCCCTTGATGATCGCGTCCTCGAAGGCGGAGGAGAAGGTCAGGCCCAGCTCGCGCGCCGTGTTGCTGGTGCGCTCCGTCGCCTGCTGGACGCGCTGCTGGCTGCGCTCCAGCTCCTCCAGCGCGGCATTGGCCTCGCGCGAAATGGTCTCGTCGGGGATCGGCTGGCCGATGCGCTCGGAGCGCTCCACCAGCCGGCCGAGGGTTTCGAGGCGGCGGGTGTAGCGCTCCTGCGCGTTCTCGTTGTTCTGGATCAGCCGCTCACGCTCGCGGATGATGTCGTTGATCTCGCGCTCGGCCTCGCGGTCCGGGCGCGGGATGGCGGCCACGCGGCGGGTGGTGCCCTCGATGCGGCGCAGCGCCTCGTCTCGCTCGCGCAGCGCCAGTGTTTCGAGGCGGGTGCGGTCGGCGGCAGTGATGCCGCCCGCGGCCTCGGCCTCACGCAGGCGGCGGACGCGGTCGTCGTATTCGCTGTTGATCCGGAAGCGGTCGTCGAGTGCCTTGCGCAGTTCCTCGGCGTCCGCGGCGGTGCGGCGGCGGCGCGCCTCGGCGGCCTGGCCAGCCGCAGCCTCCTGCTCGGTGCGCTGGCGCTCGCCCGCAGCCTGCTCGCCGCGGGTGATCTCCTCCTGGAGTTCCTGGTACTGCCGCCGCAATTCCTCCAGCCGGGCGGCGCGATCCACGCCGGCCTGCTGCTGCGCGGTGCCGACCAACCCGCCCTGGATGCTGCCGCGGCGCGGCTGCGAGCGCAGGCTGTCGCGGCCGTCGCTCTCGGCCTCGAGGCGGGCGATCTGGGCGCGCAGCGCCTCGGCCTGGGCGCGGCGGTCGGCCTCCTGCTCGCTGGGCAGCAGCAGGCCGGAGCCGCGCCGCACGCCGTCCAGAACGCGGGCGGCGCCGGAGAGGGCACGCGCCAGGGTGTTGGACAGGCCGATCGCCTGATCGAGCCGCGCCAAAAACTGATCGGCGGAGGAGGTCAGCTGACCGAAGGCGCGGCCGACCGTGAGCGGGGCACGCTCAAACTCGCCGTTCAGCCGCTCGACGGCGCGCAGCAGCGCCGGGAAGACCGTGTCGGCGGTGAGCTTGCCCTCGGAGCCGAGCTTGCGCAGTTCGCCGATGGAGACGCCGAGCTCGCGCGCCAGCGCCTGCGCCAGGGTGGGCAAGCCCTCCAGGATCGAGCGCAACTCGTCGCCCTGCAGCGTGCCGGACGCCAGCGCCTGGGCGAGCTGCTGTGTGCTGGAGGCGATCTCTTGCTGCGAGGCACCGGAGGCGATGGCAATGCGCTGGAGGCCGCCGACCAGCGCGGCGACCTGGTCGGAGGTGGCGCCGATCTCGCGGGCGGCGATCGAGAAGCGGGCGAAGGCGTCCACGCTCTCGCGGACGGCGACGCCGGTCTGCAGGCTGTCGCGATAGAGGCGGTCGTAGATCTCGCCGGCGCGCTCGACGGACCCGAGCGCGGTGTTCAGCCGGCCCATGGACTGGGTGAGCGCGTCGCCGGCCACCACCACCGCGCGCAGCCCGGCAGCGAGGCCGGCGATCTGCACGCCGCGGACGGCGACATCGAGCAGGTCCAGCGCGCGGGAGGCACGGTCGGCGCCGCCCTGGATCCGCTCCAGGGACCGCTGGCCGGTCTCGCCGACCTCGCGCAGTTCCTGCTTGACGCGGGCGGCATCGTCCAGCGACAGCCGGACCGAGACGCGGCGCGTGCTATCCGCCATGCGTCATGCCTCCTGCGTTGGTCGGGTGGTCAGGGGCCGGGGGGATCAGTGCGCCGCGCGGCACTGCCGGCGGCGAGGCCCATCCGCATCGCCAGCAGCAGTTCGGCTGCGGCCCAGCCGGAGGCGCCCATCTCGCGGGCAGTGGCGAGCGCGGCCGGCATGTCGAGATCAAGGCCGGCCATCGTCGCCGTGGCGCAGGTGGTGCCCGCGGCCCAGACGGCGGCGCCCTCAACGCTGGAGGGTGCGTGGGCGGCGTAGGGGCAGGCGAGGCCGCAGTCGCGATCGAGCGCCGCGCAGCCGCGGCAGTAGTCAGGGCCCTGGCCGAAGTGCCATTCGGCCCGAGCCCTCAGCCGTTTCCCTCCAGGGCCACGGCAGCGACCGGGCCGGTGGCGCGGTCCCAGAAGGCGGCGGCCATCTCGTCCATGTCCATCAGTCGTTCGACGGCCTCCGGCGACAGCGGTAGCGGCTTGCCGGCAGCGTCGCCCACGCCCTCCCAGGCCGTAACGGCGTGGCGGGCCAGCGCCTTGACCAGGAAGGCGAAGGCCAGGCCGCGTGCCATGTCGGGGTCGAGGTCTTCAGATGCAGCCCGCAGTGCGCCGAGGCGTCGGGCGGAGCCGGCCTGGGCCGCGGCCATGACGGCGGTGGTGACGGGGCGGATTTCCACGCGGACGCCGCGGGGAAGGTCGAGCCAGTACGGCTCGACCGGAAGGTCGAGGGTAAGCATGGAGGTCTCCATATGTAGGACTTTGGTGGGCAACCCGGGGCAGCACCGCGGCCTGAGCCGAGATGACCGGGGCTGAGCCTCGCCATCGGCATTCGTGCTTTAATTGAGCCGGTGATGCATTTAGATGGTCAGCATTACGAAGGGGAATCGGGTGGGAGGGTTCGAATTTTTGGAGGCGGTCGCCTCGCGCGTTGCCGTGCCTCTGGACGGCAAGTCCGAACAGGGCTGGATGAATCGGCCGGTCCGCATCGACACGCCACCAACCACTGTGCGGAGCGCTAACCGGGTGACAGCGGTGATCGGCCGCAACGGTACCGGCAAATCCCACATGCTCGCGTCCATAGTGGAGACATTCGTCAAGCTGGAGGCGCTTCAGGAAGGACGGTTGCGCGTGCGGGGCGGCCTGCCACTCGAGCGACTGCGATGGCGCTTTGGGAGCGACGAGTTTCTCGTCACCTCCAGCGACGGCCGACATCGCGTGGAGGTAAACGGTCGCGAGGTAGTCGGAACGCGACCAACGTTACCATCGCGCCTGGTGGCACTCACAATTACTCCATTCGACAAATTTCCGGTGACAAGGACCACCACTGACGCGACGAAGACCGTCTATCGCTACCTCGGCCTGCGCGACCGCACGGGACGTGCGTCGATGGAGAACTTATTGTTCAGGTCGTTGGCGGGCCTGTTCGAATCCTCTGACAACGAGGCGCTCAAGCGAGCTCGAATCAGCCGAGCCTTCGACTTCCTGGGACTCAAGTCGAGGCTAACCATCGTCTATCGGATGCGCATCGCGCGCGAGGTGATGCGGGCGGCAAACGCCGAAGAGCCGATCGCAAACGCTGAGGTTATTCGCGACAAGACCCGACTGCGGCGGGTCCATGAAGCGATCGAGCGTGGCGAACTGGACGAGTACAAGCTCGCTGCAGCGCTCCGCCGTGCCGGCCGCATCGCGCAGGGAGATCGCATCCGGCTGGATGCATCTTTCGAGGGAGGCAGCGGGCGGAGTGACGACTTCGATGCGCTCCTGCCGCTCCGCATGGTCGGCTTCGTTCAGTTGAGCGCAGTGGAGGTCGAGCATACGGATGGACCGGTTACGGACCTCAAACGGGCCAGTTCAGGGCAGCTCAGTATGGCGACCGCTATTCTTGCGCTTGCGGCGGTCATGCGGGACGACAGTCTTGTACTAATCGACGAGCCGGAGTTGAGTCTCCATCCAGAGTGGCAGGTCCGATACATTAGCTTACTGCTTGAGACGTTCTCGTCCTATCGAGGATGTCATTTCGTTATTGCTACGCATTCTCCGCTGGTCGTCGCGGAGCTTCCGGCGAACGCAACCCTCGTATCTCTTGACGACCCGGACGTACCTTCGGCTCCCGAACTCGCAGGCCAGTCGTCCGACGTACTCCTCGCTGAGGCGTTCGGCTTGCCTGAGCGGAACAACCTTCACCTACGCGATCTTCTCGTCTCCGCCTTGCGTGCGGCCGCGGACGGCGAAGCCGGTAGCGATAGGTTCAGGGGTCAAGTCGAGCACCTCGAAAAGGTGACGGCCCGGCTACCACCAAGCGATGGTATCCGCGTCGTCCTACGAAGCTTGTCGGATACGGCCAGCGCTGCTTCAAACGAGGCCCCCCTTGAAGCCGGTTGAATACTCGGGCGCGAACGCGGCCATCGTGAATGCCTTCGACGGCAGCGCCCCCGCGGACCAGTCAGGGGCCTACTGGTCCGCAGAAGAGATTAAACCGGTCAAGAGTGCGATTAAAACGCACTACATCGCAGAGCAAAACAGGCGCTGCTGCTACTGCGACCGTGATCTCGCAACAGACCACCACGGTGTATGGGATTGCGAACACGTCATTCCAAAGAAGACGCATCCACAATGGCTATTTAAACCACAAAATCTTGCCGCAGCCTGCAAAGACTGCAATCAGGCGAAGGGTGATGATCCCGTTTTAAAGAACAAATCCCGAGTGAGTTTCCCTGTAAATTCTTCAGATTATACTATTGTTCATCCACACTTTGATAAATACCACGAACACATTCGTTGGATTGGGCTGGTTCCGCGGCCGAATGGGTCGGAAAAGGGAAAGTTGACAATCTACATGTGCGATCTGCTTAGATTCGCGGCATCGGAGGCAGGCATGAAGTCGAGCCCCGCAGATAAGCGCTACGATCAGTTGGTCGGCGACCTTTTGGCCCGCCCCGGCCCGGACGATGCGCGGATGATCCTTGCGGCGCTGAGTGCCGACCTCGAAGCGCGCGCGACTAAGGTCGCCGCGACAGTCGAGGTAGCAGAATCTTTTGACGAGAATGCAGGCGCGACTTCAGGCGCTTGATGCACCCGTCACAGATTGGCTCGCGCAACGTTATTCGAAATTTGTTGCCGCCTATTGCTGCTGCCCTTGAGCTGCGTTTCGCTTTGGATCTATGCGTAGTCGGTCCCCGCCTGCTGGTTCCGCAGCACCGCGGTCATCATCCGCGTGGCCGTCGCGTTGAACGCGGCCCGGAAATCGAAGCTGGCCTCGACGCCGGCCGGTCCTTCGATCGGCGTCTTGGCGAGCGCCAGATATACCTCGTGGAGCGTGATCGTCAGGCTGCGGTTGGCATCGATGGTGAAGGCCATAGCGAATTCCGCCGATGTACCAGCCTGCGCCTGGGCGAGCAGCGTGGTGTTCTCGAAGCGCACGGTGATCTGGCCCGTGCAGCGCGCAATACCGGGATCCACGCCCTCGACGCGGCGATCGGCGCGGATGGTGCGCACCGCCTCCATGCCATTGGCGTAGGTGAGCCGTGCGCCGGTGACCTGCGCCAGGGCCACGGTGCTGCGCGTAATACTGCCCTGGGCCTTGTTGAAGGCGGTGTAGGCCGCGCTGGTTGGTGTGCCACCTGACGTGGCGCCGGTGCGCACGGAGCCCTGACCCATGAGCCCGAAGGTCGCCGTTGCCGCGCCGGTCGGGGTGAAGTCCAGTTCCAGCGTGTCGGCGCGGACGCCGGTGCAGACGTCGAAGCTCGGCACATCCGGGTAGCCGATCTCCATCGCGTTGCTGGGCAGCGAGGCCGCGCCCGAGGCGAAGGTGTGGATGAAGTTCGTTGTGCCGGTGGTGGTCGGCGCGCCGAGCAGCAGCCGCAGCCAGTGCCCGATGTTGATCAGATCGACCGGCACTACGGCCTGGCCGGCGACCGTCACGGTGTCGAGGAAGGGGGCCGCCGGATCCCGGTTGCTGCCCACGCCGATGACATCGGCATCCAGCAGCGGCTGCTCGGCGCCGAGATCGCAGGACAGGAAGGGCATGCGCCGCCAGTTGCTGCCGGGGGCGGTGCCATAGGTGGTCTCGGGCAGCATGAGCAGGCGGCAATTCGCGCCGATGGCACGGGGCATGGGCGTTCTCCTGGAATGGGATCAGGCCAGCGGCGAGCCGGCGACGGTGAACCAGAGGGTGACGGGAATGGCGGCGGCCCGCGCCGCGGCCGCGCCTTCGAACTCGACATCTTCGAATGACGCGCTGCCGGGCTGTGCCCACTCCACAGCGCCGCCGAGCGTGCGGTTGGCGGTGATCGCCGCGGCGACATCCACCAGCAGCGCGTCGAGCAGAGTGTTGCGCGAAGCCGGTGTGGCACCGGCGACGGTGATCTCGACCTCCGCACGATGCTCGATCTGCCAGGCCAGCGGGGAGAGGATGGGCTTCTCCTCCACCGTCTCGCCATCGCGGACGACGATCAGTCCGCCAGTGGGGATGCGCTGCGGGATTGTCTCGCCGCGCAGCACGGTCGGCGCCGGATTTCGGACGGCCAGCGACGTCACAAGCCGACTGTGCAGCGCCGCGATGGCAGTCTCGCGCGCGCTCATGCTGCCCGTCCGCTCTCGCGTTCCCAGGCCGCCACGAAGCGGCCCGGCAGGCGTCGTAGGCCGCGCTCGGCGGCGCCGCGCACGTCGAGCCGCTTGGCGAGCTTCACCTGGGGCAGCAGCAGGAACATCGGCACCATCCCCTGCGCGAGCAGCCCGCGGGCCCAGGCCTCGCGACCCCTGCGATTGGCGGTGCCCACCTCGGTCACGCCACCCGCCACCAGCCGGGTCCGCCGCCGTCGACCGGTCTGCTCCCCCTGGCGCAACGGCAGGCACCAGACGAAGCCGCGACCGGACTTGAAGGGCCGGAGGAACGCCTGGCCGGAGGCGACCATCTGCGTCGGCGTAACCCGCATGCCCTTCTCGCCGCGGCCGCGCCGCCCTCTGGCGGCATTGAAGCCGGTCGGGATGGCCAGGAACTTCCCGCCGCCCTTGGCGCGGATCAGCGCGCCCCGCTCGAAGGCATCGATCACGTTCGGCACCTTGGTGAACACCAGCCCCGCCGGCCGCAGCGACTGCCCGCTCCGCGGGAAGATCATTGACCGCCAGGCATTGGCGATTCCGCGCGCGTTGCCCGAGAGGGCGGTGGTGACCTGCCGGCGCAGTTCGGCCTTCACCTGATCGGTCTCGGCACGGATGGCGGTCATGGCGGCGCGCTCACCGGCCCGCACCTCGTCCGCCAGCACCTTGCGAAGATCACCGACGATGCTGGCACCGAGGCGCATGGATCAGCGCCCGCCGAACTTGCGGCTGAGGATCCGCAGCAGCAGGTCGTGCAGCGCGGCATAGCCGAGCGTCCCGGCCAGCCACGCAACCGCGAAGAGCCACCAGCCATCGAGCTCGAAGGCATGCGCGATGAGCCAGGCACCGGTGCCGAGGCTGCCGCCGGCCAGCGCGTGCAGCAGATAGGCGCGGGTCAGCAGTGGCCGGTCGGTGGACGAGAAGCGGGCCATCGCACCGAGCGCACCCAGGGCGCCGGCGAGCAGCGCCTCGCCGACAATGCCGCCGATGCGTTCGGGGTCGATCATGACGGGCGCTCCTATCGGCGGCAGAAGACGCGCCAGGCGATGCCGGCGGCGTCGCGCTCGGCGTGCTGGACGGTCAGGGTGTCGGCGCCGAGGGTGAAGGTGTCGTCGGCCTCGACTGCGGGCAGCACGGCGATGGCGACGGTCAGGACATCGCTGGCCTGAATGACGCTGGTGCCGAAGGCATCGCCGAGCCGGTCCGGCACCGAGCGCACCACGCGGAGTAGGACCGGCGCTCCGGTCCCGCCCGCGCGGTACGTCGCATCCGCGCCGATGTTCGGATCCGCGGCCAGCGCGTCCATAGCCGCGGCGAAGGCGCTCACGCTGGCTGCCGCAGCCGCCAGGCGAGCACGCCGACCACCGCGGCGGCGATGACCGCGATGGCGACGGCCGGCGCCAGCGTGCCCAGCGCCTGGATGGCTGGTGCCGCCTGCGCCACCGCGGTGGCGATGCCCGCTGCGCCCACGAGGACCGCACCACGCCCGGTGCCGGTGATGGCTGCCACCTCCCGCAACGTCACCGGCGGCGCGGGCGGGACCCCGGCCAGGGTGAGCGCGCGGTCGATCACCGCGGCCGGATAGGTCAGGCCAGCGCATTCATGGTGAATGATGGCCTCGACCAGCGGGCGCAGGTGATCGTGCCGATGCAGGTCGATCGCCTCGTCCGGCCCCACGCCGATCCGCCGCGCCACCACCGCGATATAGGCCGCGGTGTCATTCTCCACCTTGGGCGCCCAGCGCTCGATGATCGCGCGTGGCGTGCGCAGCTTGTGCCGGTCCTGATAGGTGACCAGCAGCGCCGCAAGCGCCCGGATGCCGAATTCATGGCTGGTGAAGCGGCAGAAGCGTCCGTCCGCGGGTGGGTCGGCGAGGCCCTGCCATTTGTTGGCCGGGACATGCTCGATGTTGCCGGGATTGCGGTTGCGATAGCCCCGCGTGGCCTTCGGATCGATGCTCACGTGCCGATCGCCGGCACGCGGTTGAGCCAGACGCGGACGGTGGTGTCCGCGGCCAGCGCCGCCAGGCTGGCGATGCCGACCTGGAAATTGCCCGTGGCGGTGGTGGTGATGCGCCGGTTGGTGTTGTCCCAGAAGACCCGGGCGCCGGCGGTGATGGCGAGTGCCGGCTCCTTGGTGATATCGAACACACCCTGGGTGGCGGCCTCGATGATGGCGTTCTGCGCGCCATCGACGGCGGCGACGCCGAAGAGTGCGCCGACCAGGACGCCCTGGCCGGAGAGGATGCCGCCCGCGTAGGGGACGGCGATGGCCAGGCTGTTGCCCGGCTGGACGTAGTTGCGCATGGGGATGGGAGCTCCAGAAACGCAGAAGGCGCCCGGTGGGGCGCCCTCTGCATAGGTTCACGATGGAAGGAGGAGCCGGGATCAGGTGCCCGGGTTGAACCAGGCGCCGCGCCAGTCGATGGCGCCGACCCCGAAGTCGAAGATCACCGAGACCTCGACGCCATCCACGCCCTGGACGTTGCCGGTGGTGACCTGCGGCCCCTCAGCACCGTTGAGGTAGCCGTAGACGTAGACCGGCGCCGCGAAGGGATCGGAGAACAGGTACCAGCGGTTGGCGGGGATCAGCGGCTCGACCAGCGGCTGGACGAAGCCGGCATAGACGTTCGCGTTCGAGGTCTGCGTCGCGGCGACGCTAACCGTCAGCTGCCGCGCCGCGAGCTCCTGGTTCGGCCCGACCAGCAGGCGCATCTGCGCGCCCACCGCGATGGGCAGGCCGTCGAGCGTCCGCTGCCGCATCACTGCGGCACGGCCGAGCGCCAGGTTCGGCAGGTCGAGCAGCGTGCCGGCGCCGGCCTTGTTGGCGCGGGCCGCGGCCGTCCCGAAGACCGCGGCATTGCCGGTGATGAGCGTCGGGCCATCGCCGTTGGCGCTGTTCACCAGCGCATAGGCCGTGGCGTTCTCGAAATCGGCGACGCGTCGGCCGATCATGGAGGCGAAGTCGGTGAAGGCGCCGAGGTCGTCGTTGACCAGCATCTGCCGCGTCACACGGATGCGGCGCGCGAAGGTCTGCAGGAACACGAGCTCCTGGCTTTCCGACATCGTGCCGGCCTGGATCTCGCCATTCTCGGACAGCGCCACGAGGTTGGGGAAATCCCCCACGCGCAGGTGGCGGTGCGGCTTGAAGTCCCGAAAATCGCGGCGGAGGAACAGCGTGCGATAGGTCGGCTGCGCCGGGGCATAGGCCGCGAGCAGCATCTTGTTGGCCGCGGCCGAGAGCAGGGCCGGGAAGTCGCTGGTGGTGTGGAAGGCGCGCTCGGCCAGGATGGTCGGGTTGCGGGGGATGTTCCGCTCGCCGCGGGCGCGGAGCAGTTCGCCCATCATGTCGGAGGGGCGCCAGCCCATGAATTCGACGTGGCGGCCGGCGCCGGGGCCCGTGCTGGGCGCCTGGTAGCCGGGCATGGAGCGGGCGGCGAGCGCCTCGGCCATGGCGTCGAGCAGGCTGGCCGGGTCGTCCTGGCCGGGGCCGGTCTCCGGGCGCGCCGGCAGGGAGGGGCGCGGCGCGCTCTGGGCGAAGGCGTCCCAGAGGCGACCGCGCAGCACCTCGGGCGAGATGCGGTCGCGGATGGCGGCCTCGCGCATGGCATCGAGCATGTCGGGGGTCACCAGGCCGCGGGCGGCGGCCAGCACCGGCTCATAGGCGGCGATCCGCTCGACGGCGGCGCGGTCCGCCTCGGCGCGGATGGCCTCGAGATCGGGCGGGGTCGGCGCGGCGCGGGTGGGTTCCGGCGGGGCGGTGGTGGTCACGGGGCTCTCCTGGTGCGGGGTGCTGGGCGGCGCGGGCGGCGCCGGCGCGGGATCCGGCGAAGCCGGCGTCGTCTCGGGCATGGGTGGTTCCTCGGGGATGGTCAGGGCGGGTTCGATGGCGGTGGCGGGGGTGCCCTGATCCCCCTCGCCACGGATCACGGCCAAGCCGTCCACCGGCACCGGCACGATCGAGATCTCGTAGGGCTCCCAATCCACGGCACGGTGGATCGTCTGGCCGGTGGCGGCATCGGGCCGGGGTTCGTAGCGATGCACCCGGTAGCCAACGCTCACAGATTGCAGCGTGCCATCGGCCACGCGCTGCCAGACCGGCTCGACGTCGTCGGCGCCGCTGAACTGGAGCGTGGCGTAGCCGCGACCGGCCTCGAGGCGGGCCGCGGTGACACGGCCCAGGACATCGCGGGTGCCGGCGCGGCGGTGGGTGTCCAGCACCGGCGCGCGGCCCGAGCGCAGCGCGCCCATGCGCACCGCCTCCGGCCGCATGTCGAGCTCCTCGATGATGGGACCGAGCGGGGGCACGAAGTTCCGCGCGCGGGCGCCGGTGGACCACACCACCTCGACGGTGCGCGCGGCACGGTCGACGGTAACGGGCGCGGCCAGGGCGCGGCAGGCGGCGATCGACTGCCCAGCGATGGGCAGTCGATCGAGCAATGGCGTGGCCTCCGGTGCAGGGGAGCCCCCGCCCAGGTCGATCGGCTCTGTCATGGGATGCTCCTGGGGCGGCGCCTTACGGCGCGGCGAAGCCCTGCGCGTTGACGTAGACCTGCGCGCCGGTGGTGATGCAGGCGACGTTCATCGCCGTGGCCGCGGTGCCGCGCAGCGGCGTCGGGAAGGTGATCTCGACCGGCGCCGGCATCGCTGCCGCCAGCAACTGCCGCCAGATCACCGTCGCCCCATCCTTGATCACCACCTCGGTCGCCACCGTCGGATGCGCGTTGCGGAGGTCGATCGAGGTCACGTAGTTGCGGATGCCGGCCGCAGCCGCCGCCCGGAGCACCACGTCGGTGGTAGTGATGATCCCGCCCGCCGCGGCCGCGGTCTGCCAGTCGGCCTCGGGGATGGCGTAGGGCTTGGTGACCAGCGCGCCGATTAGCGTCGCCAGCAGATCCACACCACGCGCTGTCGTGACGGCAATCGGGTTGGCCGAGTAGCCAGTGGCGGCCAGCACCGGCACGGCGCCGGCCGTGTTGCGCGCCTGGCCACCCACCGGCGTGACCGCCGGCGGGATGGTGCTGAGCACGTTCACGCCCAGCCCCTGGCCAGCGACCGACTGGCCGCGGCCGGCGGTGATCTCCGTCGTCAGCTCGGCATAGTCGGCGATGGTGACGAACTGGACCCTGATGTCGGTGTTCGAGGCCGGCGCCAGGTTACGGCTGACCGAGGCCCAGCCGGTGTTCAGATAGGCGCCGGTGAAGGTTGATCCCACCAGGTCAAAGCTGTTCGCGTCGATGACCGTGATGGTGAAGCTGCCATTCGCCCCGGGCACGCCCGACACGTCCGCCACCGTGACCACATCGTTCGTCGCGAAGCCATGAGCGGCGCGGGTGATGCGCACTGCGCCGCCGCCGTTGTTGGCCACCGCCGAGATGCCGTTGATGACCTGCCGGTTCCGCACCCGGACCCGGAACCGATACAACGCATTCGGCTCGGGAATCTGCTGGTGGCGAACATAGGAGTTCGAGCGCGCTGCCGTGGTGTCGAGCAGCCGGCCGTGGAAGTAGCACTCGTCGTTGGTCGGCTCGATCTCCAGCACGGACCAGCCCGCGGGCGCCGTGGTGGGAATGGTGCTGCCGGAGGCGCTGCCGAGGCGCGGGGCGCCCTCGCTGCCCACCTCGTAGTTGGCGAGCGTTGGGCTGGCGCCATCCAGCCGCCAGGCCGCGGCGCTGCGCCCATCCGGCTGGGCGGTGGTGGGATCGATGCTGACGAGCTCGAGCCACACCGACTGGCCGACGATGCGCTGGCTCATGTTCACCGCCACCATGACCCGGAGCGGGATGGTGAAGGTGGTGCGGCTGGTGAGCGTCAGCTCATCGTCGAGCGTGGTGCCGGTGGAGATGGTCACCGCGCCGTCGGCGACGGTGTGGGTGATGCCGCCGCCGGTGGCCGCGATCTCCCACCGCGCCGGGTTGATCTCGGTGCCGTTGAAGCTGTCGCGGAACTTCTTCTGCATGCTCTTGATCTTGAGCATGTCGTCGGTCCAGTCGTACGCGCCTGCGATCATGGGGATGCTCCTGGATTGGGGGCAGCGCCCGCATCCGCACGCGGCGAAGCAGCGCCGGTGGCGGCGATCTCGATAGCGGCGAGCTGGGCCGCATCCTGTGCGGCGCCGGACTTCGCGACGCGGCGCGGATCGCTGTCGAGCGAGAGGCCGGCCTCGTCGAGCAGGGCATTGGCCTCGCGGATCATCTCGACCACCTGGCGGAAGTCGTAGCCGAAGGCGCCGACCGCCTCGGGCTGCGGCACGAAGCCGGCGCGCACTTGCGCGATGAGGGCCGTGGTGTCCTTGAGCGGGTCGATCATCTCGTGCGCCGGCGGGACGTGGGACAGGCCGTCGGGCACCTCCGCGCCCCACAGCCCGAGCAGCGCGCCCTGGGCGTGGAAGCGATCCGCAATCGGCCGCACCAGCATCGGGATCAGCATGCCGTACTGGACCTGCTCGCAGAGGCGGCGGAACTCGATTTTGCCGGCGCGAAGGCTGGAGTAGTTCGCCTGGGTGAGATCACCGGCCACCTGGTCGTAGGTCAGGCCGGTGCCGACCGCCGACGCCTCCAGCGCGCGCCGCGCGAAGGCGGCGTGGCTGCCGCCGCCGGACGGATTCACCACCTCGACGCTGCCCATGCCGCGGCGATAGAGAATCATACCCGGCTCGAAGCTCTCGACCGTGCGGCCCTGGGCATCGCGCAGCAGGCCCGACGCCGGACCGGTCATGGCGTCGTCGCCATCCTCGGAAACCACCGCAGCGAGGCAGGCCTCGATCTTAGCCTTCATCAGCAGCGCGGCCTCGTAATCGCCGAGATCGCGCAGCCGCGTTAGCACCGGCGCCAGCCACGAGACGTCGCGCAGCTGGCCGGGCCGACGCTTGCGGTAGATGTGCAGTACGTCGCGAGCCGGGACGCGCTGGCTGCTGAGCCAGGTGGCACCCCCCGGCAGCACCCAGGACGCGCCGGGATGCACGCGGTGCAGCCAGTACCCGACCGGCTCCCCGGCCTCGCCGAGGCCGATGCCCTGCAGGGTGGGGACGCCGTCGATGACGCCCTGGCGGGCGGCGTCGAGATGGTCGCTCTCCAGGACCTGGAGGCGGAGACCGATCGGATTCGCTGGCGTGATGTCGGCCGGCAGCATGCGGACGAAGCACTCGCCGCTCTCGACCACGGCGCGCATCACCAGGGCCTGGAGGCCATAGAGGTCGAGCCGGCCCTCGGCGTCACACGCCGTGCTGTCGGACCAGCGGCGCCAGGCCTCGGCGTGGGCCTTGTCGGGCCAGCGGGTGGTGATGCCGGCGCCGACGGCATTGCCAGTCCAGAGATCGACGATGCGGGCGGCGTAGGGGTCGTTGCGCACGGCGTCGCGGGCCCGGCGCGCCACGGTGGGTGCGGCGGCACCAACCTCGGCGGTGGCGCTGCTGCCGGACGCGGCCCAGGAGGAGGCACGGCTGTCCTGCGCCGCGGCATAGCCGCGCAGCGCGTGCCATGCATCACGAAGGCGCCCCATCACCTGCTTCCCTCGCGAGAGAAGCTGGCGAGTGTGACGCTGGGCTGGCGGGCCGCAGTGTTCTCGGCGGCGTGAAGGACGGACAGGGCGCGGCCGAGCTCGTCCAGAGAGCGGTACTCCACCGTGCGCCCGTCGAAGGTCACGCGCGTGGTGCCGCCGGTGAAGGCGGCCGCCAGCACGGCGGCGCGCGTGCCAGCAGGCTGCGCCAGTGCCCAAGCGAGGACGATCGGGTGCATGGTCGTCCTCCTCTCAGCGAAGCCAGCCGGTGCGTGGCGTGAGCCAACCGCGCGGGCGCTGGGTGTCGGGCCCCGATGCCGGGGCAGTCAGGGACGGCGGTGGTGGGGGAGCGACATTCCCAGCGGAGGGAACCTCGCTCGGCCGCAGCGGCGCATCTGCCGCCTCATCCCGCAGCCGCGCCCAGAACTGCTCGCCATAACGATCGGCGCCGAGCAGCCAGAGTGCGGCGCGGGCCAGCACGGCGCAGTCCAGCGCCTCGTTCCGCTCGCGCAGCTTGGCCCATTCCTGCCGCGCAAAGCCGCGGCGATCCTTGGTGGTGCGCAGCTGCTCGGCGACCAGCTGCTTGATCCATTCGACGTCGATCGCGCGCGGCAGATGCACCCAACCGGGTGGCCATTCCTCCGCGTCGCCCCGGCCGAGCCAGAGGCGGCGATAGAGATCGGCCTTCCAGGTCGAGACGGACACGGTCCAGAGTTTCAGGCCGCGGCGCAGCTTCTGGCCGTTGACCAGCGCATCCACCGGCGTCGGGCCCTGCACGGGCTGCGCCCGGTTCCACCCGTCGATGCCCTTGGTCGGCGCGATCCGCGGATCCCGCAGGCGCCGGAGGTGGCCATACACGGCGGCGGTGTCGCGGCCGCCTGTGTCGACGCAGAGCCGGGCAATGCGCATCGCACCGCCGCCATGGCGTGGCCAGTCTCGCGCCAGCACCCGGGCCAACTCATCCCAGGGCTCGCGATCCCTCGGGCTGCCTGCAATCACCACGTGGTCCACGAGCCAGGACGAGAAGCCCTCCGCCCAGCCCCAGACGTCGCATTCCAGGCGATCGTCCTGCACGTCGACGCCCGCGGTGAGGACCAGCGCACCAGGCGGGACCACGCCCATGGCGAAATCCTCGCGGCGCTCGACGAGCCGCTCCCAATCCGGCGCCTCGCCCTGCTCCTGCCAGGTCTCGCCCAGGACCGTGTTCTTGAAGGTCTTGATGTCCTCGGGCTTGCCCTGGGCGGCCTCCCAATCCCGCGCGATCTGCTCCCAGGACAGCCACCCCACCGGGGAGTACAGCGCAGAGATATGGAAGCCGATGGTGTGCGGGTCCTGGCCCTCGGCCGTCGCGCGCCATTCCCCGCCGCCAAGCATGGCGGTCTTGTCGTGCTCCTGCATGGGGTGGTCGCAGGCGGTGCAGTGGTACCGCGCCGTCTCGGGCGCTCCCTTCTCCCAGAGCAGGCGCTCAAAGCGCAGCCACTGCATCTCCCCACACGCCGTGCACGGCACGAAGAAGCGCCGCTGGTCGGAGGCCAGGTACTCCCGCTCGATGCGGCTGCGCCCGGCGATCGTGGGCGTGCTGACCAGGAAGGCCTTGCGGCGCCAGCCGAAAGTGCGTGCCCGGGCCTCGGCTAGCGCGATCGGGTCACCCTCGCCGGCGACGTCGCCGGGATAGGCATCCACCTCGTCGAGGAACAGGAACCGCGCCGTCATCGAGCGCAGCCCGACTGCGCTGTTCGCCCCGGTCAGCACCAGGATGCCGCCGGGGAATTCCTTCGACAGCATGGTGTTGCCGCTGTCGCGGGCCCGGGCCGGCGCCACCCGCTCCCGCAGCGCCGGCGTTTCCTCCAGCAGCGGGTCGATGCGTTGGCGCGAGAAGCGCTTGGCCAGTTCCACGGTGGGCTGCACCGCCAGCGCGGGCGCCGGCACGTGGTGCATGATGTAGCCGAGCCAGTTGTTCCCGCTTTCGGTCGCGCCCACCTGCGCGCCCTTCATGAACACGACACGCCGGGCGGGATGCACCGCCGACAGCGCGTCCATCACGTCCTTCAGGTACGGCGTGCGGCTGGTGCGCCAGGGGCCGGGCTCGGCCGAAGCGCGGCTGCCGAGCATGCGATGGCGCTCGGCCCATTCCGAGACGGTGAGCTGCGGCGGCGGGCGAAGCATGGCACCGACACGCCGGCGCACATGCTCACGGCTGCGGAGACCGGTCCCCTCCGAGGCCTGCTGGATCGAAGCGATCGGCCGCCTCCGTCAGCAGGTCGTTGATGTGGCTCTGCAGGATGGTCTGCAGCAGATGCGGGTCGACGCTGATCTCGGCGGCGATCAGGCCGGAGACGCGCGCTGGCCAATTCAGCAGCGCGTCGCGCATCGTGCTGCCGATCTCGTCAAGTGCGGCATTGGCCTCGGTGACGTCGAGCAGGCGGCGCTTGGTCTCATCCAGCGAAAGCCGCTGCGCCTCCACCTTCAGCGCGAGCTGCGCCACCTTCAGCCGGGCGAAGGGCGTGCCTTCGGCGCCGGCACCACTGGCCAGGGGCGAGCGGACGGGATCGGCGGTCTCCACGAGGCGGCGGCGGGTCTTGTCGATGTCCCAACTGCCGTCCGGCTCGCGGGCGATGCGGCCGGACCGTTCGGCCTTGTGCATCGCGGTGTCGCTCAGCCCGATCCGGCGGGCGGCCTCACGGGTCGACGCGGTCAGCTCGGGCATGGCGGCGACCTCCCGCCGCGCGTGATGGCGATGCCGGCCTTGTCAGAGGGGACGAAGGGCGCTCTGGCGGGCGCCTTCAAAGGCGGTGATGGCAGCGGGCCAATTCAGCGTGGCCTCGTCCCCAAGCATCTGCACTGGCGCGAGGGTCACGCGGCGACGCGACCAATAGTTGCCGTCCAGCGTGGCAAGCCAACCCGCCAACCCCTGGGCGGAGAGCGCCGCGGCGGCGGCTTCGACTTCCGCCTCACTCGGCGGTGCGGCGCGGCCCATCGTCACGTGGCGGCCGTCCTGCGCTAAGATGATCCAGCGGCGTTCGGAGGGCATCAGCCCTCCTCCTTCTCGGTCTGCCAGGTGGCGTAGTCCACCGTGGCAAAGATCCCGCGCCCGTCGCTGGCGGTGCAGACCTGAATGGTGGCGCGGCCCACGCTGTCGGTGCTGCGCGGCGCGGTGGCGAGAAGCTGCTGCCAGGCGGCGCGGTCCTGCGGGCCTTCGGCAGTCTGGTGCGGGAGGATGGTGGTGATCATCGTCGTCTCCGTCTGGCGGGGCGGGGTGCCCTGCGCGTGACGGACGATTCGCGCTGTGTCGGAGCGCAGCCAACTCGATAAGGCGCCGGGAATCTGGATGATCCCCGGCGCTTCCGATCATGTTCAGGGGCGTGGCTGAGATGCTTCACTCCGCCAGAGCGTAGATGGTGAAGGAGCCCTTCGCGCCCGTCTTGTTCGGGCCGACCATCCGCTCGCGCGACTTCACCTCGACCGCGTGGCCCTTCTTCTTCAGCCCGGCGAAGAAGCCGCGGACCGTGTGCTGCGCCCAGCCCGTCGCCTCGGCGATCTGCGCGACCGTGGCGCCCTCTGGGCGGCGCAGCATGGCCAGCACCTGCTCCTGCTTCGTGCCCTCGCGCGGCTTGCGCGGCGCGGCGGGATCCCGCGCGACGCGGGCGGGCTTGCCGGCGAGCAGGGTGCGCAGGGCCTCCATCGGCGCGTCGAGGGCGCCGATCATGTCGCCCTCGCGGTTGGCCTCGTCATCCCAGGCGGCGAGCACCGCCGCGGCAGCGTCGCGCAGGCTGGTGCGCGGCGCGGCGGCGCGTGCCGCGAGGGCCTGGTCCAGCATCGCGATCTCCTCCGTCAGGGGCGCGGCCTGGGCGGCTTCGGCGACCTTGGCGTCCTGTGTCGCGGGCTCCGCGGCGGGCGCCACCGTGGGCGCCGTGTCGGGCACGCTGCCCTCGATGCCCGAGCAGTCGGGCTCGCCGGCCACCGCGTCGCCCTCGTTCGGGTCGATGCCGATGGCGCGCAGCCCCTCGTCGGTGATGCGCGCCACGATCCAGGTGCCGTCCTCATCCTGGCGCCAGCCGAGCCCGACATGCTCCCGCGGAGCGTTGATCTCGGTGAGCAGGTTGTTCTTGATCAGGCTGCGGAACACCGCGTTGCGGGCGGCAGCCGGGAGGTGCTTCGGCGCGCGGGCGAGGCCCATCTCGTGCTGCGCGGCGGCGCTGAGGATCACGCGCTGGCTGTCGGAAAGCTTGGTCATCGTGGTGGTCTCCGGTTCCGGGCGCCGGTCATCGGCCCCTACTGCCGGGAGCCCCGCCGGCGCTGCCGGTCGGGGCGGTGCGGGAGTGGTCCGCGTCAGGCTGCGTGTTCGCCGCGGCGGAAATGCTGGTCCGCGATGTCCTTCAGCTTCGCGGTGGCATCTGAAAGCCAGGCCGCTTCGCCCCAAAGCACCGTCTCGGGGTCCGCGCCGAAATGGTCCGCGCTGGCCTGGACGAGTTCGGCGAGGAGGGCGTCGAATTCCACCTTCTTCGCGAGGAAGGCTGCCAGGCTGTTTTCCTGGTTGCGGGCGGCGCGGGCTTCGCGGTCGGTCATCTTGGTCTCCGTCGTGGTGCAGGGCGGGGTGCTCTGCGTGTGACGGACCATTCGCGCTGTGCCGCGCACGAGCCAAGCAAGATGCAGCGGCGCGGAATTGCTATGTTTCGGCGGTCTGGATCACATCATGATCGACGATGCCGCGTGCCGACGCGACATCAGCGAAGATGCGATCATCGCCCTCCAGCACCGCCACCTCGCCGGTCGTGTCCTGCCAGCGCCGCACGATGACATCGGCATAGGCGGGGTCGATCTCCAGCAGCACGGCACGCCGCCCCGTGCGCTCCGCCGCGATCATCGTTGTGCCTGAGCCGCCAAAGCAGTCCAGCACCGTGTCACGCGGCTTGCTGCTGTTGCGGATGGCCCGCTCGACCAACGCCACCGGCTTCATCGTCGGATGCAGGTCGTTCCGCGCCGGCTTGTCGAAGTGCCAGACATTCCCCTGGTCGCGGGCGCCGCACCAATAATGCTGGCTGCCCTGGCGCCAGCCGTAGAGCATCGCCTCGAACTGCTGGTGGTAGTCGGCGCGGCCGAGCGCGAAAGTGTTCTTGGCCCAGATGATCGTGCTGGACCATTTGCCGCCGGCCTCCTGCCAGACCCGATGCAGCGTCGGCCATTCGGAGGAGGACATGCAGACGTAGCAGGCGCCCTTGGTGACCGAGAGCAGATTGGCCAGTGCAGGGCGGAGGAACTCGGGAAAGCCACCGCCAAGCGCATCATTGGCGATGGTCATCTTCGCCGCCGTGCCGCCCTCGTAGGCGACATTATAGGGCGGATCGACAAAGCCCATATCGGCCAGATGGCCGGCGCCAAGGGCGCGCTGCACGTCGACCAGCTTCGTCGCGTCGCCGCAGAGAAGACGGTGGTCGCCGCAGCGCCAGAGATCGCCGGTGCGCGTGACGGGCACCACGGGCGGCGGCGGTGCGTCATCGGCATCATCGCCAAGTCCAGCGTCGGCAGCTGCCAGCAGCCGGTCCAGTTCCATGCCGGAGAAGCCGAGTACGTCCAGGTCGACCACCGCCTCGTCGCGGATGCGGGCGATCTCGGCGGCCAGCAGCGCCTCGTCCCAGCCGGAGTTCAGGGCAATCTGGTTGTCGGCAAGCCGGAGCGCGCGGGCCTGCGCGGGAGAAAGATGGCCGAGCCGCAGCGCCGGCACGGAGGCGAGCCCGAGCTGCTTTGCCGCCATGACGCGACCATGGCCGGCGATGAGCACGCCCTCGGCGTCGACCAGCACCGGGTTCACAAAGCCGAACTCGGCAATGGAGGCGGCAATCTGCGCCACCTGCGACGGCGAATGCGTGCGCGCGTTCTCGGCATACGGGACCAGCCCCGCCACCGGCAGCGAGGAGACGACGAGATCAGGCTGCATCGGCCGTGACCTCCGTCCGCGCCGCGGCAACGGCGTCGTAGTCGCGGCCATCGTCCGCGAGCGTTACCGGCAGATCGGGGTGCAGCATCCGCCAGCGGGCGATCGCCAGATCCACATAGGCGGGCGCAAGCTCGATCGCGCGCACCCGGCGGTTGGTGCGCTGGCCGGCCAGGATGGTGGTGCCGGAGCCGCCGAAGGGTTCGAACACCACGTCGCCCTCATCGGTGTAGGTGCGCATGAGGAATTCCGGCAGCACCACCGGGAACACCGCGGGGTGCTCGGTCTCGATGCCGCGGCCCTTGTGACGGGTGAGGCGCAGCACGTTGTCAGGGATCCGGAAATCCTGCACCGGCAGGCCGGCATGCTGATATTCCGAGATGGTGCCGTCGGCGGCGCGCAACCCACTGCCCTTGTTCGGCGTGCCGGCCCATTTGCAGGGCACGATCTTGTTCGCCTGGCGGGCCTGGCGGTTGAAGTGGAAGACGAACTCGAAGGCCGGCGCGAGGCGGCCGTTCCAGTCGCCGGGCAAGCCGGGCCCCTGGTCCCAGGTGTAAAGGCCGAACCGGCGCCAACCGCGGGCGCGCATCCAGTCCAGCCAGCCCGACCAGTACGGCTGCCACTCATTGCCGCGATGGATCAGGCCAAGGTTGACCAGCACCTGGCCACCGGGGTGCATCGCCGCGTCGAGATGCTGGAACACGCCCTGCACCAGCGCGTCCCAATCGGTCACGCCACTGGTGGTGTAGTCGCGCTGATTTCCATAGGGCGGCGAGGTGAACAGCAGCGCGGCGCGTTCCTCGCCCATGACGCGCGCGACCGAGGCAGCGTCGGTGCTGTCGCCGCAGAGCAGGCGGTGCTCGCCCAGCAGCCACAGATCGCCGGGGCGGGTGACGGCCTGGCGCGGCGGCTCCGGATCGGCATCGGCGGGGTCTTCCGCCGTCTCCTCCGCATCCGCCGCGCCAATGGCACCGCCCCCCGCGGCCGGATCCGCGGACAGAGCCTCGGGCGCTTCGCCGTGGGACACGGCCTCTGCTGCCGCCGCGAGAATGGCCGCGATTTCGTCGGGTCCAAAGCCGGTGAGTTCCAATTCCACCGCATGGTCCACCCGCAGCCCGGCCAGCGCGTCACGGAGCAGCGCCTGGTCCCAGGTCGCGTTCTCCGCGATGCGATTGTCGGCGAGCCGCAGCGCCTCTTTTTGGGCCACGGACAGGTGCCGCAGCACGATCACCGGCACCTTGGCCATGCCGAGCGCCGATGCCGCCTCGAGGCGGCCGTGCCCCGCGATCAGCACACCGCCCTCATCGACCAGCAGCGGGTTGGTGAAGCCGAAGGCCAGCATGCTGGCCTTGATCTGCTCCAGCTGATCGGCGCTGTGCACGCGGGCATTGCCGGCATGCGGGCGCAGCTCCGCCACCGGACGCAGCAGAATCTTCGCCGCCATCCAGGGGAGCGTCATCGGGCCATCCGGATCTAGGAGTGGGTGCAAACCATGCGGCTCGCGCGTGCAAACCTGGCACGGTATGGTTTGCGGGCGATCTGGCTGATCGCACAGGGAAAAGGCTGCAAACCGCAACCCTGATTTATGGCCTGGCGCTAGCGATGTTGCGCGCTTCCGCCCCCCGCATACAGCGGGGCCAGGAAGGAACCATCGGCTCGAGAGTTACTGTCTTGATCGAGCCGCAGCGTGGCTCTGCAGCCGCAACTTCAGCGACTATCGAGAACCTATCCAATCCAGATTCTGCTGGGGAGTGCGAAGATGTAGCGCTTTGCATTTTCTCTCGCGCACGACGTTACGCCGCCCGCCGTTGCGTCAGCCCGTAGTGCATCGCCAGCACGCCGAGCGCCGAGACCAGCACACCCTGACCCTGCGCGTGACCGATGGGACGCCCACACCAGCCCGAGCGTCGAGCCCATTCGGTGATCGAGCTCTCCAGCCCCACGACGTGCCACACGCAAGCCCCGGCGGGGCTGCCAGGGCCACCCAGCGCATCGATGGCGGCAGCCACCCGCTCGCGTGCCTGGAACTGCTGCTCGGTCGTCGTGTCGCCAGCGTGGCCACCAGGGATGCGGATCAGCGGCATGGCGCGCAGCGTATCGAGGGCAGCACAGCGGAACTGCTTGCGGAACATCTCGCCGGCATCGCGCATCTCGGACGTGATGGTGCCGTTGCCGAGCATCACGCCGAGCGTGTCCATGGCGTAGCGATGCGCCACGGGCGTGCCCGTCTCCGGATCCGCGGAGCGCACGGCCTCGCCGAAGCCGCCATGTTGCAGCCGCCACTTCGAGGGGCCGAGCGCCAGGTTCTGCTTCGGGGTCTTGGTCTTTCGCTTACCGGCCATGGGTCTTCTCCTGGTGCCGTGGGCCCCAGCGGCGCACGGCTTCGTTCTGGATTGCCTGGCGCAGCCAGGGATCGGTGATATCCGCGAGGTGCAGCGAGACGACGCCCTGCTGCTGCCAGACGCGGCGGCGCAGGGCTTCCATCTCGCGCGTGGTGGGGTCGCTGCGGGTGCCGCGGTCGAGGGACGAGCGGGGCGGCAAGGGGGAGCCGGGCAGCATCAGGCCTGGCCCTCCGCGCCCCGCCCGAAATGGGCCTTGGGTTTTGTCGTCCTCTGGCCTACATAGAGGCCGTGGAATTCGAGTGGGATGACGCCAAGAGCGACGCCTGCTTCGCCGAGCGCGGTTTCGACTTCGCCTATGCGGTGCAGGTGTTCCTCGACCCGGATCGGCTGGTCGAAGTCGACAACCGCTTCGATTACGGCGAGCCGCGCTATCGCGTGCTCGGCCAGATCGAGGGGCGGCTGTTCCTGGTGGTCTACACGCCGCGGGGTTACGCGTTCCGGATGATTTCGGCCCGCAAGGCCAACGCCAAGGAGGTGGCTCGCTATGGGCACAGTTCGCGTGACGCTTGACGCCGCCAAGCCGCTCAAGGGCCGGATTGACCCGCGGCGGGTCGATGCGACGACTGAGGCCGACATCCAGCGCCACACCGCCGAGGACGATGCCGCGTCGGCGCAGGGCGCGGCCGCATACACGCGGCGGGTGCGCCGGCGGACGGGGCTGACCCAGGCCGCCTTTGCCGCGCGGATCGGCGTGCCGTTGGACACCGTGCGGAACTGGGAGCAGGGCAAGCGCCTGCCGGCCGGCCCGGCCAAGGCGCTGCTGAAGATCCTGGATCGCGCACCGGAGGCTGCGCTGTCCGCCCTCGCCTGACCTGGCGCGGTCGTGTGCGGGCTGCCGCCTCGCGCGTGTGCGCGCGCACGACCCCTCGGGAGGAGGAGAAACTTCAATAATAATAATACTTCAATGGGTCTCTCTCCTGGCCCGAGGGCGCACGCGCATCTGCATTCGCCTGCGCGCGTGAAAGATTGAATTATTGAATTTCGCGCGGAGACCGGCCCTGCGCCTGGGGTTCCGAGCGCGAAATACCTCAGGCGAGTGAAATACTTCATGGCTCACCGTGGCGGACGAGCGCCGTCCCCGCGGGCGTGGTCGCGGTGTAGTAGGCAGTCGGCTTCGTGGTGCCGGGCTCGACGTCCATGACCACGAGGCCCGCCTCGATGAGCGAGGCGACGATTTCCTCGCGCTCGCGGCGCGACAGGAACTGCGAGCGCCTGGTGATGTCGCTGCGCGACTGGCGCCCGCCGTCGCGGATGATCGCGAGCAGCCGCTTGTGCTTCGCCTCCGTGTCGTTGTCGGAGACCCTGCGCTCCGCCTCCCGCAGCAACGTGGCGATGCAGTGCTCGACCAGATGGCTGGCCCAGGTCACGTCCTGCGGCAGGGTGACGGGCCGGGCGGGATCGCGGCTGATCGCCGCCAGCATGGCCAGCTTGGCGGTGTTCTCCGCGTAGCGGCCGAACAGTGCGGTGGCATAGGTGCCGCGGTGGGAGCGCAGCAGGGCGGTCGCCTCTCGCCGCACACTGCCCATGGCCGCATCGGCGTCCGCGGTCAGCGGCACGGTGTAGGCATGGATCGGCGCCGAGGATTCCATCGCGTCGGCGATGTTCCCGCCATGGCTGTGGCCCGGCACGCCACGGGCGATCCCCTGCAGGGCCGACACCAGCGCGGGCGGAGGCTCCATCGGCGCCGGCGTCTCGTTGCGTTCCGGGTAGTCGTCGTCGGTCTGGAACACCAGGAAGCGCGCAATGGAGCCGTCCGCCAGGGCGCCGCCTTCCAGAGCCGACCAGAACGGACCAGGCACGGTGACACCCCAGATGCAGGCGCAGGGCTGCTCGATGGTCACGCGAGGCCGCGCCTTCTGGTCGGCATACTCGGCGCCGATGTAGGGCTCGGCCGCCGAGGTGTAGAGCTTCGTGAGCTCCGACCAGATGGCCGATTTGTGCGCCGGCGCGCGGGGGCCCAGCACCAGCTTCAGGAACTGACCGAATTCGTCCACCTGAAACAGGCGGGCGGGATGGCGCTGCAGCGACGTCAGCAGGCCGGCGGACGAGGCGAGATCCTCACCACCGAGGTAGCGGTCGAGGCCCGCCGCATAGATCGCCCGCTTGGCGCAGCGCCGCGCATGGTCCTTGCCGCCACCGCTGTCGGCGATGCCGATGGCGTAGACATTGCTGCGCAGATCAGTCGGCGTGCGATACCGGCGGCCGGCGATGGCACCGACCAGGCAAATGGCCGCACCCAGCGAGAGGAAGGGCTGCGGGCTGACGGCGCTGGCGGTGGCGTAGTCCACGAACAGCCGCAGCGCGCCATCCACCTGCAACAGCTCGGGCGGCACGCGATAGGGCTTTGGCGGTGGTGCGGCAGAGGGGGACGCCGCTATCCTTGCCAGCATACCGGCAGCTGGATGCGGGCCAGCGGCGCGAGCGGCAGCGTCTCCGTTCAGCGTGACCTCGGGCGGCGGAATCCAGCCGCGATGAATGGCGAGGGTATAGATGCTGCCTGCGCCGATGCTGTGTGGCCGGAGGCCAGCCCAGCGACGCTCAGCGGTGTCGGCTTTGCCCGATTGGCCCGATTTGCCGCTCGACTTTGACCAGTCGAGCCAGAGCTCACGCCCTTCCTCACCAAGCGCAGCCTTGATCGCTGTGCCCATGGTGATCCACGAGGCGCCATCGAGATCATCGTTCGGGAGGTAGGCCAGCGCTGCCTTCACCGCCTCGAGGGTGCCGCGCGGATCGGATGGGCCGCGCCAGGCAGCGGCGTCAGACGGAAGATGCAGGGAGCGTGGGCGCAGCTCGGGCGGAATCAGCGCATAGGCCCGATCGAGCCAGGCCATGGCCGCTGCCTCGTCCAGCACGGGCAATTGGGCGAGCGGGGTGTCGAGCAGGCTGTCCTCCGGCCAGGCATAGGGCTGCCCGGTGTCGGGATGGACAGCATGCGCTACGAATTGCTGGCCGCGGGCCAGGACCTCCAGCGGCAGGCGCTTGCGACCAGCGAAGGGCGTGGCGGCGCGATAGACCAGCAGCCGCTTGGGTGCGCGGCCGATGCGCAGGCAGGGCGTGTCGCCCAGCATGGAGGTGGCGAGCTCGGCGAGCTGGATCGCGAGCGCGCCATCCAGGATGTCGATGTCGATGCCGACCACGGCGCCGGTGGCGATGCCGACGCCGCAGCCCGGCCAGCGGCGCCAGATGTCCACCTCGAAGGACTTCGTCGGGCGATCGCAGTGCCGGGTCCAGTCGGGATAGGGCGACCATTCCCCGCCGGAGAAGCGGCCCGGCACCTTGGTGCCAGGCATGATGGGAATGACGGCATAGCCGTTGTCGACCAGGCGCTCGCCGTAGTCGGCCATGAAGGCGGTGGCGTCGGTCATGTGCCGCCACGTTCCTGCGCGGCGATGGCTGCATCGCGAGCAGCATCGATGCGCAGGACCTCGGGATAGAGGGCGGCCATCTGTCGCGCCGCGCGCTCCAAGGCCCGGCGCGCCGCCTCGAGCTCGGCATGGATCATGCGCGCAGGGTCGGCCGCGGTCGGCGCAATCCGGATCTGCGGCGACGCGGTACATTGATCCGCTTCGCCAGATGCCTCTACGCGGTTCAGAAGGTAGCGCGCCGGGGACCACTTCCCGACGCTCTTCCGTCGCGCGAGGACGAAGCCGGCCGCGCGCACGCCATCAAGCATGCAGAGCTTGACCGCGATGAACTGGCGGCCGCGCGAATCTGGATCCACAGCAGCACGAACCGGCTCGGCAAGCGCAACAACCGTCACCGGCTGGCTGCCGTGCGCCTGCCACCACGCAGGATAGATCCGCGCCGCCTCAGCCAGCATGTCGATCGGGTTCATCGAACAGCGTTCACGGCGAGCGGCAGGCCCTGCACCTTCGCCACCGCGGTGTTGATGGCGATCTGCTGCTCGACCAGGCTGTCGACATAGGCGCCGCAGATCGCCTCGATGAAGCCGCGCCAGTCGACGTCCGACCAGATCGCCATGTCGGTGCGGCCGACCGCCTCGATGTACTGCCCGGCGATGTCGCCAGCCGCGCGCATGGCTGCGACCTCCTGCTCGTTAGGATCAACCATGCGGCGCTCCGGCCAGAGGCCGAGGCACACGGGGGAGCACGAGGGCGCGGTCCAATGGACACGCAGCGACCGCGCTGAGTGCCACCACAGCCAGTGCCAGGCATGGCGCGAGCAGGTTCGGCATTTCATTCACCCGCCTGCGGCTGCTCGGCCCTTTTCGCGGCGCGGCGCACGCGCCGCTTCTCGGCCAGTTCTTCTTTGTGTTCGGCGCGGTACCTGCGCACAGCTTCACGATGTTTCTCTGGATCCGCTTTCCTTCGCGCGGCCATAACGGCGGCCAGTTTTTCTCGATGTTCGGCGCGGTACCTGCGCGTCGCTTCACGATATTTCTCCGGATCCGCCTTCCTGCGCGCAGCTGCTGCGGCGGCCAGCTTTTCCCTGTTTTGCTCGCGGCCGAGCACCTCGTTCGCGAGCGCCTTGTCTGGATTTGCCGCTCGCCATCGACGCGTCGCTTCACGAGCCTTTTCAGGGTTGGCGGCCCACCATTTCCGGTACGCTTGCCGAGCACTTTCAGGGTCGGCAGCCCGCTTCTTTCGCGCCCATTCCCTTCCCTGCGCCCGCTTGCGTTCCCTCTTTTCGGCTGCCTTTTCGGCTTCTGTCATCGGTGCCGGGGCTTCCGGAGCCGGCGCAGGGACGCGCCTCCATGGTGCGGTCATCGTTCGAACCTCGCGCTGACGATCTCTGTGTATTGGCCAACTGACCGCACCTGGATGGCGCGGGGCTGGCGGAGGGCTTCGTGATGCTGCAGGGCCTCACCGACGGTCGAGGGCGCCGGCAGATGCGGCGCACGACTGCGCCACCAGGTCACGGCTTTCTCGCGCGGGAAGCCGGTGTGCTCGAAGCAGACCCATTCGCTGTGCCGCGCCAGGCCGCACTCGTATGTGACGCGCAGCGAGGCCGGCTTACCGGGCTTCTCGTGGAGCATGTATCGGACGGCGGTGACGTCGCACCACTTCGGCTGAACCTGCGTCGACAGCAGCGCGTTAGCGGCGGCCTGCGCCGACACCTGCAGCGGTGGCGGCGGGAATTCGTGATCGCAGCCGACGCAGCGCCGCGCACTGGCGTGGTTGATGGTCTGGCATTCTGGGCAAACCTTGATGGGCGCTTCGCCGTCGCCGGCAGGCTCCTTCTTCCGGCCATCGACGGTGTCGATCGGGCCGTGCCGTGCGGTGTTGCCGGCGAAGTCCAGCACCAGGCAGTCGTCCTTGCCCTCAGCCAGGCGCGTGCCGCGGCCGACCATCTGGACATAGAGGCCGACGCTCTTCGTGGGGCGCAGCAGCGCGATGAGATCGGTGCCCGGCGCGTCGAAGCCAGTGGTCAGTACGTTGGCGTTGGTGACGCAACGCAGCCTCCCCGCCTTGAAGGCCGCCAGGATGCCGTCCCGCTCCGGACCCGGCGTATCGCCCGTCACGGTCTCGGCGGAAATGCCATGCTCGCGGATGGCGTCACGGACGTGGCGCGCATGGGCCACGCCGGAGCAGAACACCAGCCAGGAGCCGCGGCCTTCGCCGTGCTGGACGATCTCGGCGACAGCGGCGCGCGTAACCTCGTCGCGGTCCACTGCCGCCTCGAGGTCCTTGGCGATGAATTCCCCGCCGCGGGTGCCGACGCCGCCGACGTCGAGTTGCGTCGAGGTCTGCTTGGGCACGACTGGGCACAGGTAACCCTGCTGGATCATCTCCAGCACCGGCACCTCATAGGCGATGTCCGTGAAGAGCCGATCCTTGCCCTCGTGCAGCAACCCGCTGTCCAGCCGATAGGGCGTGGCGGTGAAGCCCACCACCTTCAGCAGGCCAGCGTTGATCTCGTTCAGCTGGGCGAGGAAGGAGCGATACATGCCGCTGTCGCCGCGCCCGAGCAGGTGCGCCTCATCGATCAGCACCAGGTCGCAGCGCTGCACCTGATAGGCGTGACGGTGGATCGACTGGATGCCGGCGAACAGGATCTGCGCACGGATGTCGCGGCGGGACAGGCCCGCGGAATAGATGCCAGCTGGCGCCTCCGGCCAGGCACGGAGCATCGTCATGAAGTTCTGCTGGATCAGCTCCTTCACGTGCGTGAGGATCAGCACGCGGGTGTCGCCATAGGCGGCGATGGCCTCGCGCGTGAAGCCGGCGATGCACAGGCTCTTGCCCGTGCCTGTTGGCATCACGACCAGCGGATTGCCCGCGCTGGCCGAGAAGTAGTCATACAGCGCCTCGACGGCCGCGCGCTGATAGGGGCGGAGGGCCAGTGTCATGGCGCCGCCTCTGGCATCGGCTGATGGTCGCCAGACGCTCGGGACGGCACCCCGTCGCGCCATTCGCTGCCATCCGGCATGCGGTAGCTGACCCAATCCGCACCGGCATCGAGCTGCTCGCCCGGCACCAGGTCAGGGATGAAAAGATGCGCGGCGCAGCCCGCCTCCTGGTCCTGCCGCGTGAGGGGGTGCTCATGCCGCCCGCAATGCCAGGCACCACCGGCCACCGGTGTCGCGTGCAGGCAGGCGCGGCAGTGCCGCTCCAACGCCTGGCCCTCATGGCAGACCGCGTGATGGTCGCAGAACCTGCACTGCCACCAAGCCGGATCGTCGCTGATGCGCGCCGGCGGTCGGGCGGCGCGGATGATGCGCTCGGCCTTGGCCAGGATGCGCAGCGCGGCCTCAGCATCGTGGCGGATGCGCTCCTGGTAGAGCGCGTCGGTTTCCTTGCAGACCGCGAGATAGAAGGCGCGATCGATGCCGGCGAGCTGCATGTAGGCTTGCATCTGCGCCCAATGCAGCGGCTTGGAGGCCGCGACGCCCTCGGCCTGCAGCTTGGCGAAGGACTTCGCGCTGTGCGTCTTGAACTCGCAGACATGCCAGGTGTTTGGCGCCTCGGGAAAGCCGATGGCGACCGCGTCCATGCTGCCGCCGAAATGCCCGCCCGCATCGCGCAGCGTCCATTGCCGCCCGGTCTCGGGATCGACCTCGAGGACTGTGATGCCGATGCGGCGCAGATCCGCGACAAAGCGCGGCTCCGCCAGGTGCCCCGTCTGGAACAAGCGCAGGAGGCGGCCCGTGTGCTGGGCCCGCGTCGCCCAGCGGAAGCCATACCAGATGGCCCGCGTGCACTCGGTACCGATCAGCGAGGCGCCGAGATGCGCGCGATAGCCGGTCTCCCCATCCGCCTCATAGGCAGCGTAGATCGCGGCAACGGTCGGACTGGGCGGTGAAGGAAGGGGCGCCATGGTCTCATCCACAGAGGAGAAGGAGCGACGGGGGAGCCCCGCCGCGAATGCGTCAGCCGGTGCGGCGCCAGGGTGGCGGCGCCGCGCCGGGAGCCGGCTGGCGCGGCGCCGGGGGTGGCGCGGCCGCATACTGCTGCTGTGGGGGCGGCGCCGCCTGCTGGACTGGCGGCGGCGGGGCCACGCGCTGGGGCGCTGCCACGCCACCAGCGGGGCTGTAGCCCTTGACCTTGTTCTGCTTACGCCGCTCCTCGACCGGCAGGTGCGCATCGCGGCTGTCGGGCTCGACCACCAGCGTGACCAGCACCGGACGGAAGTGCAGCTGTTCGCTGTCGCTCACCTGAATCTGGCCGACGGCATGGCAGATGGCCGAGAGCTGCCGCTGCGCGATCTCGACCGTCTGCTGGTTGCGGTTCGCGAGGTTCAGCCGGTCCCAGATCTTACGCCCGCGATGGGGGCCATCCAGGACTTCAAGCTCCAGCCAGAGCAGCTGGCCGTCACCAGCCTTGGTTGGCTGCATCTCGCTTTGCACGATCTGCGCGACGTAGCGGCCGGGCGGCAGCAGCTCCATGGGGGCGGCGGGTTCGACGCCGCTCGCGTCGAAGGTTCCATTGAGCGAGGCCATGGCTTCAGTTCCTCTCGGGGGCGGGAGTGGCGGGGGTGTAGAAAGGGATGCCGGCGGCCAGCGTCGGCCAGTCCAGCGTCAGGCTCTCGGCCAGACCGAAGCGGTTCTTCGCCAGGAAGGCCGGGCGCTCGACGGTGTGCAGCAGCCGATCGCCGCCGCTGACGCCGCGCGTCACCTGCTTCTTGAAGCCGACGTCGGATTTCAGCGTGCTGATGCGATAGTTCGCGAAGAGCACGGCATCGACATGCTCCTGCACCAGCGCCGCGGCGCGCGATTGCAGCTTCGGCTGATACCGGTCGTAGGGTTCGGTCTCGGGGCTGTCGAAGCGCTTGATGTCGGCATGCGCGATCAGGATCACGCCCATGCCACGCTCGTCGCGCAGCAGGGTCATGCCATCCAGAATGTCGCGCCACACATCGAGAGCGGCGATGTAGCCCTTGCCAAAGCCGGGCTTCTCGATGTCCGGCCAGTTATTGTCGCGGCAGGTGCGCTTCCAAATCATCGGCTCCAGCCAGTCGAGGCTGTCGAGCACGACGGTCTGAAACCCGTGATCCTCCCGATACAGGACGTCGAGCGCGTCCTGCACATCCTCATAGCTGCGCAGCATGCCGAAGGTGTCGGCGCTGAGTTTGCCCAGGCCATCCTCCGTCTGCAGGAAGATCGGCCCCGGCGCATCGGCGGCGAGCTTGGTCTTGCCAACACCGGCCACCCCATAGACCAGGAGCCGCGGGGGAAACGCGTCGCCAGAGCGGCGCAGCGAGGCGAGCGAGATCGCCATCAGTTCGCCTCCGGCTTGGCGGCGCGCGGCTTGGCCTTGATGACATCGACCTTGATGTCGCCGCCGGCGCGGGCGACGGCTTCCGTGAAATCGTCGAGGGTGGCCTCGAAGGCCGTGACATCCTTCGCGCGGGCGATGGCGTCGCCGACGAGAGGAATGGCGACCTGGATGCGGAGTTCGTGCGCCATCACGCGGCGTCCTTCTGTTCGAGGGTGTAGGAGGGGCGGCCGGTGGCGACGGTGCGCGCCGGCTCGAAGACCGCACGGATGCGCGGCGGCCAGGCCGTGAAGCGGCTTTCCGGCACGCGGATTTCGGTGGTGACGTAGTCCGCAGGGTCCTCGCCCCACGCCACGATGGTGGCGACCGCCGCGGCCAGCTTCGGCTGGTCCCACGCCGCCTTCTTCGGGAGGTCTGCGACGACCTCGATGGCGTCATCCGTGATGCGGACACGGCCGGTGTCCTTGCCCTCGGCACGACGGGCCGCGGCGGCGGGGGCGCCGTACCGGGCGTGCAGCGCGTCGTGCAGCAGGTCGGCGAGGTGCTTGGCTTCGGCCTTCAGCGCCCCGACCTCTTCCAGCAGCAGCGCCAGATGATCGACGGGCAGGCGTGCGGCCTGCGCGGCGTCCATCTCGCGCAGCTGCGCCAGAGTGGTTCGGTTGGTCATCGTGGTCCCGTTCAACGAGGTGGCGCCCGGCTGGATGGGCGATGCAGGCGGCCGGGCAGGCGCGGGCATCGGCATGGCGGGCGCGCTCATCGGATGGTCGCCAGTTCGGCGAGCCAGAGCAGGCCGATGAAGCCGCCGGCCAGCAGCACGCCGCCGAGCAGCGCGCGCAGTGCCTCGCCGATCCGGTGCCAGGTCATGCGACGTTCCGCGCGACGGCGTCGGTGGGTGGCAGCGGTCCATGCTCGATCGCATTGCGGCGTTCGGTCCGTGCGGCATCGGTGTCCGCATCGGCGCGCGCGCTGCGGCCGACGATCTCCAGCCAGACATGCAGGGGCAGCACCACGAAGGGCGAGGTGCGGTCGCGCCAGAGGAACAGCGCGTCATTCCCGCCCAGCCAGCGTTCCAGCGTCCGGAAGCCGTCGCCGTCGCCGCGCGCCTTGACCTCGGCCTTCACGGGTTCGGCGCCGCGGACGTAGAGATCGACGTCCGCGCCATTGCCGCGATACCGGAGCGCGCCCGACAGCGGCACGCGCTCGGCGCGCAGCCCGCACTTCACGTGCAGGTCGACGATGGCCCGCTCGCGCCGCAGCCCCTTGTCGCGCGAGGGCTTACCCATGGAGGCGGGCCCTCCGCACCGCCGCCAGTTCGGCCAGCAGGCGCTCATCCACCGGGCGGCTGGTGACGCGCGCGGCCTGGGCGACGGCGGACCAATAGCGGGCGGGGATGCCGCGGCGCCGCCAGGCGCGGACGGTGACCGCCTCCACGTCCAGCACGACGGCGAGATCGTTGGCGCTCGGCCAGAGGTTGATGACCTCCGCGAAGCTAGCAGGCGGCGGGGTGGCGGGACGGCGCGCGGGGGCGGGCTGTTCCACCGGTTTCGGCTGGGGGGAGATCCGGGCGGGCATGGGGGTAGATACGCAATGTCGCGGCACGGAAACAAGACTGTTTGTATTTGCAGAAACCTGCTACACAATCGAGCCAGATGCGCTACATAATGAAGCGTATGGACACCTCAGCAGACCGACTCCGCCGATTCCGTGAGGAAAAGGGCATCGGGAGTGGCGCCGAACTGGCCCGCCTCGCCGGCGTGCCGGAGGCGACCTATCGCGCTTACGAGAGCGGGCGACGACCATTGACCGCGCGTGCCGCTCGCGAGCTCGCGGCACCGCTCGGGATCACCTGGCAGATGCTGCTGTTCGGGAAGGAGGCGTCCCCAACCGGGATCGCGATCAACACACCCGAGGAGGCAGCGGCGGCGCTTGGGCAGCGCGTGCGTCGCAAGCCCGTCGCAAAGGTTCCACAGACCTATTCCGGGCCGACCGCGGCAGAGATCATCTCCATGGGTGGTGACACCTGGGCGCTGCTACCGGTCTACGACGCCACCGCCTCGGCCGGCCCGGGCCAGCTGATCGACGGCGAAGCGGTCACCCACCGAATCGCGTTCCGGGAGGAGTGGATTCGGACGGTCACCACGGCGCCACTCGACCAGCTGGCCGTGATCAGTGTCGACGGCGATTCGATGGAGCCCACCTTGCGGACCGGAGACACGGTGCTGATCGATTTCCGACAGAACCAGCCCGGCGATAAGGACGGCATCTACGCGATCCGCACCGGCAATGGGCTGCAGGTGAAGCGTGTGCAGGTCGAGCTGGGCAAACGATTGATCACCGTGATCTCGGACAACCCGGCCTATGCCGCGCAGCCGCACATCAATCCGGACGATATCCATGTCATCGGGCGGGTGATCTGGCTGGGGCGCCAGGTCGGGGCCTAGATCAAAGAGTGTAGCGCTACACAATCGCACTCCCCAAAGCGCTGGCGATTCGTATTGTCACGAGATGCAGCGTTCCGGACCCGTCAATTCCCACCTCCCGCCGCACCTCCGCGAGGTCTGCAGCATCTTGGCCGCGGGGCTGGTGCGGCTGCGCAGCCGCGCTGCCGAGGAAGCTGCGCGCGAGGAGGCCAACGAGGGAGAGTGTTGCCTCCACTTCCCGGCACCCGAGCGCCTCCATGCAACCCGGACCAACCGGAGACCCGCATGACACGCGCCACCAAATCCAAAGCCGGCACCCCGCCGGCGCCGACCATCCCCGCCATCCCGCCGGCCGACGTGCTGGGCCGGCTCGCGGCCCTCAAGACCACCGCCACGCCAGACCTGAAGCAGCAATGGCGGGACCTCTTCGCCGCCGAGCCGCCGCCCTACAATCGGCGCTTCCTGGAAAGCCGGCTAGCTTACCGCATACAAGAGCTCGCCTATGGCGGCCTGAAGCCCGAGACGATCCAGCGCCTCGAGGCCCTGGGTGAACAGCTCGACGGCGGAAACCCCGTCCTCCGGCGCATCCGCGGCGACGACAAGCCGATCACCGGCACGCGGCTGATTCGTGAGTACCAGGGCGTCGAGCACTGCGTCACCGTGCTGCACGACGGCTACGAGTATCAGGGCCGGCCCTACCAGTCGCTCTCCTCCATCGCGCGCGCCATCACCGGCACGCGCTGGAATGGCTGGCTGTTCTTCGGCCTGAAGAACCGGAGGGGCACAGCATGAAGCGCAAACCCACCGCTGAGGCCACGATGCCGGCCACGGTCAGGAAAATCCGCGCCGCCGTATACACGCGCAAGTCGAGCGAGGAAGGGCTCGACATGGAGTTTAACTCGCTCGACGCGCAGCGCGAGGCATGTGAGGCATACATCGCCAGCCAGCGGTCGGAGGGCTGGGTGCTGGTGCCGGACCGCTATGATGATGGCGGCGTCTCTGGCGGCACACTGGAGCGGCCGGCATTGCGCCGCATGCTGGCGGATATCGAGCGCGGCCGCCTCGATGTTATCGTCTGCTATAAACTGGACAGGCTATCCCGCGCGCTGATGGACTTCGCCAAGCTGGTTGAAGTATTCGATGCGAATAATGTGACATTCGTTTCAATTACTCAATCTTTTAATACAACTACCAGCATGGGCCGGCTCACGCTGAATATATTGCTGAGCTTTGCACAGTTTGAGCGCGAATTAATTGGCGAGCGCATCCGCGACAAGGTTGCGGCGTCGCGGGCACGCGGGATCTGGATGGGCGGCTTCGTGCCCCTCGGCTACGACGCGCGGGACCGCAAGCTGCTGGTGAACGAGACCGAGGCGGCGCTGGTGCGGCGCATCTTCGAGGGCTTCGTCGAGACGGAATCCGGCACCAGGCTGGTGCAGGCGCTGCGCGCCGAGGGCGCCACCACGAAGCGCGGCCGCGCCTTCACCAAGAGCGACGTCTATCGGGTGCTGAGCAACCGCACCTATCTCGGCGAAGCGATGCACAAGGGGAAGTCGCACCCGGGCGAGCATGCCGCCATCGTGCCCCAGGCGATGTGGGACGCTGCCCACGCCCTGCTGACGATCAGCCCGCGGACCCGCGCCAACCGCACGCGCTGCCAGACGCCGTCTCTGCTGCGCGGGCTGATCTTCGGCAGCGACGGGCGTGCCATGTCGCCCACCCACGCGCGGGGGCGCCGTGGCCAGCAGTACCGCTACTATGTGAGCCAGTCCGTGCTGAAGGGCAGCGCCGCAGACGGGCCGGCCATCGCGCGCATTTCCGCCGCAGAGATCGAGGGCGTGGTCATCGCGCAGGTCCGCGGACTGCTGCGCCAGCCGGAGGTGGTGCTCGGGGCCTGGCGTGCAGCACGGGTGTCGGCGCCCGACATGACCGAGGACGAGGCCCGGCTGGCGCTGGAGCGGCTGGATCCCCTGTGGGAGGAACTCTTCCCCGCCGAGCAGGCGCGGATCATTCGCCTCCTGGTCGACCGAGTGGACATCGGGGTGGGCGGCGCCGACGTGCGGCTGAAGCTGGAGGGGCTGGCGAGCTTGGCGCGGGACCTTGCCGCGCCGTCGGCCGAACCACCGAGGGCTGCGGCATGACCGGCGCCGCGCAGATGCTGACCGTCCGGGTGCCGCTGGCGGTCCGGAAGCAGCGGGGCGGGCGGAAGCTGATGATCGCGCCGAGCAGCCCGGCGAACCGGGGCTTCTCGGCCGCGGACACCACGTTGGTCAAGGCGCTGGCCCGGGCGTTCCGGTGGCGGCGGATGCTGGAGAGCGGACGCTTCGGCACGATCGACGAGCTAGCTGCCGCCGAGAAGATCAACTCGTCCTATGTCTCGCGCCTGCTGCGGCTCACGCTGCTGGCGCCGGACATCGTCGAGGCGATCATGAACGGGCGGCTACAGGCAGGCGTCGAACTTACCTGTCTGATGGGCCCGCTACCAACTAGCTGGGAGACGCAGCAGCTCAGGCTTCGAGAGTGCGGCCCATGACGCCGGCATTCTTGAATTGCTCCGCGGCCGCCGCGCCTCCCTGGCAAAGCAGTGACCCGAGCCGCCAGCGGATCGCCCGGGCTCGCCCGTTGGGGGAGCGTTCGGTCTCTGGCCCAACCTGTCAGCGCCAAACGAAGGAAATTTTGCTGGGGGGACCTGACGACTCTTTCGTGGCTGGATCGGGCATGGTACCCGTTTTCCCACAGAGATTGGTGTCCGCACCCGATCTTTCGGACGGGAATGGGATGAAGCTGGTTTCGACGCGCGAGGCGACGCGGCTTACAGGCCTCTCGACGGATCGGCTCCGCGAGTGGACGAGCCGACGTGCGATCATTCCCGCCGACGTCAGACCTAAGGGTCACGGCTCTCCTGCTCAGTTCACCTGGCAGACAATCCTCGTGATCCGCCTCGCCGCTGCGTTGCGCGCTCGGTTCCGTGTGGAGCTACACGCGCACCGCCCGCTTTTCGCGAGCCTGCGACGTGGCTTCCACGGCGTTTCCTTCATCGCCTTGTGGGATAAGCGACTGGCAATCCACAGTAGCAGCCGCTGGCTTCTCCTCGACGCGTCGAGCGTCCCCCCCGAGCCGCAGGACGCCATCGTGCTTTGCCTGGCTCCGCACCTGGAGATTCTTTCGACCGGCTTTGCACTCCCTCTCCCGTCTGTTGCAGACGGCCAACTCGATCTGTTCCCGGCACACGGGCTGCCTGCAAATTCGCCTGTCCCGCGGGCCGTGCCAGCGGTCCCGACCAGTCCCGCCGTCGCGCCGGGAAGGCGCCAGGCGACAGCATGACGAGCGCCTCCTTCCGACAGGCTCTCGGCGCGACGGGCTACCTGACGTCAAGTGGCAGGGCCGCGCCCGGGCTAACTCAAGCGGGGGACGCTGATGGCACCGCGCTTCGGTCCCTGTTCGTTGACGAGCGCGTCGGACTGAAGGCCGACGCGCTATTCCGCGCCCAGCGGACGCCGACGACGATATTCAAGGACGCGGGCTCGGAGACTCCGACCGAAGACCAGCTCCGGCGATGGCATGAAGCAGCCTGGAATATCGGCGTCGCTCCGCTGCTCTGGGTCGTGACGCCGACGGAGGTGAGACTTTACGACTGCTACGCCTCACCGCATCCCGCCGCCAGCGATACGGCCGCGGGAGCGCCCATCGGCCGCTTCGTGCTCGGCTCCGAGGATCGCATGCGGGCACTTGACGCTGCGTGCGGGCGCCTCGCCACCGAGACCGGCGCCTTCTGGCGGAGCGAGGTAGGCGCACGCATCGACCGCCGCCATCGCGTGGACCGGGAACTTCTGGCCGAGATCAAGGCGCTTGAAGAGGCACTTGTGGCCGCGTCGACGGACAGTTCGAACAGGTCATTGCGTCCGCAGGCAGTCCAGGCCGACCGCAACTTCGCCCAGCGCCTCATCGGACGGTGCATCTTCACCTGGTATCTGCTCGACAGAGAGATTGCGCAGCGGTTCCTTCCGCCGGCACTTCCACCGGACCTTGGGGAGATGTTCGCATCGCCCGACCGAGCGTTCGCCCTCTTCGACTGGCTGCGCGCGACCTTCAACGGCGACCTCTTCCCGATGGACGATCCAGGCGCCGAACGCCAGCAGCTTGCAGAGGCGCACCTTTCGCTAATGCGCGAGTTCGTCGCAGGTCGCAGCCTCGTTCCGGAACGGCGGGGCCAGGGGCGGCTCTTCCATTTCAGGTTCGACGCCATTCCGGTCGATCTGATCAGCTCGATATACCAGCAGTTTGCGCGTTCTGGTGCGGCCGAGGAGGCGGCGTCTCAGGGCTTGCATTACACTCCGGTGGAATTGGTGCATCTCACTCTCGACCCAGTCTTTGAGGGGCTGCCGTCGACCGCGCGTGTCATCGATCCAACCTGCGGCTCTGGCGCCTTTCTGGTTGAGGCTTTCCGCCGTCTCGTATGGCGCGCGACCGGTGGCAAGCCGGCGACGCGGCAACTCGTGCGGCGCGTCCTGTACACCCAGCTCTTCGGCATCGACATCAATCGGTCCGCGCTCGGCATTGCTGCATTCAGCCTTTACCTAGCGGCGCTCGAACTTGATGACGAGCCGGTTGAGGACGTCCGAGACCTGAGGTTTGACCGGCTCATCGAGACCACGCTCTTCGAAGCGGACGCCATCTCTGACGAACTTCCGACCGCTGTGTCCGCCGAACGCTTCGACGCCGTCGTCGGCAACCCGCCGTGGACGTTCGTGAGCCGCGAGGGTGGCTCCCGTAGGCGCATGACGGCCCAGCAGGACACACTCCGCCCGCGCCGCAGCCCTGATTGGCTGTTCCTTGCTGCCGCCGCTCGCCTTGCCGGTGACACCGGGCGGATTGGGATGGTGATGAAGGCCACCCCCTTCTTCTCAAAGGACAATCACGCCGTCGAGGCGAGGTCGGCGCTCCTCTCTAGGCTTGCTCCCGCCGCGCTGATCAATCTCTCGCTTCTGCGTAAGGAGGAGCTGTTCCCGGACGCCACTGGCCCAGCTCTTCTCTTCTTCGCCCGCTGCACGCTTGGACCCGCGGGCGACCGACTGCTCGTCGGTTCGATGCCCTGGACGCCGGACTTCCGACGCACGGGCGTCTTCCACCTTAGCCCCGGTGAGATCAGGGCCCTGCCGCTGAAGCGGGTCTTGAGGACGCCTTCAATCCTTAAAGCGGTGGCATTCGGGACTGTGCGCGACGGCTGGCTCATCGAGCGCCTGGAACATGAATTCCCGACTCTCGATGACCTCTTGCTCGATCTCGGCATCAGACCCCGCATCCACCGCGGCCAGGGATTCAAAGTCCGTGGCGCGGGTCAGACCACGACGCCCGCCAGCTACTTTGATCTCCAGGTAGTAACGCCTGACGCATTTACGCCGTTCCGCATTGAGCAGTCGAAGCTGGGACGGTTCACCCACGAAACGCTGCACCGCATCCGCGGCCCATTAATCTTCCGTGGGCCGCTACTGATTTGCCCGAAGGTTGGCTCCGAGGCCGGCGCCGAGAAGGGGCGCTACAGTGCAGCCGTTAGCTCTAGCGATGTGCTCTATAACCAAAGCTTCTTCGGCATCTCGTTCGCCGAGGCAGAGCACCGCAACGCTAAGGTGCTAAGCGGTGTCTTAAACGCAAGTCTGACCGCCTTCCAGTTCGCGTTCGGCGGGCCAACATGGGGGCTTGAGCGTCCGACCGTTGAGCCGCACGATCTTCTATCGCTTCGCGTGCCAGCATTGGCAGAGTGCGACGATGATGTGCTCGACGCCGTCGTGCGAGCCGAGGCGAATGTCTCCACAAATCCTCACGACGCAGGCCTCCTGCTGGCGCTAGACGAAGCCGTCTTTGACCTATACGGGCTGGAGCCCGATGAGCGCGTACTGGCTGGTGAGGCCGTTGCTCGCGCCCATCCGCTGGTGTTCGAGAATCGCGGCGTGCGGAGCACTCTGGTGGCTGCGCCTGCTACGAATGACGTCCGTGGCTATGCCGCGCAGGTCGCCCGAACTGTTGACGCTCACCTGCGCGCCCGCGGTCAGCGCCACCTAGAAGCGTTCACGTACTCCCGTTCAGAAGGTTCGGGGAGTAACCTCGGTGTGCCAGGGATCACCACAGTCCGGTTCGTGATGTCCGCGGGCGCGCCCGGTGATCTACCGGTGGTCCGTGAGGGAGACCCGAGCGATCTGGATGCGCTTGCCGGCCTGCTGCGAGGCCGGCTCGAGGCGGATATGCCGCCATACCTCAACGAGCGCCGCCAACTCCGCCTCTACGGCGCCGAAGACCTCTTCGTGCTGAAGCCAACGGAAGCCCGGTATTGGACCCGCACCGCCGGCCTCAACGACGCGGACGTGATCCTAGCCGATCACTGGCTTCGGAGGCGGGATGCTGCTGTCGCCTGATCGACCAGCCGGGCGCCCGCCGTTCTCGCTATACGATGACGAGGTGGCGACGGTAGTGGACTTGGTCTGTCGGGGCGCCGCGGAGGCAAGGGGCCATTTGCAGGCTGGCATGATCGAGGTGCCTATCACCCGCCTCGTTCGAAAGGGCATCCGCAGGGTGAAGCAAGGCGCCAACCTCAGCAATGTGCAGCTTCGCGCGGGTGAGTTGGAACTGGATGACATGGCCAGCACCGATCCGACGGTCCTCGGCCGGATCGATATCACCCTCCAGTTCGTGCACCAATTTGGCGAGGAAGACGCGTACGTCGCCATTGAATGCAAGCGCGTGGGAGCCAGGCAGCACCAGCTAAATGCCCGCTACGTGACCGACGGCGTGGAGCGGTTTGTCACCGGGCAGTACGCCTTGGGACATAGCGATTCGTTCATGCTCGGTTTTGTGCTCGTCTTGCCCGCCGAGGCAGCGGTCGCGTCCATCAGCGGCCGCGTCCGGTCCACCTACGGGGAGGAAGCGCAACTCATCCTCGAATCAGCTCACCCGGCGTCGCTAGCTGTGTTGAGCGGCCGACTCCTCCAGAAGGGCTCGCACGCCATGCGACTGCACCACATATTTGTCGACATGACTCCAGCCGCGTGACCTTGCCAGAATTCATGGCGCCGTTCCCCATCGAATAGGCTCGACAGCGAGACCGGCGGTGGTCGCCATCTCCGCCTCCACCCAATCCGCCAATCGCCGTACGCGGCGCCCGAGATGCGCGCCCCGCATGACGAAGTGATCGCGGTCGTAGTCGGCCATGGCGTAGGCGATTGCCCATCGTAGTGTCGCCACGCTGAAAGCCTGGTCCTCGCGCTCGGTGAGAATGGCGCGGAGGAACAGCAGGCGCCGATCCGTGGTGATGGCGCCATGGGAATGGATGCTGCGCCGCCGACGCAGCGGCGGGGCGGCCGCCTTGATTGCCTCAAGCAGGGCGCGACGCCTCGCCGTGCGGTCACGGCAGTCCGGCCTCGCGAGATCACGCGCCTCGATCAAAAGACGGCAGACCGCCTCCGGGCAGTCCGGATCCAGCACCGCCTCAACCAAAGTCTCGATGATCAGCGACTGCATGAAGCGCCGCTTCGCGCGCGTGCCGAGGCCCGCGACATAGGCCGCGACCGGGACAAAGCGCTGCGGGGTCTCGTGCAACCCGGCCTCGAGCCTGATCGCCACCATTCGCAGGCGCTGAGGCAACGGCATTCCGCGCCCGCGCCGCTTGGGTGACAGCGCATCGCCGATGCCCTCCCGGGTGCGCGCAGGACGCCGCGGCTCGGGCACCTGCGCGCTGGCCGGATCGTGGTCCTCTTCTGGTGCTGGCGTCGCCCAGGCGAGGATCTCCTCCGCCTGGGCGACCGTCAGCCGTCCCCCATTCCGGTGGGCGATCGGCGATGCGCGCTCCAGGAATCGCCAGAGCAGACCGGGTGGCGACGTTCCGAACCGGCGCTCCACATCCCAGGCCTCCGGCACCACGCGGGCGAGGTGCAGCAGAAGCTCTGCCCTGTTCCGCGCGATATGCGGAGGGTCGTCGCCGCGCAGGCAAATCTCGTAGGGCAGGCTGACATGGCCCTCGGCGGTTGCCTGTGGGCCGGGGTCGCGGGCGAAGATCGCGACCTCATAGCCTTCCCCGATCAGGCGGGAGATGATCTCACCCGCCTGCCGCGGCAGCGTTCCCACCGCACGGTCATGCCGGTCCAGGACCAGCACAGTGTTGGGGCCGCGCGGGTCGTCGCGTGCCTGGCGCAGCTTGAGATATCGCAGCGCGTCCTTCGCCGCCTCGAGGCTGCGGCCAGGCGCCGGCAGCCAGCCGCGTAACAGAGGCCTCGGCCGCTCCGCCGGCTTGGCCAGCGCAGCCGGGGTGGGGGGCGCCAAGGCGGGCTCCAGCCCGGGCATGGCAATCCCGAGCCGCTTGGCCTCTGCCAGGGCGCGGGCTGTCTGGATCCGGGCCGCTTCGCCGCCGACCAGACGGTAGTCCTGCGCAACAACCTGCCAGGATGGCAACGGCAGGGCACCCGGCGGCACCCACTCGACTTCCTTGGTCCGCTGCCAGCCGGCGCAGGGACCGGTCAGCATCACGGCGCGCCCGCCCGTGTCGGGTCCGCCGAACCGCTCCGCCATGAGCGGCTGGGCCTGGAGCAGATTCGCCACCTGATCCAGCGCGTCGGCTGGGCTGGCTGCCAAGGGTCCGGCATCCACCAGCGACAGGCGGGCGGCGATCCGCCAGTTCCCTGGCGTGGCCTCGAACGGATGGCCGTCCAGCATCTCGGCCTCGATCCGACCACCCGCGTCCAGGATCTCGGCAATGCGGCGGTTCTCGCCCCGGGGCAGGTAGCCAAGCCGATCACCCTCCGGCGTGTGGATGGCGACGGCCCAGGGATCCCGCGTATTCGCCGGTTCGCGCCGCAGCAGCAGGGCCTGCCCGGCCCGCAACCGCGCGGCGACGCGAGGGGCGGCGTGGTACCGTGTGCCGACGACCGAGGCGTCCCCGAGGGGCAACGGTGCCCGCTTCGCGGCGGCGGCCAGAGGCGCTGCCACCATCGCTCGGGCCGGTGGCGCCGGCGCAACGGCGCCCACCCGCGCCGCCAGGGCCGAAACGGCGCTCAGAATGTCACGGCGACGGGGCATGCTTGCGATGATGCAATGGGCGCGAATCAGCGGGAAGAGCCACGCCGACCGGCCTGAACTTCGCCCGGACCGACCGCGCGATGGATGACAGCGGGTTTATCCTTGGGCACAATGATCAATACTTGGACGTCTACGGCTGGCGCCGTGGCGCCGCCGGAGTCGATTGCCCATATGTCGCGTACCTCAACCCCTCCAGGCGCCGCCGGCCCTGGGCCACTGCATGCGGCGCTGCGCCAGGTCGCGGCCAGCATCGCCCGCCTGCGGGCCGATGGCGGTCAGGTATTGGAGGAAGACACCAAGCGAATTCTGATCACGCCCACAATCGAGGCGCTCGGTTGGGACCATATCGCAGAAATCCGCAATCAGTATCGGCATAACCGGCGCGACAATCCCGTAGATTACGCGCTCTTCCTCAATCGTTCGCCGGTGCTTTACGTCGAGGCCAAGCCGCTTGGCGGTTCGCTCGATGACCGGAAGTGGATCGTCCAGACGCTGAATTACGCCAATGCGGCCGGCGTGGACTGGTGCGTCCTGACCAACGGCGCCGAGTGGCGCATCTACAAGGTCCACGCCCAGGTCGAGGCGGAGGAGAAGCGCTTCGCCACCGCGACGATCGACCAGCCCGAAGCCCTGGACGACGCCGCGCGCGTGCTTGGCCTCCTCAGCCGGGACAACATGCGGTCGCGGGCCATCGACGAGCTCTGGCAGGCTTGGCACGTCGATCGCCAGGTCCAACAGGCGTTGGAGCAAACCCTCCAGGACGATGCCTTCGCGACCCTGATCCGCAGGCGTGTCCCGCAACTCCCCCTGGGCGATATCCGGAAGTCGCTGCGCCGAGCCAACATCGCCATCAGCTACCCCGGTCTGATCGCGGATATTCAGAGCGCCCGACCCGTCCCACCGCCTGCCAGCACGCCAGCAGGAACCTCGACCAACGGCGCCGCACCCCCGGCGTCACGGCGGCGCATGCAATCCACCGACGACCTCTTCGCCCTTGGCCGGCTGCCGGCCGGGACCACCCTCACCATCCGCGGCCGCGAAGACTCCGCCGCCCGGGTGCTGGACGGGCAGAGCGTCGAGTTCAAAGGCGAACGCCTGTCCTTCAACGATTGGGGCCAGCGTGTCACCGGCTGGACCTCGATCCGCATCTACACCATGGCCTGCCTGCCGGATGGCCGCACCCTCGACCAGCTCCGCGACAAAGCTGAAGCCGCGAGCACCACGCCATGAGCCAATCCCAATCCCTCTCCGCCCTCATCTGGTCCGTCGCCGACCTGCTGCGCGGCGACTACAAGCCCTATGAATACGGCAAGGTCATCCTGCCCTTCACCGTGCTGCGCCGGCTCGACTGCGTGCTGGCGCCCTCGAAAGCCGCTGTCCTCGCCGAGCAGGCCGCCCGGCAGGCGAAGGGCATCAACCCCGAGCCCTTCCTCCTGCGCCTCACCGGCGTGCCCTTCGCCAATACCTCGCCGCTCGATCTGAAGCTGCTGCTGGGCGACCAAGACAACATCGCCATCAACCTCACCGCCTATCTGCAGGGCTTCTCGCCGGCGGTGCGCGACATCTTCGAGCGCTTCCTGTTCGCGGACCAGATCGAGCGGCTGAAGAAGGCCGGGCTGCTCTACCAGATCACCGAGAAATTCCTCGGCTTCGACCTCGGCCCCGACCGTGTCAGCAACCGCGACATGGGGCTGATGTTCGAGGAGCTGATCCGCAAATTCTCCGACTTCTCGAACGAGCAGGCGGCCGAGCAATTCACGCCGCGCGACGTCATCACCCTCATCGTCAATCTGCTGTTTATCGAGGATAGCGACATCCTCAGCCCCGGCACCGCCGCAGTCCGCACCGTCTATGACCCCACCGCCGGCACGGGCGGCATGCTCTCGGAGGCGGAGCGGCATCTGCGCGCGCACAACTCCGCCGCCTCGCTCACGCTGTTTGGCCAGGAGCTGAATGACGAAGCCTATGCCATCTGCAAGGCGGACATGCTCATCAAGGGCCAGGATGTCCGCAACATCCTGCCCGGCAATACGCTCTCCGCCGATGGGCACCCGACCCAGAAATTCGACTACATGCTCTCCAATCCGCCCTTCGGCGTGGAGTGGAAGAAGGTCGAGAAAGAAGTTCGGCGCGAGCATGAGCAGATGGGCCATGCCGGGCGCTTTGGGCCTGGGCTGCCGCGCATCTCGGATGGCTCGCTGCTGTTCCTGCTGCACCTGCTCTCGAAGATGCGCCCCGCGAAGGATGGCGGCAGCCGCATCGGCATCGTGCTGAACGGCTCGCCGCTGTTCACCGGCGGCGCGGGCTCGGGCGAGAGCGAAATCCGCCGCCATGTGCTGGAGAATGATCTGGTGGAGGCGATCATCGCGCTCCCCACCGACATGTTCTTCAACACCGGCATCGCCACCTATGTCTGGGTACTGTCCAACCGCAAGCCGGAGCATCGCCGCGGCCTGGTGCAGCTGATAGACGCCTCCGCGCTGTGGCAGAAGATGCGCAAGAGCCTCGGTTCCAAGCGCCGTGAGATGGCAGAGGCGGATGTTGATGCCGTGACCCGGCTGTTCGGCGATTGCGTCGAGGCGCAGCTTGCGACCGTCACCACCGCGGACGGCCGCGTGAGCCGCGTGGTGGTGCGGGAGGGCGAAGCGCCGCCACCGACGCCGGATGGCGGCAGCGTGAAGCTGGCGCCGATGTCGCGCCTGTTCCGCACCGAGGCGTTCGGCTACCGCAGCATCACCGTGGAGCGGCCCTTGCGCGATGCGGCGGGGCAGGTGGTGCTTGGCCAGAAGGGCAAGGCCAAGGGCAAGCCGCAGCCCGACCCGGCGTTGCGCGACACCGAGAACGTGCCGCTGACGGAAGACGTGCAGACCTACTTTGCGCGGGAGGTGCTGCCGCATGCCGTGGATGCGTGGATCGACCACGAGAAGACGCGGATCGGCTACGAAATCCCCTTCAACCGGCATTTCTACGTGTTCGAGCCGCCGCGCCCGCTGGCGGCGATCGATGCCGACCTCAAGCACGTCACCGACCGCATCCTGACCATGATCGCGGGGCTGGCCGCGTGAGCTTTCCAGCTTACCCAACATATCAGGACAGCGGCATTTCCTGGATTGGCCCTGTGCCAGCCGGGTGGTCGGTCAAGCGGCTGCGGTTTCTCGCGCAGGTGCAAACAGGCATTGCGAAGGGCAAGGACGTCCAGGGCATCGAGACCATCCGCGTGCCCTACCTGCGCGTCGCCAATGTGCAGGATGGCTTCATCGACATCGACGATGTCAGCGAGATCGAGATTGCGGCCACCGACCTCGGCCGGTACCTGTTGCGCGCTGGTGACGTGCTGATGAATGAGGGCGGCGACTTCGACAAGCTGGGGCGCGGCCAGGTGTGGAACGGCGCCATCGACCCGTGCATCCACCAGAACCACGTGTTTGCCGTCCGACCGCACGGGATCGAACCGGAGTGGCTGGCGCTGGTGACCAGCGCGGATTGCGGCCGCTTCTTCTTCATGACGCGGGCGAAGCAGAGCACCAACCTTGCCTCGATCTCCTCGACCAACCTGCTTGAGCTGCCGGTGCCTTGCCCGCCACCCGCGGAGCGGCGCGCGATCATGCGCTTCCTCGACCGCGAAGCCGGCAAGATTGACGCGCTGGTGGCGGAGCAGGAGCGGCTGATCGCGCTGCTGAAGCAGAAGCGGCAGGCCGTCATCTCCCAGGCCGTCACCAAGGGCCTCGACGCCAGCGTACCCATGAAGGACTCCGGGGTGGCGTGGCTGGGGCAGGTGCCGGCGCATTGGGAGGTACTGCGCCTTGGAGCGCTGTTCCGAGAAGCCATTGAGGAAGGCGAGCACGATCTTCCCGTGCTCAGCGTCTCGATCCATGACGGGGTGTCTGACCGCGAGCTTTCCGATAGCGAGATGGATCGCAAGGTCACGCGCAGTGAAGATCGAACGAAGTACAAGAAGGTCGCTGTGGGTGACCTCGTTTACAACATGATGCGTGCTTGGCAGGGCGGCTTCGGTACCGTTGCCGTCGCCGGCATGGTGAGCCCAGCCTATGTCGTGGCACGGCCCCGCGGCGACCTGCGAACGGCCTTCGTAGAGTTCGTTCTGCGGACGCCGCAGGCGATCGAGGAAATGCGCCGCTATTCAAAGGGCGTCACCGACTTCCGGCTTCGCCTCTATTGGGATGAATTCAAGCAAATCGTCCTTGCGGTGCCGCCGCTCACCGAGCAGGCGAGCATTCTGGCGGCTATCGACGACCAAGCGGCTCGCTTCGACACCCTCACCACCGAAGCCCACCGCGCCATCGCCCTCCTCCGCGAACGCCGCGCGGCCCTCATCTCCGCTGCCGTCACCGGAAAGATCGACGTGCGCGGACTGTGCCTCTCGGTGGACGAAGCCGCATGAGCGTTTCAATGCGCAGCATCCTGGAGCAGATCGGCTTTGCCGAAGACTGGAACACGATCACCGATCAGGCGCCGGGCTATCGGTTCAACGCCGGCAATCTCCGCATCCAGGCAACGCAGGTCACGAGCGAGTATCTCCGCCCTGAATTCCTGATCACGGGTATCGAGGATCAACGGCCCCGCGCCTTGGGCTCGATCCAGCTGTCGATGCCGATCGCTGTCGAGTCATTCGAACAGGGTGTCGCCTGGATTGCCTACGCCGTCAGCGCACGATTCCAGCCCAGCAAGCCAATCGCGTGGCTCGAACAAGGCCGTCTCTGGAAGCATCATCTTCCGTGGGAGCAGAAGCAGGCGGCCTATCGCGCCCGGCCCCACTGCACTGTCGCGCGGGATTGGTTCCGGATGCCCGCCAAGACCCTCGTGGCGCTATCGCTCTCGGCGCCAGAGCAGGGGGCTGCGACCTTCACGTTCGATGGCAACATCCTGACCATTCTCGCGGGCGACGCACGGCTTCCCATGCCAGCCACGGGCACCGCCTGGACCCGCGACTACTCCGTGCGGCTCGCCAGCTTCAAGGACTTTCCAAAGCGCCTGATGCGGGCAGATCTCGACATTGGCGTTTGGGAAGGAAAGCTGAACGTGGATCGGGCGAGATTCGATCTTTTGGAATCCCCGGAACCAAAGCCTTGAGTTTGCACCGCGAGTCCCGGCTGGAAGACGCCATTTGCGCCCAGATCGCCGGCTATGGTTGGCTCTTCGAGCCTGACGCTGCCACCGGCCACGACCGCGCCGGCGGACTATGCGGAGGCCCCCGCATCATGAGCAGACCAACGCGGGGGTGCAGCTATGCCGATCTATGAAGCCCGGCCTGAGGGCCTGCACCCCATCACCGCCACCAGCTTCGAGGCCGAAGGTTGGAAGGAACGCGGCGACATACAGCGCCTGCTGAAGGACCGCATCGCCACCTTGGAAGACGGCCTGTTGGTGCTGACCGATGAGTTCAGCGGCTGGTCCGACAGCGCAAGGCGGATCGATCTTCTTTGCCTCGACCGCGAGGCGAACCTGGTGGTCGTCGAGCTGAAGCGCGACGAGGATGGCGGCCACATGGAGCTGCAGGCGCTGCGCTATGCCGCCATGGTCTCCGCGATGACCTTCGACCAGGCGGTCGAGACGCTGGCCCGCAGCCGCAATAAGGGTACCCCGGATACGGATGCCGCCCGCACGGATATCCTCACCCATCTCGGCTGGACCGAGCCGGACGAGGACAGCTTCGCCGCCGAGACGCGCATCATCCTGGCCGCAGCCGATTTCGGGAAGGAATTGACCACCTGCGTGCTCTGGCTGCGCGATCGAGGCATCGACATCGGCTGTGTGCGCCTGAAGCCCTATCGCCTGGATGACGGCCGACTGCTGGTGGATATCCAGCCGCTGATCCCGCTTCCCGAAGCGGCCGAGTTTCAGACCCAGATCGGCGTCAAGCAGGCTGCCGGCCGTAAGGAGCGGGCGGAGCGGCATGAGCTGCGGTACCGCTTCTGGGCGGGGCTGCTGGATGCGGCGCGGCTGCGCACCACGCTGCACGCCAACCGTTCGCCGCATGATGGCAGCTGGATCGCCGGTGGCGTCGGTCGCAAGGGGTTTAGCCTCAACTACGTCATTCGGCAGCAGGATAGTCAGGTCGAGTTGAAGATCGACAGCGACGTTCCTGAGGGTGCGGCCACCTTCGCTGCCCTCAAGGCAGAGAGTGCAGCGGTGGAGCAGGCCTTTGGCGAACCCCTGGAATGGGAAGAGCCGCCGGCGATCGGCGGCTGGCGCATCTGCCAGAGGATCGAGGGGGGCTATCGGAACCCTGAGGCCGACTTGCCGGCGATCCAGGAACGCATGATCAAGGCGATGATCCGCCTGGACGCGGCGCTACGCCCGCGGCTTGGCAAGGGCAAGCCATGACCGGCCTGCACCGCGAAGCCCGGCTGGAAGACGCTATCTGCGCCCATCTCGCCGCCCATGGCTGGCTCTACGAGCCTGACGCCGCCGCGCGCCACGACCGCGCCCGTGGCCTGTTCCTGGAAGACCTCGCCGCCTGGGTTCAGGCCACCCAGCCCGAGGCCTGGGAGGCTTTGACCAAGACGCATGGCGCCACGGCTGCCCTGGCGCTGGCCGACCGGCTGCGCGCCACGCTCGACCGGCAAGGCGCGCTGGAGGTGCTTCGCCAGGGGCTCGACATGGTCGGGCTGCGCCGGCCGATCGCGCTGGTGCAGTTCCGCCCGGCGCTGGCGATGAACCCGGCGCTGGCCGAACGCTACGCCGCCAATCGGCTGCGCGTGGTCCGGCAGGTACGGTATTCGGGCGCGCATGAGAACAGCCTCGACCTCGTGCTGTTCCTGAACGGTATTCCCGTCGCCACCGCCGAGCTGAAATCGGACTATACCCAATCCGTCCGCGATGCGGTGGACCAGTACCGCTACGATCGCCCGCCGCGCCTGCCCGGCCGCAACGCGCCGGAGCCCATCCTGGCCTTCCCCGGCGGCGCGCTGGTGCATTTCGCGGTCAGCAACAGCGAGGTGCGGATGTGCACGCGCCTCGGTGGCGCCGACAGCCGCTTCCTGCCCTTCAACCAGGGCCATGATTTCGGCGCCGGCAATCCGAACAACCCGAATGGCACGGACACCGCCTATCTGTGGGACCAGGTATGGCAGCGGGATTCCTGGCTGGAGATCCTCGGCCGTTACCTGGTGCCGGTGAAGGATGGCAAGCAGCGCCTGACCGGCTGGATCTTCCCGAGATTCCACCAGCTCGACGCCACGCGGCGGCTCGTGGCGCAGGTGCTGACGGATGGCCCTGGCGGGCGCTACCTGATCGAGCACTCGGCAGGGTCGGGCAAGACGAACTCCATCGCCTGGACGGCGCATTTCCTGGCCGATCTGCACGATGCCGAAAACCGAAAGGTGTTCGACACGGTGCTGGTGGTGTCGGATCGCACGGTGCTGGACCGGCAGTTGCGCGAGGCCCTGGAGGGGTTCGAGCGGACGCAAGGCGTGGTCGCCACCATCACCGGCGATGGCGGCAGCAAGAGCCAGGAGCTGGCGGAGGCGCTGGCAGCGGGGAAGAAGATCGTGGTCTGCACCATCCAGACCTTCCCCTTCGCCATCGAGCAGGTGCGCGCCCTGGCCCGCATGCAGGGCAAGCGCTTCTGCGTGATCGCGGATGAGGCGCATTCCTCGCAGACCGGCCAGGCCGCCCAGAAGCTCAAGCAGACATTGACGGCGGAGGAGGCGGCGGCGCTGGAGGATGGCGGCGAGTTCGACCTTGAGGACCTCCTGGCCGCCGAGATGAAGGGCCGCGCGGCGCAGGATGCCGCGATCAGCTACGTCGCCTTCACCGCGACGCCGAAGGCCAAGACGCTGGAACTGTTCGGCCGGCGGCCGGACCCGTTGCGGCCGGCGGCGCAGGACAATCGGCCCGCAGCCTTCCACACCTATTCCATGCGCCAAGCGATCGAGGAGGAATTCATCCTCGATGTGCTGCGCAACTACACCGCCTATCGCATGGCCTTCCGCCTGACCCATGCCGGGCGGGAGATGGACGAGACGGAGGTGGATGCCAGCGAGGCGAAGAAGGGCATCATGGGATGGGTGCGGCTGCACCCGCACAACATCGCCGCCCGCGTGCAGATCGTGGTGGAGCATTTCCGGCAGAACGTGGCGCACCTGCTGGCCGGCCGCGCGAAGGCCATGGTTGTGACGGCCAGCCGGCGCGAGGCGGTGCGCTGGATGCGGGCGATGGAGGCCTATATCCGCCAGCGCCGCTACAATCTCGGCGTGCTGGTGGCCTTCTCGGGCGAGGTGAACGATCCGGAGAGCGGCCCCGAGCCCTTCACCGAGGCCAACATGAACCCTGGGCTGCGCGGGCGCGACATGCGCGAGGCGTTTGCCACCGCAGAGTTCAGCCTGCTGATCGTGGCGAACAAGTTCCAGACCGGCTTCGACCAGCCGCTGCTCTGCGCGATGTATGTGGACCGCCGGCTCGGCGGCATCCAGGCGGTACAGACTCTCTCGCGCCTGAACCGGGCGCATCCGGGGAAGGACACGACCTATGTCGTGGACTTCGTGAATGAGCCGGAGGAGGTGCTGGGCGCTTTCCGCCAGTACCACACCACCGCGCAGCTCGCTGATGTGAGCGACCCGAATGTGGTGCTGGACCTGCGCAGCAAGCTGGATGCGCTGGGGTTCTATGACCGCTTCGAGGTTGAGCGGGTGGCCAAGGTCGCGATGACCCCGGGCGCGACGCCGGGCGATCTCGATGCGGCGCTGGGCCAGGTGAGCAGTCGGTTGCTGACCCGCTTCAAGCACGCGCAGCAGGCCGTCCGCGGCGGCACCGATGGCTCCAAGGCGAGCGACGCGGCGAAGGATGAGATGGAGGCGCTGCTGCTCTTCAAGCGCGACCTCGGCAGCTACGTGCGGGCCTATGAGTTCCTCGGGCAAATGTTCGACTACGGGAACACCGACTTCGAGAAGCTCTATCTGTTCGCCCGGCTGCTGCTGCCCCTGCTTGACTATGGGCGCGAGCGTGAGGGGATCGATCTTTCAGCGCTGCGCCTGACGCATCACAAGCTGCGCGACCTGGGGCAGCAGAAGCTGAACCTGGCGGGCGGGGAGCCGGCAGAGGGGCTGAAGCCGGTGACGGAGGTGGGCTCCGGGGAGATCCAGGACCGGCAGAAGCAGCTTCTGGCCCAGATCATCCAGGCGCTGAATGACCTGTTCGAGGGGGAGCTCACGGACGGGGACCGGGTCGCCTTCGCGGAAAGCGTCCGGACCAAGCTGATGGAGAGCGAGACGCTGCGGGCCCAAGCCGCGGCGAACACGCGGGAGCAGTTCGTGAATTCGCCGAATCTGCGGGAGGAGCTGCTGAACGCCATCATTTCGACAATGGAGGCGCATGGCAGCATGAGCCGGCAGGCGCTGAACTCGGAAGCGATTCAGGCCGGCCTGTTGTCGGTGCTGCTGGGGCCGGGCGCACTGTGGGAACGCTTGCGGCGTGGGGACGAGGCGCCACCTGCGCCGCCATGATCCCGAAACGGGCAGTGGCGAAGTCCGGCTTTCGAGAAGCGTACTGAAGTGTTCGCTCTCGAAGTACGGATTTCAGGCAAGTGGGGTTCGAACCAGGGCAAGTGCCGGCCGCGCTGAAGCCGGCCTTTTACCTGGGTTTTTGTGTTCCGTACTAAAACGCCCCAGTCAGGAGGTCCGGAGAGAATTGGCCTCCGGAGAGCGATTTTCGCCCGTCTCCGCGCCGAGCCAGTCAACAGGTCTGCTCCGAAAACCCCAGGAAACCTGCCACTCAGCGCGACATCTGGTCTGGCGGAGAGCACGGCTCGTATGGGAACTGGCGGACAGGGTGGGATTCGAACCCACGATACGCTTTTGACGTATACGCACTTTCCAGGCGCGCGCCTTCGACCGCTCGGCCACCTGTCCGGAGGGCGCGGAACATAGTCAGCGCGCGGCCGCCGCGCAACCCGCGGCCGCGCCGAAAACCGCCTCAGTCCGCGAACTGCCCCGCCGCCTGGATCAGCGGCCGCCACTTCGCGATATCCGCCTGCCAGAAATCGCGGTGCACCTGCGGCGTCGCACGCGCCACCGCCACCGGCGCGGTGCCCAGGTCGGCGAAGCGGCGGCCGATGCCCTCGTCCTGCAGCGCCTTCACCAGCGCCTGGTTCAGCCGCGCCACGATCGGCGCCGGCGTCGCCCGCGGCGCATACAGCCCGTGCCAGATGCTGACCTCGAGGCCCGGCAGGCCGCCCTGCGCGGCGGTCGGAAGGTCGCCAAGGGACGGCACGCGTTCATTCGTGGTGACCGCGAAGGCGCGGATGGTGCCGCCGCGGATGTGTTCGGTGGTGTTGGTGGTCTGGTCGCACATGATGTCGACCGTGCCGGCCACCAGGTCGTTCATCGCCGGGCCGGTGCCGCGATACGGCACGGTGGTCATGCGGGTGTCGACCGCCTTCATCAGCAGCAGCCCGCACAAGTGGCTGGCGGCGCCGATGCCGGCATTGGCGTAGTTCAGCGCCTCGCCCCGCTGGCGGATCAGCGCGACCAGCTCAGCCAGGTTGGTCGCCTCGATGTTGCGGCGCGCGACCAGGGTCATCGGCACCTCGGTCACCAGGCCGATGGTCTCGAAGCCGTTGATCGCATCGTAGGACAGCCGCCGATACAGCGTCGGGATGGTCGCCATGCCGATATGGTGCAGCAGGATGGTGTGGCCATCCGGGCGTGCATTGGCCACGCGCTGCGCGCCCAGCGTGCCGCCGGCGCCGCCGACATTCTCGACCACCACGGGCTGGCCCAGGTCGGTGCTCATGGCCTGCGCGATCAGGCGGCCCACGGTGTCGGTCGGCCCGCCCGCGGCGAAGGGGATGACCATGCTGACGGGGCGGTTCGGGAAGGCGCCCTGCGCGAGCGCCGGCGCCGCCAGGCCGGTGGCCGATGCGGCGGCCGTGGCGGCGAAGATGCGGCGGGTGATGAGCGACATGCGCGGTTCCTCCGGTGCGAGCCGTCACGCGGCCCGTTCAATACCAGTCGAGATCAGTGACGGATGGACGAAAGTCAATCCCCGGCGGCGGCGGCGGGCATCGGCGGCCCGCGCGGGCCGCGGTGTCAGGCGTCCATCTTCAGGGCGGCGATGAAGGCGGATTGCGGGATCTCGACCTTGCCGAACTGCCGCATGCGCTTCTTGCCTTCCTTCTGCTTCTCCAGAAGCTTGCGCTTGCGCGAGATGTCGCCGCCATAGCACTTGGCGGTCACGTCCTTGGACAACGCGCTGATTGTCTCGCGCGCAATCACGCGCCCGCCGATCGCCGCCTGGATCGGGATCTTGAACAGCTGGCGCGGGATCAGGTCCTTCAGCTTCTCGCAGATCGACCGGCCGCGACGATCCGCCTGGCTGCGATGCGCCATGAAGCACAGCGCGTCCACCGGCTCGGCATTGACCAGGATGGAAATCTTCACCAGGTCGCCGGCCTCGTAGCCCTCCATGGCGTAGTCGAAGCTCGCGTAGCCGCGGCTGATCGACTTCAGGCGGTCGTAGAAATCGAACACCACCTCGTTCAGCGGCAGCATGTACACGGCCATGGCGCGCGCCCCGACATAGGTCAGCTCCACCTGCCGGCCACGGCGTTCATTGCACAGGGTCAGCACCGGGCCGAGGTATTCATCCGGCACCATGATGGTCGCCTTGATCCAGGGCTCCTGGATTTCGGCGATCAGGCTGGGGTCCGGCATGTCGGCCGGGTTGTGCAGGTCGATCTCCTCGCCATTCGTCTTCTTCAGCTTGTAGACGACGGACGGCGCGGTCGCGATCAGATCCAGGTCGAATTCGCGCGACAGCCTCTCCTGCACGATCTCCAGGTGCAGCAGCCCCAGGAAGCCGCAGCGATACCCCAGGCCGAGCGCGGCGGAGGTCTCCATCTCATAGTGGAAGCTGCTGTCGTTCAGCCGCAGCTTGCCCACGCTCTCGCGCAGCTTCTCGAAGTCATCGGCATCGACGGGATACAGCCCGCACCACACCACCGGGATGGACGGCTTGAAGCCGGGCAGCGCCTCGGCCGCGGGGTTGCGGTCATCGGTGATGGTGTCGCCGACATTGGTGTCCGCCACCGTCTTGATGGCCGCGGTGACGAAGCCCATCTCGCCGGGCCCGAGACTCTCGGCCGCGATCATCTTGGGCGTGAAGATGCCGACCTGCTCCACGGTATGCACGGCGCCGTTCGACATCATGCGGATGCGCTGGCCCTTCCGCAGATGCCCGTCGCGCACCCGCACCAGCACCACCACACCCAGGTAGGCGTCGTACCAGCTGTCCACCAGAAGGGCGGTCAGCGTCTTGCCGGCATCGCCCCTGGGCGGCGGCAGGCGCGTGACGATCGCCTCCAGCACCCCCTCGATGTTCAGCCCGGTCTTCGCACTGATCATCACCGCGTCGGAGGCATCGAGGCCGATGACATCCTCGATCTGCTGCTTCACCCGGTCGGGTTCCGCCGCGGGCAGGTCGATCTTGTTGAGCACCGGCACGATCTCGTGCCCCGCATCCAGCGCCTGGTAGACATTGGCCAGCGTCTGCGCCTCGACACCCTGGGAGGCATCGACCACCAGCAGCGACCCTTCGCAGGCCGCCAGGCTGCGCGAGACCTCATAGGCGAAGTCCACATGGCCCGGCGTGTCCATCAGGTTCAGCACATAGGTCTTGCCGTCCTGCGCCGTATAGTTGATGCGGACGGTCTGGGCCTTGATGGTGATGCCGCGCTCGCGCTCGATATCCATGCTGTCGAGCAGCTGTTCCTTCATGTCGCGCGCGGCCACCGTGCCGGTCTGCTGGATCAGGCGGTCGGCGAGCGTCGATTTCCCATGGTCGATATGGGCAATGATCGAGAAGTTGCGGATGAGGTCGAGCGGGGTATCGGTCATGGGAATCCGGAGACGGGACGATGGCAGGGGCGCGCCCCGCGGTCTGCCCCGGGACATAGGGCAGACCGGCCGCTTGTCAAAGCATCTTGGCGCCCTGGCGCTGGTCCTGGCGCTGCTGGGCTGCGCCGCCAGCGACCGCGGCATCAACCCTCCGCTGGCCCCGGGCACCCGGAACGCGGGCTATGGGCTGGAGGATGTCAACGCCGCCGGCGGGCGGCCTGACCTGCTCATCTTCGTGGCCTTCTCGGGCGGCGGGAAGCGGTCGGCCGCCTTCGGCCACGGCGCGCTGCGCGGCATGCGGGACGTGCCGGTCCGCCGCGGCGCCGACACCTCGACCCTGCTGGAGGAGGTCGACCAGGTCGCCGGCGTCTCCGGCGGCAGCTTCACCGCGACGCACTACGCCCTGTATGGCGCCCGGTCCTTCGAAACCTTCCCGGCCGAGTTCCTGCACCAGGACATCGCCGCCTATGTCTGGGGCACCTACCTGCTGCCCTGGCAATGGGGCTGGCTGGTCGACCCCGATGTCGGCACCAATGACCGCATGGCGGGCGTCTATGACGCGCTGATGTTCCGCGGCGCCACCTTCCGCGACCTGCAGGCGCGCAGCCGGCCTCGGCTGTCGATCAACGCCACCGACCTCGCCACCGGATCGCCCTTCCCCTTCCTGCCGCATGCCTTCGACGTGATCTGCTCGGACCTGGCGGCCTTCCCGCTGGCGCGCGCGGTGGCGGCGTCGAACGGCTTCCCGCTGCTGTTCACGCCCATCACCCTGGCCAACCACCGCGGGCCGGATTGCGCGGCGCCGCTGCCCAGCAACCTCGCGACCATGCCGATGCTGGCCGAATTCAACCGCCGCCGCGTGATCGAGGTGGTCGCCCGCATGGCCGACCGCGAGCGCACGCCCTGGCTGCACCTGCTCGATGGCGGCATCTCCGACAACCTGGCCTTGCGCGTGACGGTGAACTTCGCACTGCTGGGCGGTGTCGATGAACCGCGCTTCGCCGCCGCCATGCTGCCGGTGCGCCGCATGCTCATGATCAGCGTGGACGGGCAATCCGCCACCGACCCCGCGCTGTCGCGCCAGCGCATGGTGAACGGGGTGATCCAGATCCTCGATGCCGTCTCGGGCGGGCAGATCGACAACTACAACCTCGAGACCCTGGCCGTCACAGCGGTCGAGGTCGAGCGCATGGTGGACCGCCAGCGCGCCAATCGCTGCGCCCATGCGCCGGTCATCGACGGCCACCGCTGCGACGATGTGGCAGGCCGCCTGGTGCATGTCTCGCTGGCCGATGTGCGCGACCCCGCGCTGCGCGACCGCCTGCGCCGCGTGCCGACGGGCCTGACCCTGCCGGCCGAGGATGTCGATGCGCTGGTCGCCGCCGGCGAAAGCGTGATCCGCGACAGCCGCGCGCTGGCGGAGTTCCTGGCCGAGCCGCCGCCGGCCGCCCGCCGCGCCGCGCGCCGCTGACTCCGCCGACCTACCGTGCGCGATCCAGCATCGGCGCCAGCCGCCACATGGCGATGGCGCCGATCAACGGTCCGATGCCCAGCAGCGCAAACGCCACGCCCACCCCCAGCGCCCCCATGACCCACGGCAGCACGCCGATCATCACCGCCGTCAGCAGGAACCCCATCGAGGTCTGCACCGTCAGCATCGTGCCGACGTAATCGGGTGGCGAAAGCCCCACCACGCAGGCCGAGAACTGCGCGCTATCCGCCACCACCGCGAAACCCCAGACGAACGCCAGGCCCAGCGCCAGCACCGGCCAGGCGGACACCGGGCCGATGAGCAGCGCGCAGCCGCCCGACACCACCATGCACAGCGCCGCCACGCGCGCGCGGTTCCACCGATCCGCCAGCAGCCCCGCCAGCACGCAGCCCGCCGCCCCCGCCGCCACCACGCCGAACACCCAGCCGCCCACATCCGGGCTGCCGAGCACGCCGGCCAGGAACACCCCGATCCAGGCCCACATGGCATAGAGCTCCCACATGTGCCCGAGGTAGCCGATATTCGCGAGCCGCAGCCCGCGGTGGCGCCACGCCTCCAGCATCTGCGCCGGTCGGAACGGCGGCCGCGCACCCAGCAGCGGCCCGGCCCGGAACGGCAGCACCAGCACCCCGCCCAGCAACGCCAGCACCCCCGCCCCCGCATAGGCCACGCGCCAATCGACCGACCCAGCCAGCCCCGGCAACAGGTGCGGCAGCGCCGAGCCCAGCGTCACCGCCCCCACCACGATGCCGATCAGCAGCCCCAGGTCCCCCTTCGCCCAGGACGCCGCCAGCTTCATCCCGACCGGATAGACGCCCGCCATCGCCGCACCCGCCACGAAGCGCAGCGCCAGCGCCGCGCCCCCCGCCGGCGCCACCAGCACCTGCGCCAGCGTCGCCGCACCGGCCAGCACCGCGCAGCCGAGGAACAGCCGGCGCGCATCCGCGCGATCCGCCAGCGACAGCACCGCGCTGACCAGCGTGCCGACCACGAAGCCCAGTTGCACGCAGGCCGTCAGCCAAGCCGCGCGCCCCGGCGTGACCAGGCCTTGCGCGATCAATGACGGCACCGCCACCGTGCCGGCGAACCACACCGACAGCACCAGCACGATCGCCGCGGCCAGCAGCGCCATGTTGCGGCGCTTGCTGCCCGCGGGCGCGCTCATGCCCGCAGCGTGGCGCCCGTCGCCTTGGCCACGGCGGCCACGATCCGGTCGGCCACGGCTTCGATCTGCACGTCGGTCAGCGTCGCCTCGCGCGGCTGGATCGTCACCTGGATGGCCAGCGACGTCGACCCCTCCGGCACGCCCTTGCCGCGATAGACGTCGAACAGCGCGACATCCGTCACCAGCGCCTTGTCGGCCCCACGCGCGGCGCGCAGCAGCGCATCGGCGGCCACGCCATCCGGCACGATGAAGGCGAAGTCGCGCCGCAGCGGCTGGAAGGATGGCAGGTCGGGCGCGCCCTTCTTGCGCCGCTTGGGCTCCGGCACGGCATCGAGGAACACCTCGAAGGCCACCGCCGGGCCGGGCAGGTCGAGCGCGGCCAGCACGCTCGGATGCACCTCCCCGAAGGTCGCCAGCACGATCTTCGGTCCCTGCCGCACCACGCCCGAACGCCCCGGGTGGTAGAAGACCGGCGCGTCGGTCGTGACCTGCAAGGCCGCCATGGGCACGCCCAGCGCGACCAGCACCGCCAGCGCATCGCCCTTCGCGTCCATCGCATCGACGCCGCGCGCGGCTTCCGCCCAATGCCGCGCCGTGGCGCCATGCCGCACGCCGGCGGCGACCGCGGCCTGGCCGTCGGGCGTGACATCGCGATACGCCGCGCCGAGTTCGTGCAGCGCCACATCCGCAAACCCGCGCGCCGCATTGCGCTGCGCCGCCAGCAGCAGCGAGGCGACCGGTGTGGGCCGCATCTGATCCAGGTCCGCCGCGATCGGGTTGACCAACCGCAGCGCCTCGGGCGTGGCGCCGAACAGCGCGGCCGTCTTCGCCTCCATGAAGGCGAAGGTCACGGCTTCCTGCATCCCGCGCGCCGCCAGCACGCGCCGCGCCAGCGCCGCGCGCGCCTGCCTGGCCGTGAAGGCCGGCGGCGGGATCACCGCCAGCGCCGGCAGCGACACCGCCGGCACGGCATCAAGCCCACCCAGCCGCAGCACTTCCTCCACCAGGTCGCATTCCGGTTCGATCACCGCCTGGCCCTCGGCGGCCTTGGCGGCGCGCGCCGGGTCCAGCCCCTCGAACTGCGCCAGCATGCCGCCGCCGGCCCGATAGGCCGACAGGTCGCCCGCCACGTCATTGCGCCAGGACGGCACGGCGACGGTCACGCGCGCCGCATCGCGCGAACGCACCGCGAAGCCGAGGCGCTCCAGCCGCGCCACCGACTCATCCGCCGGCAAGTCCAGCCCGCCATAATCGCGCACGCGGTCGAAGCGCAGCGTGGCGTTCCGCTGCCAAGCCGGTTCGGCGCCGGCCATCGAGACCTCGCTCGCCTCGCCGCCGCACAGCTCGAGGATCATGCGCGTCGCCGCTTCCAGCGCATCGGGCAGCAGCGCGGGATCAAGCCCGCGTTCGAAGCGCGCCCGCGCATCTGTCCGCACATCATGCCGGCGGCCCGACAGCGCGATCCGCACCGGGTCGAACAGCGCGCATTCGATGAAACACTCCGTCGTCGTCTCGTCGCAGCCCGACGGCGCGCCGCCGATCACGCCACCCAGGGCCTCGGCGCCGCCGGCATCGGCGATCACGCCATCCTCGGACGTCAGCGCATAGGTCTTGCCGTTCAGCGCGGCCAGCGTCTCGCCGTCCCGCGCCATGCGCATGACCAGGTTCGTGCCCTTCACCTTCGCCACGTCGAAGACATGCAGCGGGCGGCCGATGTCGAAGGTGAAGTAGTTGGTGATGTCGACCAGCGTGCTGATCGGGCGCAGGCCGATCGCGACCAGGCGGTCCTGCAGCCACTTCGGGCTCGGCCCGTTCTTCACGCCGCGCACCGCACGGCCGAGCGCGAACAGGCAGGCGCGCGGGTCCTCGATCTTCCAGTTCAGCGGCGACTTGTAGGCCGCGGGCACGGATGGCGCCGACCACGGCTTCAGCGCCCCCAGCCCCGCCGCCGCCAAATCCCGCGCGATGCCGCGCACCGACAGCGCATCGCCGCGGTTGGGCGTCACGCCGATCTCGATGACCGGATCATCCATGCCCGCCCAGGTCACGTAGGATGCGCCGATCGGCGCATCCGCCGGCAGATCCACGATCCCGGAATGGTCGTCGCCGAGCCCCATCTCGCGCGACGACAGCATCATCGCTTCGGACTTTACGCCGCGGATCTCGCCCGCCTTCAGCGTGATGCCGGTGCCGGGGATGAAGGCGCCGGGAAGCGCCGCAACACCGATCATGCCGGTGCGCGCATTGGGCGCGCCGCACACGACCGAACGCTCGACGCCATCGCCCACATCCACGCGCAGCTGGCGCAGCCGGTCGGCATTGGGGTGCTGCACCGCCTCGATCACGCGCGCGATGCGGAAGGAGGCGAGTGCGGCGCCGCGATCCTCGATGCCTTCGACCTCGAGGCCGATGGCGTTCAGCGTGCGCGCGATCTCATCGACGCCGGCCGTGGTGTCGAGGTGGTCGCGCAGCCAGGACAGAGAAAACTTCACAGGATCAGCTCCGCGCTGCGAGGATGCGGCCGCACAGCGGCCGCCGCCGCCCACTCGCCTTCACCCGCAGGCGCGACCGCGCCGCGGCGAAGCCAAGCCGCCGGAGGCGGCGCCCGGCGTTTGAGGGCATAGCAAAAACCATCTCACACCCCCTCGTGCAGCGTGGCCGGCGCCAGCGGATCGGCCGCGTAGTGGCGCAGCCAGCGGATATCGGCCTCGTAGAAGGGCCGCAAATCGGGAATGCCGTGCTTGAGCATGGTGATGCGCTCGATCCCCATGCCGAAGGCGAAGCCCTGCCATTCGCGCGGGTCGATGCCGCAATTGGCCAGCACCTTCGGGTGCACCATGCCGCTGCCCAGGATCTCCAGCCAGTCGCCGCCCTTGCCCAGTTCGCCGGTCTTCCTCGACCAGCCGATATCGACCTCCATGGAGGGCTCGGTGAACGGGAAATAGGACGACCGGAAGCGCACCGGCAGGTCGGAGATGTCGAAGAAGGCGCGCAGGAAATCGATCAGGCAGCCCTTGAGGTGACCCAGCGTGATGCCGCGGTCGATCACCAGCCCCTCGACCTGGTGGAACATCGGCGAATGGGTCGCGTCATGGTCGGCGCGATAGGTGCGGCCGGGCACGATCACGCGGATCGGGGGTTCCTGCGACATCATCGTGCGGATCTGCACGGGGCTGGTATGCGTGCGCAGCACCGGCCGCCGCCCGTTCACTTCCGGCAGGTAGAAGGTGTCGTGGTCCTGCCGCGCCGGATGATGGTCGGGGATGTTGAGCGCGCCGAAATTGAACCAGTCGCCCTCGATGTCCGGCCCTTCGGCCACGGCGAAGCCCATGGCGCCGAACAGGGCGGTCAGTTCCTCCATGGTGCGCGCGATCGGGTGGATGCCGCCCTCGGCGGCGGTGCCGGCGGCGAAGGGGCGCGGCGGCAGGGTGACATCCATCCGTTCGGCCGCCAGGCGCGCATCCAGCGCCGCGGCATCGAGCACCACGCGGCGAGCATCCAGCGCGGCCTCGATCGCGCCCTTCAGCCGGTTCAGCGCGGCGCCGCGCTCCTTGCGGCTCTCGGCGGGCACCGCGCCCAGGCCCTTGAGCAGCGCGGACAGGCTGCCGGACTTGCCGAGCACGCCCACGCGCACGGCATCGAGCGCGCGCAGGTCGGTGGCGGCAGCAAGGGCGGCCTCGGTCTCGGCCTGCAGGGAAGCGAGGTCGTCGGTCATTGGCACCATGTCCGGAACACGCAAAAGGGCCGCGCCCCGTCGCCGGGAAGCGGCCCTCTGCTAAACGCTGAACCGGCGCAGGGGAACCCCCGCGCCGAACGGCCTCAGGCGATCTTCGCCTTCGCCTGCTCGACCAGCGCCGCGAAGGCCGCCGGTTCGTCGAAGGCGAGTGCGGCCATCACCTTGCGGTCCATCTCGATCCCCGCCGCCTTGATGCCGGCCATGAAGCGGGAATAGGTCAGGCCGTGCTCGCGCACCGCCGCGTTGATGCGCTGGATCCACAGGCCGCGGAACTCGCGCTTCTTGTTGCGGCGGTCGCGGTAGGCGTATTGCAGCGCCTTCTCGACCCGCTCGAGCGCGGGGCGATAGGCGGTGCCGGACCGGCCGACATAGCCCTCGGCGAGCTTGAGGACCTTCTTGTGACGGGCGTGCTTGGTGACGCCGCGCTTGACACGAGCCATGGTGCGTCCCCTCCCTTACCGGTCCAGCCCATAGGGCAGCCACTGCTTCACGGTATCGCCGTCCTGCTTGTCCAGGACGTACATGCCGCGGTTCTGGCGCTTCATCTTGGTGGTCTTGGCGGTCAGCATGTGGCGCTTGTTGCCAGCGCCGGCCTTGACCTTGCCGGTCGCGGTCAGTCGGAAGCGCTTCTTCACGCTCGACTTCGTCTTCATCTTGGACATTTGGCCCTCCTGTGGGGTCGGGGCGTCCCTGGCCATCGCACCATGCGACGGGGACGCGTTCTCCCGGCCGGGCATGTCCATGGGGCCACGACGCGGGAGGCGGGCGTATAGCGGCGCCCTGCCCCCACCGCAAGGCCCGCCGATCGCAACGGAGCCTTCATCCCTGCTGGTGTTACCTGCGCCGATCGCCGACCGGACAGAAGGCCGCCCTCCCTTGCAGACCGTCACCGACCGGCCCGACGAGGCCCTCGACCAGGCGCTCGCGCCCCATTTCGCATCGCTGCGGGCCTTCATGGACCGCCGCATCGCCGAACTCAGCGCCGAGGTCGCCGCCTCCGTCCAGCTCATGGGCATGAGCGAGGACGCCATCACCGCCCGCATCACCGAGGTGCACACCCAGATCGCGCGCCTGATCGCCATCCCGGTCTCCGGCGCCCGCAATTCCGGCCTGGAACTGGAAGCCGTGGTGCAGGCCACCGAGGCCGCCGCCGACACCATCATGGAAGCCGCCGAGGCCATCCAGACCTGGCTCGACAAGGGCGGCCGGGATGCGGACTCCATCGCCGCGCTGAACGACCGCGTCGCCACCATCTTCCAGGCCTGCTCCTTCCAGGACCTGACCGGCCAGCGCATCCGCCGCGCCATCAAGCAGCTCCAGCAGGTGGAAACCATGCTGGAAGGCCTGATGCCCGGCGGCACGCCGACCGACACGCCGAAGCTCGAAGTGGTCGGCCACGCGCCCACCGTCGCGGAACCGGCGCTGGCCGGCCCGGACCTGGCGCAGGCCGAGATCGACCGGCTGCTGAACGGCTGAGGGGCGGCGCCCGCGCCCGCTCAGTTCAACCGCCGCCCGCCGGACGCCGTGAAGCCGGTGCCCCCGGCGGCGCTGGGCGTGAAGCGCATCGGCACCGCCACCAGCGCGCCGCAGGCCTCGAAGACCCAGGTCTCGGCCCAGGGCCGGGTGCGCCGGGTCGCGGTCGGCTCGCTGTCGGTGCCCTCGAGATCGGCGGAGCCGGGCCGGACCTGCGGGCAATTCGGCGCCGCGACGCGCGCGGCCGCCACCGCGGCCTGCATGGCATCGCGCTGCAGCACGGGGTCGGTCACGGTGGTGCCGGCCAGCGTCTCGACCAGCCGCCCGCTCCCGTCCGGCAGCACCAACGCCAGGTAGTTCCGCTGCGACCGCCGGCCGCAGCCCTCGACCAGGATGCGGTGATAGGTCGCCTCGCGCACCGTCGCGTCGGTGAATACCGCGGGCGGCGCCGCCGGGCGCGCGGTCGCCGCCGGGCAATCGCCCTGCGCGATGAAGGCGCGGGCGCGCTGGAGCACCGCCGCCTCCGCAGGCGTCGGCGCTTGGGCGAGGGCCGGACTGGCGGCGACCAGCAGGGCAAGCACGCGGCAGGCGATGGCGTTCATCTGGCATGTTCCGGCGAGGCGACACCGCCTCCATCCGCCCAGCATGCCAAACCGGCGCGCCTGGCGCAGCCACGTCCTGCCGTGCCGGGCAGCCCCGCGCGCGCCACGGGTTCCGGCGACGCCCCGCGCGTTCTATATGCGCTGCCAGAATGCTCCCGTTCCGCAAGATGCACGGCCTGGGCAACGACTTCGTCGTGCTGGATGCGCGCGCGCATGCGCTGCCCATCACGCCGGCCCGCGCCGCCGCCATCGCGGACCGCCGCTTCGGGATCGGCTGCGACCAGTTCATCGTGCTGGAACCGCCACCCGCCGGCGCGGACGTGTTCATGCGCATCCGCAACCCGGATGGCTCCGAGGCCGGCGCCTGCGGCAATGCCACGCGCTGCATCGCCTCCCTGGTGGCGGACGAACGCGGCGCCGACCGCGTGGTGGTGCGCACCATCGCTGGCGACCTGCCGGTGGAACGCCTGCCCGGCGGGCTATGGCGCGCCGACATGGGCCCGGCGCGGCTGCGCTGGAACGACGTGCCGCTGGCGCAGGAGGCCGACACGCTGCATGTGCCCCTCGCCCTCGGCCCGGTGAGCGATCCCGCCGCCTGCTCCATGGGCAATCCGCACGCGACCTTCTTCGTGCCGGACCTGGACGCGATCGACGTCGCGACACTTGGCCCCGCGCTGGAAAACGCCCCCATCTTCCCAGACCGCGCGAATATCGGCTTCGCGCAGGTGCTCTCGCCCGACCACATCCGCCTGGTCATGTGGGAACGCGGCGCGGGCATGACATTGGCCTGCGGGTCGGGCGCCTGCGCCACCATCGTCAACGCCGCGCGCCGCGGGCTGACCGGCCGGCGCGCCACCATCACCATGCCCGGCGGCGACCTGCTGCTGGAATGGCGCGAGGCCGACGGCCATGTCCTGATGACCGGCCCGGTCGCCACCGCCTTCACCGGCACGCTGGACCTGGACGCCTACGCGCCATGAGTGTCGAGGTGCTGACCTTCGGCTGCCGGCTGAACACCTATGAATCCGAGGCGATGCGCGACCTGGTGGCGAAGGCCGGCCACGCCGGCGCCATCGTGGTCAACACCTGCGCCGTCACCGCCGAGGCCGAGCGCCAGGCCCGCCAGGCCATCCGGAAGGCGCATCGCGACAACCCCGGCGCGCGCATCATCGTCACCGGCTGCGCCGCGCAGATCGCACCCGAGACGTGGTCCGCCATCCCCGGCGTCGATCGCGTCATCGGCAATGCCGACAAGCTCAAGCCGGAGACCTGGGCGGGCCTCGACGCGCCCCCCGCCCCGGTCAGCGACATCATGGCCGCGACCGAAACGGCGGCGCATCTCGTCACCGAATTCGCCGGCCGCGCCCGCGCCTTCGTGCAGGTCCAGCAGGGCTGCGACCACCGCTGCACCTTCTGCGTCATCCCCTTCGGCCGCGGCCCGTCGCGATCCGTGCCGATCGGCGTCATCGTCGAACAGGTGCGCGCGCTGGTGGCCGCCGGATACCGCGAAGTGGTGCTGACCGGCGTGGACATCACCTCCTACGGCCCCGACCTGCCGGGGAAGCCGGCTCTCGGCCAGATGGTGCGCCGCCTGCTGGCGCTGGTGCCGGAATTGCCGCGGCTGCGGCTGTCCTCGCTGGACCCGGTCGAAGTCGATGACGACCTCTGGCGCCTGATCGCCGAGGAACCGCGGCTGATGCCGCACCTGCATCTCTCGCTCCAGCACGGCTCCGACCTGATCCTCAAGCGCATGAAGCGCCGGCACCTGCGCGCCGACGCCATCGCGCTCGCCGAGCGCGCCCGCCGCCTGCGCCCGGGCATCGTCTTCGGCGCCGACCTCATCGCCGGCTTCCCGACCGAGACGGACTCCCACTTCGCCGACACCCTCTCCCTGGTCGAGGCGTGCAACCTCTCCTTCCTGCATGTGTTCCCCTATTCCGAACGTCCCGATACGCCCGCGGCCCGCATGCCGCAGCTGCCGGTGCCGGTCCGCCGCGAAAGGGCCGCGCGCCTGCGCATGGCCGGGGCGCAGGCAGCCGCGCGGCTGTTCACCGCGCGCATCGGCCAGGAGGAAGACGTGCTCTTCGAACACCCCGACCGTGGCCACACGCAGCATTTCGCGCCGCTGCGCCTGGCCAGCGGCACCGCCGCGCCCGGCGAGATCCGCCGCCTGCGCGTGACCGCCGCCGCCGCCGACACGCTGCTGGCTGAGGCCGCCTGATGGCGTTGCGCGCACTCTGGTCCCGCCTGCGCGGCAGCGACCCCGCCCAGCCCGGCCCGCCGCCCGAACCGCAGCGCGACGACACGCCCCCGCCGCCGGAGGCGCCCGCGCGCCCGCCGGAACCCCCCGCCGCACCGCCGCCGCCGATCGAGGACCCGACCCCCGATCGCCCGGCGGAATCCCCGCCGCCCGACCGGGACCCGCCCGCCGACGCCCCGCCGGTGGAACTGCCGCCCCCCGCGCAGCTTCCGCCCCTCGAAGCCCCGCCGGCCATCGCCGAGGAACCAGCCCGCCAGGGCTGGTTCTCGCGCCTCAAGGCCGGGTTGTCGCGCTCGACGGCGAAGCTCACCGAGAGCGTCACGGCGGTCTTCACCAAGCGCAAGCTGGACGATGCCGCGCTGGAGGAGCTCGAGGAAACGCTGATCGCCGCCGACCTCGGCGTTGCGGCGTCAGGCCGGATCGTCGAGGCCTTCCGCCGCACCCGCTTCGGCCGCGAAGTCACCGACGAGGAGGTGAAGGCGACGCTGGCCGAGGAAATCGCCGCGATCCTCACGCCCGTCGCCACGCCGCTGCTGATCGAACGCGCGCGCGCCCCGCATGTCGTGCTGGTGGTCGGCGTGAACGGCACCGGCAAGACCACCACCATCGCCAAGCTCGCCCGCCAGTATCGCGACCAGGGGCTGCGCGCCGGCATGGTTGCCGGCGACACCTTCCGCGCCGCCGCGGTCGAGCAGCTCCAGGTCTGGGCCGATCGCACCGGCGCGCGCTTCTTCCCCCCCGCCAAGCCCGGCGCCGACGCCGCGGGCCTGGCCTTCGACGCACTCACCACCGCGCGCACCGAGGGCCTCGACGTCCTGCTGGTCGACACCGCCGGCCGCCTGCACAACAAATCCGCGCTGATGGAGGAACTCCGAAAGGTCGTCCGCATCATCCGCCGCGTGGACGACACCGCGCCGCATTCGGTGCTGCTGGTGCTGGATGCCACCACCGGCCAGAACGCCGTGCAGCAGGTGAAGGTGTTCAAGGAAATGGTCGACGTCACCGGCCTGGCGGTGACCAAGCTGGATGGCTCCGCCAAGGGCGGCGTGGTGGTGGCGCTGGCGCAGGAATTCGCGCTGCCGGTGCATGTGGTCGGCGTCGGCGAGAAGGCCGAGGATTTGCGCCCCTTCGAGGCGCGCGACTATGCGCGCGGGCTGCTGGGGCTGGACTGATCCGCCCGACCGGCCGCATGGTCCGCGCACTCCGCGAGGACACGCCATGACAAAGCCGATCGCCCGCACCCCCATCCCCGACATCGCCAGCCTGCCGGACGACATCCGGGATCGCATCCTGACGGTGCAGCAGAAATCCGGCTTCATCCCGAACGTCTTCCTGATGCTGGCCCATCGCCCGGCCGAATTCCGCGCCTTCATGGCCTATCACGACACGCTGATGGACAAGTCCGAAGGCATCACCAAGGCCGAGCGCGAGATGATCGTCGTCGCCGTCTCCGCGCTGAACCAGTGCCAGTATTGCGTGGTGGCGCATGGCGCGATCCTGCGCATCCGCGCCAGGAACCCGCTGATCGCCGATCAGGTCGCGGCCAATTGGCGCAAGGCCGACATCACCGACAAGCAGAAGGCGATGCTGGATTTCGCCATCAAGGTGACGCTGCGCGCCAACGAGGTGAACGACGCCGACCACGACGCCCTGCGCGCCGCCGGCTTCGACGACGAAGCCATCTGGGACATCGCCGCCATCGCCGCCTTCTTCGGCATGTCGAACCGCCTGGCCAATGTCACCAGCCTGCGCCCGAACGACGAATTCTATGCCATGGGCCGCGCATGAGCGCGGAGGCGATGGGCCGCGCGTGAGCGCAGCTGCGATGGTCCGCGCCGGCGCGCCGACGCCACGGTTCGCGCCTGAACGCGGACGCCGCAGGCCGCGCCGGAGCGCGGACCCCACGGGCCGCGCGTGAGCGCGTAAGCAATCGGCCCCGCACGAGCGCGGGCACAACGGCCCGCGGCTGAGCGCGGATGCCATCGGAAGGATACGCGATGACCGAAACCCGCTGGGAACGCCTGACCGCGCCGCAGCTGCGCGCGCTGGCGGACCGCAACGCCGTGGTGGTGGTGCCGGTCGCGAGCCTCGAACAGCACGGCCCGCACCTGCCGGTCTGGACCGACAGCTTCATCGGCCATGCGGTGTCCGTCCGCGCGGCGGAGCTGTGCGAAGACCTGCCGGCGGTGGTCACGCCGCCGATGTGGCTCGGCCTGTCCGAGCACCACTTCCCCTTCGGCGGCACGATCAGCCTGGACTACGCGACCTTCGCCGCGGTGCTGCGCTGCATCGTGAAGTCCCTGCTGGCGGATGGCTTCTCGCGCGTCATGCTGTTCAACAGCCATGGCGGCAACATCGACCCGCTGGCGGTGAGCGCGCGCGAACTGGCGCATGAATTCGGCATCCCGGTGCTGACCACGACGGTCACCAAGGTGGCACCCGCGGCCATCGCCGCCGCGCTCACCGCGCAGAAGGCCATGCACCACGCCTGCGAGGCCGAGACGAGCCTGTGGCTGCACCTCGACCCGTCGCAGGTGCGCCAGGAGGAGATCGCGAATTCCGTCTCGCCCGGGAATTTCGATGCCGGGCAGCAGGTGTCCTCGCGCTTCTGGTCGTTCAGCGAACGCGCGCCGGTCACCGGCGTGCGCGGCGATGCGCGCGCCGCGACCGCCGAGAAGGGCCGCGCGATCTTCGAGGCGATGGCCGAGGGCCTGGCGCGCGAATTGCGCGATACCACCAACTGGTCGCCGCCGGACGACGTGTGGGCGCGCGGGCGGGCGCAAGGCAAGCGGTGATCCCGCCATTCTACGGCCAGTGGGAGTCCGCGCATCGCATCGGCGACATCCTCTCGGGCGCGCTGGCGGCGCAGGATGATCCGCTCTGGCCGCGCTCCGGCGCCGCCGGCGCCGCCGACTACGCGCGCTGGGCGGACCATCTGTGCGGCGTGGCCTGCCTGCGCATGGCGCTGGCCGCGCGCGGCATCGCCCCGCCGCGCGCCTTCGACCTGGCGCGGGAGCTCACGTATCGCGGCGGCTACGTGCTGCAGCCGGATGGCGGCATCCGCGGGCTGATCTACGCGCCCACCGTGGCCTGGCTGCGCGAGGCGCACGGCATCGCCGCCGAGGTGCGGGTGGATGTGCCGGCACAGGACATCCCGGCGCTGGTGGCGGATGGGGGGCTGTTCATCGCCTCGGTCCATCCGGCGATCCGCTGGCCGGACCGCGACCCGCCGGCGCGCGGCGGGCACCTGGTGCTGGTCTTCGGCGTGCAGGATGGCGCGCTGCGGCTGCACAACCCGTCGGGCGACAGCGCCGCGTCGCAGCGCGATGCGCGCGTGCGGCTGGACCGTTTCGCCCGCGGCTATGCCGGGCGGGGCATCCTGCTGGCCGCGGGCTGAGCCCCCCGCCGCACGCGGCGCGGCCCGACGCCATGCTGGACAGCGGCAAAAGTTCCTGTTATGTTCCTAACACCAAGGGGGAAGTGTGTCCGCCCGGCGGCCCAGGCCAGGGCGATGACGTCGCGTCACCCTGGCGCCGGCATCCGCCGCCGATCCGTTCCGGGCTGCCCGCGGCGGCGTCCGCTCGCCGCTGCCCGCCGCAGCGCCCGCGCGGGCAGGCGCATCGGCTCGCCGATCGGGCGAGCCCGTCCGGTCGCGATCCGCGCCAAAATCCTAAAATCCTAAAATCCTAAAGTGCCGAGGCGGCGTGCTGGCAGGCTCGGTTGCCGGCGCGCCCGTCCCCGCCCATCTTCCGCCCATGCCCGACACGCTCCGCGTCCAGCCCGACCCGACCGACCCGCGGCTGACGCGCCGCGTCGCCGGGATCGACCACACCGGCCAGCCGATCGAGACCTCCGTCACCGTCGAACGCCCGCTCACCCTGTTCCTGAACGGGCAGGAGATCGTGACGATGATGACCATCCTCGACCGGCCCGAGGACCTCGCGCTCGGCTACCTGCTGAACCAGGGCATGCTGAAGCCGGATGCGGTGGTGACCGGCGTGGACTACGACGACGACCTCGGCGTGGTCATCGTCCGCACGCCCGAGCGCACCGACTTCGAGGAGAAGCTGCGCAAGAAGACGCTGACCTCCGGCTGCGCGCAGGGCACGGCCTTCGGCGACCTGATGGAAGGCTTCGCGCAGGTGCGCCTGGCGCGCGCGGAACTGCGCACATCCTGGCTGTACCGCCTGCTGCACCGGATCAACACGCTGCCCACGCTGTACCTGGAAGCCGGCGCCATCCATGGCTGCGCGCTGTGCCTGCGCGACGAACCGATCGTCTACATGGAGGATGTCGGCCGCCACAACGCGGTCGACAAGATCGCCGGCTGGATGTTCCGGGAACGCGAAACCCCCGACGACAAGATCTTCTACACCACCGGCCGCCTGACCTCCGAGATGGTCATCAAGACCGTCCGCATGGGCATCCCCATCCTGGTCTCGCGATCCGGCTTCACCGCCTGGGGCGTGGAACTCGCGCGCGAGGCCGGCCTCACGCTGATCGGCCGCTGCAAGGGCAAGCGCTTCGTCGCGCTGGCCGGCCAGGACCGCATCGTCTTCGACGCCGACCTGGATTACGTGCCCGAGGAATCCGCGAAGCACTGGCGCAAGAACAGCGCCGAGGCCATGACGGCGTCCGATGCGGGCTGACACCCTCGGCGTGGTGCTGGCCGGCGGCCTGGCGCGGCGCATGGGCGGCGGCGACAAGCCGCTGCGCCGGCTGGGCGGCGTGCCGATGCTCGACCACGTGCTGGCGCGCATCGCACCGCAGGTCGGCGCCGTGGTCCTGAACGCGAATGGCGACCCGGCGCGCTTCGCCGCGCAGGCGCTGCCGGTGGTGGCGGACGGGCTGCCCGACCATCCGGGGCCGCTGGCGGGCATCCTGGCCGCGCTCGACTGGGCGGCAGCGCATCGGCCGGAGCTGGCCTGGGTGGCCTCGGTGCCCGGCGATTCCCCCTTCATCCCGGCCGACCTGGTCGACCGCCTGCACGCCGCGCGCGCCGCGCAGGGGGTGCCGCTCGCCTGCGCGCGCTCCGGCGGCCAGGCGCATCCGCCGATCGGGCTGTGGCCGGTCGCGCTGCGCGACGCGCTGCGCGGCGCGATGCTGTCGGGCGAACGCAAGATCGACCGCTGGACCGCCCTGCATGGCTGCGCCCATGCCGACTGGCCCAACCAGCCCGTCGACCCCTTCTTCAACGCCAATGCGCCCGAGGACCTGCTGGCCGCCGAGGCGCTGCTGCCGATGTTGCAAACCACCCCGGCCGCCGCCATAGACACGCCACGGGCAGGATCGAGGGAGACGCCGCCATGAAGGCCATCATCGCAGGGATCTGCTTCGCGATCGCCATCGCCGCGGGCGCCGCCTTCGTGCTCGACACCAGGGTGCAGCGCACCGCGGAGACCGCCTTCACCACCTCGGGCGTGCGGCTGTAGCAGCGCCATGGCGCTGCGGCGCATCCCGGTCGTGGATGCGCGCGGGGCCGGCCATCCGTCCGCTGTCGCCGCGGCGGAACGGGCGGCGGAGACGGCCGCCATCCTGCGCCACGCGCGCCACCACTACGGCGCGCCGGGCGTGGCCATCGGCGATGCGCTGTCGCGCCGCTGGCTGGCGCGCAACGCCTCGCCCCTGGCGCAGGAAGTCGCCGCCGTCGCGGCGGTGGTGCCGGGGCGCGGCGCGCATCTGCTGAACCTGTCCTTCGAATGGGGCTGCACCAGCGGCGTGCTGGACGCGCCCAACCCCACGCTGCTGCGCGTGCTGGACTGGGGCAGCCTGGCCGGGCTGGGCGATGCGCTCTGCGTCATCCGCCAGGCCGGCCCGGCGGGCGACTGGCTGAACATCGGCTGGCCGGGGCTGGCCGGCGCCATCACCGCGCTGGCACCGGGGCGCTTCGCCATCGCCATCAACCAGCCGCCGCTGCCGCTGACGCGGTTGGGCGCGTCGGCCCGCCGTCGCGGCTGGCGCACCACCGGGCTGCTGGCGGATTGGGTCGCCTCGCGCCCCGCCACCTGGCGCAGCCGCGCGCTGCCGCCGGCGCATCTCCTGCGGATCGCCTGCGACACCGCGCCGGACTATGCCGCGGCGCTGGCGCTGCTGCGCGATACCCCGGTGGCCGCGGCCGTGACCTTCACCATCGCCGGCACGCGACCGGGCGAGGCCGCCGTGGTCGAACGCGCGCGCGACCGCGCGGCGCTGCGCCATGGCCCCGGCCTGGCCGCGGCGAATCACTGGGCCTCGGTGGGGTTGCCCGGTGCGGCGCGCTGGCGCGAGAGCGAATCGCGGATGGCCCGCATGGCCGAACTGGTGTCGCACGGCGTGGTGCCCGATGGCTTCGCCTGGCTGGCGCCGCCGCTGCTGAACCACGGCACGCGGCTGGCGGCGGTGATGTGCCCGGCGCAGGGGCGGCTCGAACTCGTGGCACATGAAGGCGAGGAACGGGTGAGCGAAGTCCTGCGCCTCCCCCCGCCGGGCCCGATGGCAAGGTAGCGGCGCGCCGCCTGGCGAAATTTGCGAATGATTCGCATTATCGTTATCATGGCACTCCCGGGTTGGAGAACGAGCGCCATGACCATCGCAGCCACCGCCTTCGGACAGGACAACCTGATCAGCAGCCGCGGCGAGGACGGCGCCCTGCTGCTCGACCCGGCCTTCATCAATCCCTGGGGAACGGCGATCCGCCCGGCCGGCGCCGGCGGGCATTGGTGGATCGCCAATACCGACACGGCGCGCGTCACGCTCTATGTCGGCGACTCGCCCACTGTCGGCTTCACGCAGGACGGCCTCTCGGTGCTCGGCGTCCCCGGCGCCCCGGGCCCCGACGTCGCGATCGACATCACCCCGCCGACGCGCGACGGCCTGCCCCTGCCGGCCGCCAACCCGACGCCCGACACCTCGATGCCGCCCTCCAACCCGACCGGCCAGGTGTTCAGCGGCAGCGCCACCGACTTCATGGTGGCCGGCACCAGCCTCACGGGCCTCGCCATCACCGCGCCGTCGCGATTCATCACGGTCAGCGAGGACGGCACCATCGCCGCCTGGGGCGAGACCGGATCGACCCCCGCCCAGCGCATGGATGCCTTCACCGTCGTCGTCGACAATTCGGCGACCGGGGCGATCTACAAGGGCGTCACGGTCAGCGCGGAGACCGGCAGCGGCAACCTGCTCTATGCCGCGAATTTCTCGCAGAACATGATCGAGGTCTACGACGCCGACTGGGATCGCGTCTCCACCACCAGCTTCGTCCACACCGCGCCCGGCGCGCGCGACGCGGACGACTACGCCCCCTTCAACATCGAGCGCGTGACCGACGCGACGCGCGGCGAGGAAGTGCTGATCGTCGCCTATGCCAAGGTCGCCAATGCGGCCGAGGGCGAGGAGGATTCGACCGACGGCTACATCGTGAAGTACGCCCTGGACGGCACCTTCATCGCGGCCAGCGATGGCGACGGGCATTTCAACGCGCCCTGGGGCGTGGCCCTGGCACCGGACGAGTGGGGCGACCTTGATGGCGCGCTGCTGGTCGGCAATTTCGGCGACGGGCGCATCCTCGGCCTCGACATCGACACGCTCGAATTCCGCGCCTTCCTGCGCGACGACCAGGGCGCGCCGGTCGAGATCGAGGGCCTGTGGGACATCATCTTCGGCAATGGCGCGAGCCTCGGCGCCACCGACAAGCTGTATTTCACCGCGGCGCCCGAGGAGGAATCGCAGGGCATCTTCGGCAGCCTGTCGATCCTCGACAGCGCGGCCCGGGCGCTGACCGGAACCGCCGCCGGCGAACTGCTCCAGGGTGGCCTCGGGGATGATCGCCTCGATGCCAGGGCGGGCCACGACCGGCTGAGCGGCTTTGCCGGGGCGGACTGGATGTCGGGCGGCGACGGGAACGATTCGGTGTCGGGCGGCGCGGGCGCCGACACGCTGGCGGGCGCCGCCGGCCGCGACACGGTCGATGGCGGCGAGGGCGATGACGCGCTGTCGGGGGATTTCGGCGCGGACAGGCTGGCAGGCCGGGAGGGCGACGACCTGCTCTCGGGCGGGTCGGGGACCGACAGCCTGGACGGCGGTGACGGGCACGACACGCTGCTGGGCGGCGTGCAGGCGGATACGCTGGCTGGCGCCGAGGGCGATGATTCGCTGGAGGGCGGCTTCGGCGGCGACGACCTGGCCGGCGGGACCGGCGCCGACACCCTGCTGGGCGGCGCCGGCACCGACACGCTGGACGGCGGCATGCAGGACGACATGCTGGACGGCGGCTTCGCCGACGACCTGCTCGCCGGCGGCGAGGGCGCGGACACGCTGCGCGGCGGATTCGGGGCGGACACCCTCACGGGCGGCTCTGGCGACGACCTGCTGGACGGCGGGCTCGGGGCCGACATCTTCGTCTTCGGCGCCCAGGGCGGCAGCGATGCGATCGAGGGCTTCCGTCGTACCGATGCGATCCGGATCGAGGACGGCATCACGGTCGCGAGCCACGAATGGGTCGATGCCGGCGGCGGCACGGCGCGCGACCTGGAGCTGGCATTCAGCGACGGCGGCACGCTGGTGCTGCTGGATGCGCGCCTGGCCTACGCGGAGCTGGTCTTCATCTGATACCGCCGACGACACCGCCCGCCATGGCCGCCCGCCGGTTCGGCGGGCACGCCGCGCAGCACCGCGCGATGCGTGCCCGCCCCGGCGTCGCGCCGGGCGGTGGCGCGGCTACAGCATGCCCGCGAAGGGCAGCACCGTCACCGCATCGCCGGGCGCCACGCGCGTGACGTGCTCGGGCAATTCTGCGAAGCCGTCCGATTGCGTGAGCGAGGACAACAGCCCCGCACCCTCGCGCGGGAATTTATGCGCGCGCGTGATCGTGCCTTCGGTGCGCAGCGTGACGCGCACGTATTCGCGCCGCCCGGCCTTCTTGCGGTAGTCGAAGCCGGCGACCGCCGCATAGCGTGGCAGCGGCCGGTCCGTCGCGCCGGCAAGCCGCAGCAGCAGCGGCCGCGCCAGGTGCAGGAAGCACACCACCGCCGCGACCGGATTGCCGGGCAGGCCCACCACCGGCGTGCCCCCGGCGGTGAAATCCCCGCCCGCCTTCGGCAGCATCCCCATCGCCGCCGGCCGCCCCGGCTTCACCGCAAGGCGCCAGAACACCAGCGACCCGCCGGCCTCGATCGCGGCGCGCACATGGTCCTCCTCGCCGGTCGAGACGCCGCCGCTGGTCAGCAGCAAGTCGTGGTCGCGCGCCGCACTCGCCAGCGCCGCCGCGGTGCGCGCCGCATCGTCGGGCAGGATGCCGAGGTCGCTGGCCACGCAGGGCAGCCCCGCCAGCAGCGCCAGCAGCGTGAAGCGGTTGCTGTCATGCGTCTGCGCCGCGCGCAGCGGCACGCCGGGTTCGGCCAGTTCGTCGCCGGTCGAGAAGACGCCCACGCGCGGCAGCGGCCGCACCGCGAGCCGCGCCTGGCCCAGCGCGGCGGCCAGGCCGATCTCCGCCGGCCCCAGCAGGCGCCCGGCGGCCAGCGCGACGGCGCCCTGCGCCACATCCTCGCCGGCGGGCCGCGCATTGGCGCCGCGCTTCAGGCCGGGCGGCACCAGGATGGCGTCGCCGTCGCGCTGGATGTCCTCCTGCATGACGCAGGTGTCGGTGCCGTCGGGCATCGGCGCGCCGGTGAAGATGCGCACCGCCTCCTGCGCGGCGACCTGGCGCGTGGCGCCGTGGCCGGCGGCGGCGCGGCCCGCTTCCACCAGGCGCGTCGGGGCATCCGCGTTCAGCGCTGCGTGGCGGAAGGCCCAGCCGTCCACGGCGGCATTGAAGAAGGGCGGCAGCGGGATGGGCGCCACCAGCGCATGCGCCAGCACGCGGCCGCGCGCGGCCGCGAGCGGCACCACCTGCTCGTCTTCCGGCGCCGGGATGCGCGCGGCGATCAGCGCCTGCGCGTCGTCCACCGACATCAGCGCGCCGCCGAAGGCGAAGCAGTCGTCGCTGAGCTGCGCCACTCAGGCCTCCTGCCGGATGGCCCAGTCGATGGCGTGGACCGGCACGGCATGCGCCAGCACCAGCGCCGCCACCGCGTCCACGTCGTCCAGCGCGGCGCGCGGCAGGTCGTAGGGGGGCGGAATGTCGGACGCGACCGCGACGATGCCCGGCATCTCCGGGCGCATCCAGGGCTTGGCGTTGGCGGCGCGATGCACCTCGATCTTCGGGTGGGCGTCGCGCTTGAAGCCCTCGACGATCACGACATCCACCGGGTCCATGCGCGCCAGCAATTCCGGCAGCGCCGGTTCGCGCGCGGTCCGCAGTTCCGTCATCAGCGCCCAGCGCGCGCCCGAGGCCACCATCACCTGCTGCGCGCCGGCGCGGCGGTGTTCGTATGAATCCTTGCCCGGCACATCGACATCGAAGCGGTGATGCGCGTGCTTGAGCGTGGAGACCGCCAGCCCACGCCCGATGAGGCACGGCAGCAGCTTCACCATGAGCGTGGTCTTGCCCGCCCCGCTCCAGCCGGCGAGGCCGATGATCCGGGTCACGTCGTTCTTCCCCGAAAACGCGATGGGCGCACGGTTCGCACCGCGCGCCCACCCGTCATGCGGCGCCGGGGGCGCCGGGTCAATCGCCGCCGGCGACCTTCGCATCGGCGGGCGCGCTGGCGCCGCGGCCCTTCGCCATTTCCTGCGCGACCCACAGGTTGTGGTGCTGCTTCGCCCAGTTGAGGTCGACCTGCCCGCTGGTCATGGCGTCCGACGCGCCCTCCATGCCCAGCGTGCCGATGTAGATATGCGCCAGCATCACCGCGATCATCACCACCGAGACGATGGAATGGATGATGTGGCTGAGCTGCATGCCCGCGATGTCGGTGAAGAAGAACGGGAAGACCAGCACATAGCCGGTCACGGCCACCGCCGCGCCGCCCAGCACGGTGATCCAGAAGATGCCCTTCTGGCCGGCGTTGAAGCGGCCGGCATCGGGATGCGCATGGCCGACCAGGCCGCCGCCCTGCTTCAGCCAGGCCATGTCGCGCCCGTTCGGGATGTTGTCCTTCACCCACAGCAGCAGCATCACGACGATGCCGAGCGTGAAGGGGAAGGCCAGGAAGTTGTGCGCGTACTTGCCCCACTGGCTGATCGCGGTGAAGGCTTCCGGCCCCACCAGCGGCAGCAGCACGTGGCGCCCGAAGGTCAGGTTCAGCCCCGACAGCGCCAGGATGATGAAGGTGGATGCCACCATCCAGTGATTGGCGCGCTCCAGCAGGTTGAAGCGCTGGATGGTACGGCCGGACGCCCCGCCCTCGATCGGGATGCGCCCCTTGGACAGGCGAAACAGCACCAGGATGCCCACCATGCCCAGCACCGCGATGCCGCCGACCCAGGCCAGCGTCACGTTGTGGAAGTCGCGCCAGGACCGCCCGCCCGGCTGGATCAGGCTGGCCGCCTGCTGGTCCGGGATGGTGATGCGCCCGGCCACGCGGCCGCCCTGCAGCGCCTTGATGACTTCCAGCTCATCGGCCACCGGCGGCAGCATCGAGGTCGGGTTGGTCGGCGTGCCGCTGACATTGGGGTTGGTCTGCGCCTGGCCAGCCACAGGCATGGCCAGGAGCAGCGCGGCGGCGAGGAAGATCGCGCGCATCAGATCGCCACCGTCTCGCGATAGGCGGTGCGCCAGCCCCAGGCGCCCGAGCCGTAGCCGCGCCGCTGCACGCGTTCGCGGTAGATCTGGGCGATCACCTCGCCATCGCCGGCCAGCAGTGCCTTCGTGCTGCACATCTCGGCACACAGCGGCAGGCTGCCTTCCGCCAGGCGGTTCGACCCGTACTGGATGTATTCGGCTTCGGTGTTGTCGGCCTGCGGGCCGCCGGCGCAGTAGGTGCACTTGTCCATCTTGCCGCGGCTGCCGAAATTGCCGACGCGCGGGTACTGCGGCGCGCCGAAGGGGCAGGCGTAGAAGCAGTAGCCGCAGCCGATGCACAGATCCTTGTCGTGCAGCACCACCGCATCCGCCGTGGTGTAGAAGCACGACACCGGACACACGGCCGCGCAGGGCGCATCCGTGCAGTGCATGCAGGCCATGCTGACCGAACGCTCGCCTGGCTTGCCGTCATTGATGGTGACGACGCGCCGGCGGTTGATGCCCCAGGGCACCTCGTGCTCGTTCTTGCACGCCGTGACGCAGGCGTTGCATTCGATGCAGCGCTCGGCGTCGAGCAGGAACTTCATGCGGGCCATTGTGCGTGCCCTCCCTTAAGCCGCGCGGATCTGACAGAGGGTGACCTTGGTTTCCTGCATGAAGGTCACCGGGTCGTAGCCGTAGGTCGTGATGGTGTTCACCGATTCGCCGAGCACGATCGGGTCGGTGCCCTGCGGGTATTTGCCGCGCTGGTCCTCCTGCATGAACCAACCGGCGAAGTGGAAGGGCATCCAGGCCACGCCGGGCCCGACGCGTTCCGTCACCAGCGCCTTCATGCGGGTGGCCTTGCCGGCCGGCATCTCGGGGCCGTTCACCAGCACCCAGGCGCCGTCGCGGATGTTGCGCGCGGCGGCGTCCGTCGGGTTGATCTCGACGAACATGTCCTGCTGCAGTTCGGCCAGCCACTTGTTCGACCGCGTCTCCTCGCCGCCGCCCTCGTATTCCACGAGGCGCCCGGACGACAGGATGATCGGGAAGTTCGGCGCGAGGTCCTTCGCGCGGTTCTGCACCGACTGCCCCAGATGCGGCATGCGGAAGGCGCGCCGGTCGGGCAGCGTGGGGTATTGCGCGATCAGGTCGGTGCGCGGCGTGTAGATCGGTTCGCGGTGCACCGGGATCGGGTCGGGCAGGTTCCAGGCATTGGCCCGCGCCTTGGCGTTGCCATAGGCCATCACGCCGTGTTCCATGGTCACGCGGATGATGCCCATGGACAGGTCGGTCGCCCAGGATGCGGACCCACCCTGGCGCGCGATCGAGGCCTTCTCGGCCTCGGTCAGCTCGGCATCCCAGCCCAGGCGCGCCATCACCGCTGTGGTGAATTCCGGGTAGCCGTCGGTCAGTTCCGACCCCTGCGAGTAGGATCCTTCCGCCAGGAGCGAGACGCCGTTGCGCTCCACGCCGAAGCGCGCGCGGAAGGTGCCGCCGCCCTGCTTCACATGCAGGTTGGTATTGTACAGCAGGTGCGTGCCCGGATGGCGCATCTGCGGCGTGCCCCAGCACGGCCAGGGCAGGCCGTAGAAGTCGCCGGCGATCTCGGCGGGTGCATCGGGCTTGGCGCGCAGCGTGACCAGGTCGAACTTGTCCTGGTTCGCCATGTGCAGCTTGAGCCGTTCCGGCGACTGGCCGGTATAGCCGGTGCTGATGCAGCCGCGGTTGATCTCGCGCAGCAGGCTCTCGGCGGTCGGCGCGTTGTTGACGATCTCCAGGTCCTTGAAGACCTCGGCCTGCATGCGGAAGGTCATGTTGCGCCGCGCCGCCGCGGCGTCGATCGCACCCGCCAGGCGGTACAGCGCCTCGTAGTCGTCCTTGCTCTCGAAGATCGGCTTGACGACCTGCGCGCCCCACTGGACCGAGCGGTTGGACGCGGTGCGGCTGCCATTGCATTCGAACTGCGTGCAGATGGGCAGCAGGTAGGTGTTGTCGCGCCGGTTCGCCAGCACCGCGAAGGTGGTCGGGTGCGGGTCGGCCACCACCAGCAGGTCCAGCTTCTCGAGGCCCTTCACCGCCTCGGGCATGCGGGTGACGGTGTTGCCGCCATGGCCGAACACCACCATGGCCTTGAGGTTGTCGCGCTGCGCCAGGCCGGTCTGCGCGTTCACCGGCATGGTCACGGCATCGAAGTAGCGCGTGGTCGGGATGCCCGGCGTGGTCATCATGGCGGTGCTGTCGAAGCGCGCGACCATGCTTTCGTAGGACACGCCCCACACCCGCGACCAATGCCGCCAGGCGTTCTCGTCCAGCCCGTAATAGGCCGGCAGCGTGGTCACATCGAGGCCGAAATCCGTCGCACCCTGCACGTTGCAGTGCCCGCGGAAGATGTTGGCACCCGTGCCTTCCTTGCCGACATTGCCGGTGGCCAGCAGCAGGATGGAATACGCACGCACATTCGCCGTGCCGACGGTCTTCTGCGTCGCCCCCATGCACCAGATCAGCGTGGAGGGCTTCTGCGTGGCGAACATCTCGGCCACCTTGCGCAGCTGCGCTTCCGGCACGCCGGTCACGCGCAGCACCTCGGCGGGGGTCCACTTCGCGACCTCGGCGCGGACCTCGTCCATGCCATAGACGCGCTGGCGGATGAAGTCCTTGTCCTCCCAGTTGTTCTGGAAGATGTGCCAGAGCATGCCCCAGATGATCGGGATGTCGGTGCCCGGGCGGATGCGCACGTACTCGCTGGCATGCGCCGCGGTGCGCGTGAAGCGCGGGTCGATCACGATCAGGTTGGCGCGGTTGATCTCCTTGCCGGACAGCACGTGCTGCAGCGACACCGGATGCGCCTCCGCCGGATTCCCGCCCATGATGATCATGGTCTTGGAATTGCGGATGTCGTTGTAGGAATTGGTCTGCGCGCCATAGCCCCAGGTGTTGGCAACACCCGCCACCGTCGTGGAGTGGCAGATGCGCGCCTGGTGGTCGACGTTGTTGGTGCCCCAGAAGGCGGCGTATTTGCGGAACAGATACGCGCCCTCGTTCGAGAACTTGGCGCTGCCCAGCCAGAACACGCTGTCAGGCCCGGAGGCCTGGCGCACCGCCATCAGCTTGTCGCCGATCTCGGCCACCGCGGCGTCCCAGGTCATCCGCGTCCACTGGCCGTTCACCAGCTTCATCGGGTACTTGATGCGCCGGTCGCCGTGCACCAGCTCGCGCACCGAGGCACCCTTGGCGCAATGCGTGCCGCGGTTGATCGGGCTGTCCCAGGTGGGTTCCTGGCCGACCCAGACGCCGTTCTGCACCTCGGCGGTGACCGAACACCCGACCGAGCAATGCGTGCAGATGTTCTTCACCCGCGTGACGGGCTGCTGGTGGTTCATCGGGCCGGCCGCGGCGGGGCGCACCGTGGTCAGCGGGATCGCACCCAGCGCGGCGAGCCCCACGCCGGTGACGCCGGCCTGCTTCAGGAAGGCGCGGCGGTCGAGCCCGCCCGAGGACAGCCCGGCATGGGCGGCGGCCAGGCGCTGGCGGCCGGCACGCGCTTCGGAACGCTTGATCAGCATGTCGTCTCGCTCCCTCAGCCGCCGTAGCGATTGGTGCGGTAGAAGGCCTGCACGCCCGGGCTGTTCGCCTGGTAGCGGGCCTTGGTGCGGTCGGCCGCGTTTTCCTTGCGGGCGGTGCCGGCGGGCACCGCATCGGCGCGGATCGGCCCGGCGGCTTCGGCCACGCCCGCGGCAGCCGCGGCCGCGCCGCCGATACCCAGCGCCTTCAGGAAGCCGCGACGCTGCGATGCGTCGTTGTTGTTCGTGCTCATGGCGTGGTTCTCCCCGATATGCGTCATGGCGGCAGCCCGAGGGCCGCCTGCTCGATCTCGATCGCCACCCGCCCGAGCCGGCCGACGGCGCGGTAGAAGCGCGCCGCCTCGGCCTTCTCGAGATCCGCGAAGACTCGTCCGGCCCAGGGCCGCAGGTGCCTGATGAAGAAGGCCTCGGCCTCGGTCGCCCCGCCCTCGAAGCTGCCCGAGAGCAGGCCGGCATAGACCTCGCAAACCGAGGCGATGTGGTCCTCGGGTTCGGCGATGCCCTCGGCGCGTTCGAGTCCGAGCCGCGCGAGGTCGCCGCGCAGTTCGGCCAGCGGCCGCTCATGCAGGAAGCCGGTCAGGTAGTAGGAGGCATAGGGCAGCAATTCGCCGCGCCCCAATCCGACGAACAGGTCGTGGAATTCACGCGCCGCCGAGACCGGGTCCGCCACGCGCGCGGCCGCCGCCAGCGCGCCATAACCGGCGCCCAGCGCCGTGCCGTCGCCGCGCAGTTCCGACAGCGCCGCCAGCAGCCCGTCATCCGGCGCGGCCACGAGCAGCCGGCCCAGCAGCGCGAACAGGCGCGCACGCTCGGTCGTCATGCCGTCCGGCCGGATCTCCAGTGCGTCGTGGGCGGACATGCCGCGAAGCGTCTCCCGACTTCCCCTTGGGGCGACGATACACGGGAATTGGAGGCGCCTCAAAGCCTTGAAATCGTTGCGCCTTATTGAGAATCGCTCTCAACTCGGCAGGGCGGAACCGTGGCGCCGGGGGTGCGGTGCGGCGGGCGCGGCCTCGGCGGTCGGTCGGCGGGGGGCCGGAGCGGGCGCGTCGGCCAGCAGCGCGGGGGGCAGCATTGGCGCATCGTGCGGTTGGGGCAGTCGCGGCGAAGGGCGCGCTGGCACATCCGCGAGCACTCCATCCGGCGCATCGCCGGCGACCTCGCGCGCCGCCGTGTCGGGGGCCAGCACGCGGTCCCGCGCGATCCGGGCCAGCGCGCCCTCCGGCGTGGCCTGGGCCAGCGCGCCCTCCGGCGTGGCCTGGGCCAGCGCGCCTGCCGGCACGCTCGCATCCCGCGCGCCTTCCGGCACGCTCGCATCCCGCGCGCCTTCCGGCGCGCTCGCATCCCGCGCGCCCTCCGGCGCGACAGCCCCCGAACCCTCCGACGCCCCGTCCTTCGCGTCAGGCTCGGGGCCGAAGACCTGCGCCAGCATCTCCCGCACATCGCCGACCAGTTCCAGCGAGCCGCCCGGCACGCCGTCCGGCGCGTTGTAGTCCCAGGCATAGTCGGCCGGACCCACGAAGTCGCGGATCGCGGGATCAAGCGACCAGGCGCGGCGCAGCGCCGCCCGTTGCAGCGCCGCCGGCACCTCCTTGCGCAGGAAGGCGGTGAAGTCGCTCGCCAGGGTCAGGCTGTCGATCGGCGGCAGGGTGGTGATGTCGAAGGGCGGTTCCTCGGGCACGGCGGCCGCCGGCGGCGGCGGCGCCGGCGGCGGTGCGGCGGCCTCCGGCTCGGGCAGCGGTCGCCCGGCCTCGATGGCGCGCTTGCGGCGCGACCAGCGCGACAGGAAGCCGTCCTCGCCGCTCATGCGTCGTCCACGCGCGACCGGCGGCCGAGCGATTCCGTATCCGCGCGGTCGCGCTTGCGCTTGTGGAATTCGCGCTGGCGGTGGTGCTCCGCGACGAAACGTTCGACCAGCAGGCGCAGCCCCGGCGGCATCGGCAGCGCCTCCAGCAGGTCGGCGCCGGATTCGGCGTAGAGCTGCGCCTCCCCGGCATCCACCGTCACGGCCTGCAGCGCGTAGCCCGGCGCGGCCGCGACCGGCCGCAGCACCACCCACACCCGCGGCGGGTCCTGCTCCAGGTTGTGGATGTAGTTGTCGGTGTCGGTGGGATACAGCGCCACCTCCGCGCTGCCGGCCAGGAACAGCGTGCGGCCGGCATCCTCGCGCAGCACGGTCCAGGGGGCGGCGGGCGGGAAATCCTCCAGCACCTCGCGCGGCTGCCAGGCGTAATCGGCCCAGGGCGTCACGCCGGGCCGGCGTTCCACCACCACGCCGATCTCGACCCGCAGGCTGCCCGGGACATCGAGGGTCATGCCGCCTCCCCCGCCGCCTTCAGCGGCAGGCCGGTCACCAGGTTCTGCGGCTTCATCCGCACACGCTGCGCCGCATCCATCGCCAGCGCCAGATAGACCGGCCGCCCCGCCACCCGCGCGATCACGCGCGAAGCGTCGCGGAAGTCCAGCACGCCCAGCCACAGGATCCGCGCGAGGCGTTCCTGCCGCACCTTCTTCGCGTTCCACAGATCATTGGCGATCGACGTCGCCTCGGCATCCAGCCCGACATGCCAGGTCCAGTCGCGGTCCTCGATCACCGGCACGGGGCGGATCGCGACCTCCTCGGCGAAGACATGGCGGATGAAGCGTTCCAGCATCCGCGCTATGCCCGCCTGCCCGGCGCGCCCCTCGGCGATGTCCAGCGCCAGGTCATGCGCGTCGGACCGGCCGCGATACAGATGCGCGTTGGTGTCGGACAGCACGTCCAGCTCGACCTCGCGCGGCGGGGCGCCGGCCTCGACCAGCAATTGGCCGAGCGCGCCGAAGCCGCCGTCGCGGCCGCGCATCTCGACCACTTCCTCATCCGCCAGCAGCGTCGCGCCCTGGTGGATGCCGGCGCGCTGCGTGCGGAACAGCACTTCGCCGGCGCGCAGCGCGAAGGGATCGCCCTCGCCCTCCAGCGCGGCGCGCGCGACCAGGTGGGTCAGCATCTGCAGCAGGATGGGCGGGATGCCCGCCACGCCGTCGCGATACAGCGCGACCCAGGCGGCCTCCAGCGTCGGGTGCGCCGCCACGCGGTCGCGGAACGCGAGGAACTGCGTGACATTCTCCCGCGCATCGGCATCCGCCAACGCGGCGACGCGCGCGGCCTCCACCGCCTGCAGGGGTGCGTCCATCAGCGCGGCATGCAGCGCGCGCTCGGCGTCGCAGGCTTCCGCGGGCGGGATCAGCTCGGGCCGCGCGAGGAAGGCGCGCCACAGATCGTCGGTGGCGGCGAAGCGGCCGTGCTCGACCACGTCGCACAAATGATGGCCGGAGGCGACCCAGAAGTCGCCGGGGGAGAGCAGGCTGCTCATGCGCTGTCCTTCGCGCGGCGCGTGGCGCCGGCGGATGTCGCGGCCGGCGTGCCGTCGGGTGCGCGTGCCATGCGCACCAGGTCGGGGCGGATCGGCGCTTCCTCCTCGCCATCGACCGCGATGGCGGCGAAGACCGGCAGCGTGTCGAAGCGGCGATGCTGCTCCGCGCGTTCGTGCAGGGTGCGGAAGCTTTCGCGCACCGCGCCGTCCTCGATGCCGCGGGCCAGCGCCACCAGCGTGCCGGGCGGGTGGTCGCACAGCGATTCCGCGAAGGCCACCTCGTCCTCTGCCGCCGCGCGCGCCGCGGCGTCGTCGGGCGCGCCATGCGCGGCGCGGATGTGAGCGGCGAGAGCGGCGACGGCCTCCTCGCGCTGCGCGGGCGTCGCGGTCACGACCTGCACCAGCGTGGACCAGCCGAAGGACGACAGCCCCAGGAAGCCGGCGCGGAAGGCCTGGCGCCGCTGGCCCTGCAGCGCCGCGACATCGTCGTCCCAGAAGCAGAAGCCGCCCGGCACCGCCCATTCGCCCGGCTCCGCCGCGAGCGGAAACACCAGCGCGTCGGAGGGGTCGAGCCGGATGGTCCGCAACAGCCGCGTCATGTCGGCACCGCCTCGGCCAAGGTGTGGCGGTCGCGCGCGCCGGCACCTTCGACCACCAGGTCGCCGGTCGCGGGGTCGATGCCGCGGCGCGCCCCGGCGCCGATCGTGGGGTCGAGCCGCGCCAGGTAGCGTTCGGCCACCACGCGCAGACCGGCCGCCTGCCAATCCGCCAGGTTCGCCATCAGGTGGCGCGCCCAGGCGGCGGTCATCTCGGCCGGCGTGGTGTCGGTGTAGCCTTCCTCGAACAGGGTGGTGCGGCCGGGGTCGCGGCCGGGCTCGTGGTCCGGCGCCGCGAAGGCGACCTCGATGCCGACGACCAGCCAGTCGGGCACTGCGTCCTCGGTGCAGCCGGGGGGCACGGCCAGCCGCGCCAGGCCGACCACGCCGCCATTGACGCGGATGGTCGCCGGCCAGTCGAAGGTCAGCGGCACCTCGGGCGGGCCCAGCGCGCCGGCGGCATCGGCGAAGGCGGCCAGCGCCGCCAGCAGCGCCGGGCGCGCGGCGGCCAGGGTCTGTTCCGGCTCCAGCACCACGGCGGCCTCGATGCGCGCCCAGGACCGCACCCAGGCCAGGGTGCCGGCGCCCTGGGCCGGGGCCTCGGCCACCGCGCGCGCCATCGCGTCGCCGCCCTCGCGCAGGGCGATGATGGGGGTGAAGACGCTCGGCAGGTCGGGCAGGCCCTCGGACACGCGCTCCCTCGCATCGCGATGTTGGCCGGCATATATGCGCCCCACCCCGAAGCACCAAACGGGGCGGGGCGGGGGGGCGGGCTTGGCATGGCCGGAACGGACGGGCGGATCGCCCTGGTATGCAGTTGCGAGGACACCATGCGCCTCGATGAGCGCGCCATCGCGCGCGGCTGCGGCAGCGAGGTGCGGACCGCCGAACAGCTCTGCATGGCGCAGCTCGATCGCTTCATGGCCGCACTTGCCACCGGGCGGCCGCTGAGCGTCGCCTGCACCGCGCAGGCGCCGCTGTTTGCCCAGGAAGCCACCGAGGCCGGCGCCGGCACCCCGACCTTCGTGAACATCCGCGAGCACGCCGGCTGGGCCACCGAGGGCCGCGCCGCCGGCCCCAAGATGGCCGCGCTGCTGGCCGCCGCGGCGGAACCGATGCCCGCGACGCCGCTGGTCACGCTGGAAAGCCAGGGCGTGGCGCTGGTGCTGGGGCGCGACGGCGTGGCGCTGGAGGCGGCCGCGCGGCTGGCCGACCGGCTGGACCTGACCGTGCTGCTGGATGGCGTGCAGCCGGTGGCGCCGCCGCGCAGCACGCCCTTCCCGGTGATGAAGGGGCGCGCGCGCGCCGCGACGGGCTGGCTCGGCGCCTTCGCGGTCACGGTGGATGGCGCGGCGATGCCCCGCCCGTCCTCGCGCGATCGCTACGACTGGGGGCCGGGCAAGGATGGCGCCACCAGCCGCGCCGACGTGGTGCTGGACCTGTCCGGCGGCGCGCCGCTGTTCCCCGCGCATGAGGTCCGGCAGGGCTACCTGCGCGCCGACCCGGCCGATGCCGCGGCGGTGGAGCGCGCCATCGCCGCCGCCGCCGAACTTTCCGGCACCTTCGACAAGCCGCGCTTCATCGCCTTCGACGGCGCGCTGTGCGCCCATGCGCGCAACAAGCGCAACGGCTGCACGCGCTGCATCGACCTGTGCCCGACCGGCGCCATCACGCCCGGCACTGGGCCGCTGAAGGACCAGGTGGTCATCAGCGCCGAGATCTGCGCGGGCTGCGGCGCCTGCGCGGCAGTCTGCCCGACCGGCGCGGCCACCTACACGCTGCCGCCGCCCGCCGCGATGGCGCGGCGCATCCGCACGCTGCTGCTGGCGTATCGGGAGGCCGGCGGCGAGGCCCCCGTGCTGCTGCTGCACGACGAGGCGCAGGGCGAGGCGCTGCTCGATGCGCTGTCGCGCCATGGCGATGGCCTGCCGGCGCGCGTCCTGCCGCTGCTGGTGAACGAGGTTTCCGCGATCGACCTGTCGCTGATCGCCGGCGCCTTCGCCTGGGGGGCCAGCGCGGTGCGCCTGCTGCTGCCCGGCCGCGGCGGGCATGGCGCCGAGGGCGTGCACCGCAACATCGAGACGGCGAACGCGGCGCTGGCCGGCATGGGCCTGGGGCACGCGGTGCCGCGCGCCGCCGCGATCGAGACCGACGATCCCTTCACCCTGGGCGAGGCGCTGACCGCCCTGCCCCGCGCGCCCTTCGCCTTCGCGCCGTCCACCCACCAGGCGATCGGCTCGCCGCGCGAGATGGCGCTGCAGGGGTTGCGCGCGCTGCGCACGGCGGCGGGGGCCGCGGCGACGACCGTGGCGCTGCCGGCGCTGGCGCCCTTCGGCGCGGCGCATGTGGATGTCGCGGGCTGCACGCTGTGCCTGGCCTGCACGAGCGTCTGCCCGACCTCGGCGTTCAGCGCGAACCCGCAGACGCCGCAGTTGCGCTTCCTGGAAGACGCCTGCGTGCAGTGCGGGCTGTGCGCGGCGACCTGCCCGGAGAAGGTCATCACGCTGTCGCCGCGGCTGAATTTTTCCGAAGCCGCGGCGAGCCCGCAGGTGGTGAAGGAGGAAGAACCGGCGGCCTGCCCGCGCTGTTCGAAGCTGTTCGGGACGAAGGCCTCGATCGCGCGGGTGAAGGCGAAGCTGTCGGCACATTGGATGTTCGCCGACCCGGCGCGCCAGGCGATCCTGGAGCTGTGCGACGATTGCCGGATCACCGAGGCGACGATGGGCCGGCTCGACCCCTATGCCGGGCCGGCGCGGCCGGTCACCAAGACGACGGAGGACTGGCTGCGGGAAGCGGAGCGGGCGAAGAAGGACCAGGAAGGCTGACGCCGCCGCGACCACCTGGGATTGCGCCTCCCGGCGGCGGCGGCGGCCGGCCGCCGGTCAGTTCCGCGGCAGCCGCGCCACCATCGGCGCATCCGGGTTCTGCGCCCGGTGCCGCAGCAGGTGGTCGGCCAGCACGATCGCCAGCATCGCCTCGCCCACCGGCACCGCGCGGATGCCCACGCAGGGGTCGTGGCGGCCCTTGGTCAGCACCTCGACCTCGCGCCCCTGGCGGTCCACCGAGGCGCGCGGCGTCAGGATCGAGCTGGTCGGCTTCACCGCGAAGCGCGCCAACACCGGCTGGCCGGTGCTGATGCCGCCCAGCACGCCGCCCGCGCGGTTCGACTGGAAGGCGACCGTGCCGTCGGGGTTCATGCGCATCTCGTCGGCATTGGCACTGCCGGTCAGCGTGGCGGCGGCGAAACCGTCGCCGATCTCGATGCCCTTCACGGCGTTGATCGACATCAGGGCCGCGGCGATGTCGGCATCAAGCTTGCCGTAGATCGGCGCGCCCAGGCCAGGCGGCAGGCCGTCCGCCACCACCTCGATCACCGCGCCCACGGAATCGCCGGACTTTCGCAGCTCCAGCAGCCGTTCCTCCCAGCGCGCGGCGGCGGCGCGGTCGGGGCAGAAGAAGGCGTTCTCCTCCACCGCCGCCCAGTCCCAGGCGGCCGGGTCCACCGGGTCCCCGCCCATCGCGACCAGCGCACCGCGCACGCGCACATCGGGGCCGAGCACCTTGCGGGCGATGGCGCCGGCGGCCACGCGCATGGCGGTCTCGCGCGCGCTCGAACGCCCGCCGCCGCGATAGTCGCGGATGCCGTATTTCAGGTCGTAGGTGATGTCGGCATGGCCGGGGCGGTAGCGCTCGGCGATCTCGGCATAGTCCTTCGATCGCTGGTCGGTGTTGTCGATGTGCAGCGCGATCGGCGTGCCCGTCGTCAGCCCGTCCATCACGCCCGACAGGATGCGGACCTGGTCGGCTTCCTGGCGCTGGGTGACGAATTTCGACTGGCCGGGGCGGCGGCGGTCGAGGAAGGGCTGGATGTCGGCCTCGGTCAGCGCCAGGCGCGGCGGGACGCCATCGACCACGCAGCCGATGGCCGGGCCGTGGCTCTCGCCCCAGGTGGTGACGCGGAACAGGTGGCCGAAGGTGTTGTGGGACATGGCCGCGGGGGTTAGCGCGGACCGGCCGGCGCCTCAATGGCGCATCAGGGGTCGCGGCAGAGCAGGATCTCGACCGCGACATCCTCCGGCCCGGTATTCTCGAAGGCGATGGTGTGGATGGGGCCGCCGCCCACCAGGTCGAGCATGGCGCCGCTCATCACCTCGGGCCCGGTGATCGGGCGCGACGGCGCCGCCCCGTTCAGGCCCAGCGCCAGGCTGCGGTAGTCATTGGCGGCGATGGCGAGCAGCCGGAGCCGCGCCGGCGGCACCGGCAGGAAGGCGAAGCTGCGCGTCGTGTTGGCCGCGACGGTGTCGGCCAGGCGCTCGGCGCTGTCGACTTGCAGCGTGCCGCCGAGCGACGCCGCCGTGCCCGGCCCGATATCGCCGGCGACGGTCCAGGTGATGGCGAAGGTCATGGGCGCGGGCTCCGGTCCCGGCGGTCACGCATCGCGGAACAGCAGCACATGGACCAGGGCCTCGCCCTCACCGGCATTGGTCACGGTGAGGGAGGTGATGTCCTGCCCCATCGCGCCGGCGAGCATGGCGCCCGAGCAGAAGAAGGGTGCGGTCAGCGGCGTGGAGGGCGCCGCGCCGTTCAGCCCGAAGGTCAGCCCCGGCGCGGTCCCGGCACCGATGGCGAGCAGGCGCATGGTCGGGTCGGCCTTGGCGAGCATGGTCACGCTGCGGGTGTCGCCGGCGGGCACCGGCAGGGCGATGCGCTCGACCGCATGGGCCGTCATGGGCGGATTGAAGGGGTCGACCCCGCCCGGCCCGAGATCGCCACTGAGCGCCGCGACGATGGAGAACGACATGGCGTGCTGGCCCCCCCTGTGGTGTCCGCAGGGTGAGGCCGTTGGCTGATCGAAATCAAGTGCCGCGTGGCGGGGTGGGTCAGCGCGCGGCGATGGTGCAGGTCACGCCCAGCCCGCGCGACCCATCGGCGGTGGTGCGGGACATGGTGCGGAAGCCTTCGCGCTCGCAGGTGCCGGAGTGCTGCAGCACGATGGCCTGGCCGGCGATGGTCATGATCGCGCGCAGGCGGCTGCCGGCGGGGCAGCGCTGGCGGTCGACCTCGGCGATGACCTCGGCCGCGGTGCGCGGGCTGTCCGAGGATGCGGCGCAGAGCGCGGCAGGCTGCGCCAGCGCCGCGCCGGCCGGTGCCAGCGCGGCGATCACCACGCCGGCGAAGGCCCGCTGGCGGCCGAACCGCGAAGCACCGCAGACACGCTTCGGTCGTCGCGGCATCAGGGGATCGGCGGGGGTGTGCGGCATGGCGAAACGCCATTAGCCTGTCGCGCCGGAGACCTCAACGCGCAGGGAACGCCATGCTCGCGGGACAATTGGCGCTGGCCGTCGCGGCGGCCTTCGCCGGGGCGGCCATCTACATCAACGTCGCGGAGCAGCCGGCGCGGCTGACGCTGGACGACCGGGCGCTGCTCGCGCAGTGGAAGCCGGCCTACAAGCGCGGCTTCGCCATGCAGGCCTCGCTCGCGGTGGCAGGCGGCGTGCTGGGCCTGGTGGCCTGGTGGCAGGCCGGGGGGCTGCTGTGGGGGTTGGGCGCCGCGGTGCTGCTGGCGAACTGGCCCTACACGCTGTTCGGCATCATGCCCACCAACCATCGGCTGCAGGCGATCGCGCCGGATGCGGCCGGGGCGCAGAGCCGGGCGCTGATCGAACACTGGGGCCTGCTGCATGCGGTGCGCAGCGCGCTGGGACTGGCGGCGACGATCCTGTTCCTGCTGGCGTCGCTGGGATGACGCCGCGCCGGGCCGCGGCGCGCGAGCCTACCGGTCCTGCCGCGGCGCCCCGCGATAGGTGCAGGTGATGATGGTGACCGTTGCGCGCCCGCCGGGAGCGCCGGAGGTGACTTCCTGGAGCTCCTGCACGCGCTCGACCAGGAAGGGCCGCGACAGGTCGCAATACCGCGCGGCGGTCGCTCCGCCGGGCTGGCCGGTATCGATCAGGAAGACCAGCGCATCGCCGGCGCGGCAGCGCAGGCGCAGGCGCTGCTCGGCATCGTGCTCGCTCACGCGCATGCCCTCGGGGCCGGTCACGCGGATGGCGGTCCAGCAGCGGGCGTCGTCCATCTGGGCGCGCGCCGGCGCGGCGGCGGCCAGCAGCGCGATCCCCCCGGCGCAGGCCGCGGCGGCCAGGATCCTCATGACTTTTCCACCGTGATGTCCGGCGCGTCCGGGTTCTTCATGCCGACCACATGGTAGCCGCTGTCGACGTGATGGACCTCCCCGGTCACGCCCTGCGAGAGGTCGGACAGCAGGTACAGGCCCGACCCGCCGACTTCCTCGATGGTGACATTGCGGCGCAGCGGGGCGTTGTACTGGTTCCAGCGCAGGATGTAGCGGAAGTCGCCGATGCCGCTGGCGGCGAGCGTCTTGATCGGCCCGGCGCTGATCGCGTTCACCCGGATGCCGCGCTCGCCCAGGTCGGTCGCCATGTAGCGCACCGAGGCCTCCAGCGCCGCCTTGGCCACCCCCATCACGTTGTAGTGCGGCGTGACGCGCTCGGCGCCCAGGTAGGACAGGGTCAGCATCGACCCGCCCTCGCCCATCAGCGCCGCCGCCCGCTGGCCGACCGCCACGAAGGAAAAGCAGGAGATGTCCATGGCCTGCAGGAAGGCCGCGCGCGGCGTGTCCAGGTAGCGCCCGCGCAGGAACTGCTTGTCGGCATAGCCGATCGCATGAACCAGGAAGTCGATCTTCCCCCAGGCCTTGGCCACCGCGTCGAAGGCGGCATCCATGCTGGCGTCGTCCGCCACGTCGCAGGGCAGCACCAGGGAGGAACCCACGCTGTCGGCCAGCGGGCGGACCCGCTTCTCCAGCGCCTCGCCCTGGTAGGTGAAGGCCACCTCGGCCCCCTGGGCGGCCACCGCGCGGGCGATGCCCCAGGCGATCGAGCGGTCATTGGCCACGCCCATGACCAGCCCGCGCTTGCCCTGCATGAGGGTGCCGGTGGCGATCCGGGGCTCTGGCGTGGCGTCGTTCATCGCGTGGGGGCCCGTCCGGGTGGCTGGGAAGGCGGCGGTGGTGCCATGGCGGTGGGTGCGGGGCAAGTGCGTTCCGCCCCTTGCGGCCCCGGCCGGCACCCCGATACAGGCAGGAACCCAGGAGCACCCCATGGACGGCACCGCCACCACCGACGACCCGATCGCCCTGTTCGAGGCCTGGATGGCCGAGGCCGCCGCCAGCGAACCGAACGACCCCAACGCGGTGTGCCTGGCGACCGCGACGCCCGATGGCGCGCCCTCGGCCCGCATGGTGCTGCTGAAGGGCGTCGATGCGCGGGGCTTCGTGTTCTACACCAACCTCGAGAGCCGCAAGGGCGGCGAGCTCGCGGCCAACCCCCAGGCCGCGCTGTGCTTCCATTGGAAGACGCTGGCGCGCAGCGTGCGCGTCGAGGGCCAGGTGGAGCCGGTCTCCGAGGCCGAGGCCGATGCCTACTACGCCTCCCGCGCGCGGACCTCGCGCCTGGGCGCCTGGGCGTCGAAGCAGTCGCGGCCGCTGGAATCGCGCTTCGCGCTCGAGAAGGCGGTCGCCGAATACGGGCTGAAATACGCCATCGGCGAGATCCCGCGCCCGCCCTTCTGGTCCGGCTTCCGGGTGCTGCCGCGGCGCATCGAGCTGTGGCGCGACATGCCCTTCCGCCTGCATGAACGCCGCGTCTTCCACCGCGACGGCGCCGGCTGGCGGATCGAGACGCTGTATCCGTGAGCATCCCGGCGGCGCAGGCGCAGGCGGCCGCGCTGCTGGCGCGGCTGTCCGGCGCGGCGCCGGTGCAGACGCACATCTCGGCGGTCTTCGTCGGGCCGGACACCGCCTGGAAGATGAAGAAGGCGGTGGCGCTGGGTTTCCTGGACTTCACGCGGCTGGCCGATCGGGAACGCTTCTGCCGGCGCGAACTGGCGCTGAACGCGCCGCAGGCGCCGGGGCTGTATCGCGATGTCGTGCCGCTGACGCGCGGGCCGGATGGCGCGCTGCGCGAGGGCGGCGACGGGCCGGCGGTGGAATGGGTGTTGCGCATGGCGGCAGTGCCGGCGGCGGATTTCCTCGATGCCGTGGCGGCACGCGGGGCTTTGGCGCCGGCCCTGCTGGATGCCGCGGCAGATGCCGTCGCGGCGATGCATGCGGCGGCGGAGGTTGCGACACTCGACGCCCCGGCCGCCATGGCGCGCATCCTGGAGGGCAATGTGCCGGCCGCGCGCCATGCCGGGCTCGACCCCGTGCGTGTGGCAGCCTGGGCTGACGCCGCGCGCGCGGAACTGGCGCGCATCGCGCCCATGCTGGCGGCGCGCGCCGCCGCGGGTTTCGTGCGGCGCGGCCATGGCGACCTCCATTTGGGCAATCTGTGCCTGCGCGATGGCCGCCCGGTGCTGTTCGACGCGCTGGAATTCGACGAGGCGCTGGCGCGCATCGATGTCGGCTACGACCTGGCCTTCCTGCTGATGGACCTGGATCTGCGGGTCGGGCGCGCGGCGGCGAACCGGGTGCTGAACCGCTATGTCGCGCGCACGGGCGATGCCGGGCTGGTGGCGGGGCTGCCCTTCTGGCTCTCGCTGCGCGCGATGATCCGCGCGCATGTGGAAGCGGCGCGCGGGCGCGACTGCGCCGCCTTGCTGGCGGCGGCGGGCGCGCATCTGCGGCGCCGCCCGGCGCGGCTGGTCGCGGTGGGCGGGCTGCAGGGCACCGGCAAGTCGACCCTGGCGCGGCGCCTGGCGCCGGTGCTGGGCCATGGCCCGGGCGCGCTGGTGCTGCGCTCGGACGAGGTGCGCAAGCGGCGCTTCGGCCTGGCGCCCGAACAGCGCCTGCCGCCGGAGGCCTATGCCGCCGACGCCAGCGCCGCGGTGCATGATGAGGTCTTCGCGATGGCCGCCACCGCGCTGCGCGGCGGGCATTGCGTGGTGGTCGACGCGGTGTTCCTCGACCCAGCGCAGCGCGCCCGCGCGGCGGCGGTGGCGCTGGCCGCCGGCGTGGCCTTCGACGGGCTGTGGCTGGACGCGCCGATCGCGGAGCTGCGTGCGCGAATCGCCGCCCGGCGGAACGATGCCTCGGACGCCGACGAGGCGGTGCTGCTGCGCGCCGCGGCCGCCGATCCCGGGGCGATCGACTGGCATCGGATCGACGCGCGCATGGATGGCACGGCGGCCGCGTGCGCAGCCCTTGGCATGGAGGCGGGTTTCCTGTGCTAGGCTGCCTCCCGCAGGGAAGAAACGATCAATGACCCGCGGTTGGGGAGACTCTACGCCATGGCCTATCGCCGCCTGCTTCTGCCGCTGACCGGCACCGCTTCGGGCGAGGCGGCGCTTGCCACCGCCTTGATCGCCGCGCGCGCCTGGGGCGCGCATGTCCATTGCCTGCATGTGCGCGTGGATGCGCGCGATGTGGCACCGCTCGCGGGCGAGGGCCTGTCGGGCGCCATGATCGAGGAGATGATGGCCGCCACCGAACGCGAGAGCGGCGAGCGCGCCGACCGCGTGAAGGCGCTGTTCGACCGCTTCACCGCCGGCCTGGGTGGCGTGACGCTGGCCGACAACCCGGACACCGCGCTCAAGACCGAGGGCCCGACCCTGTCCTTCGAATCCATCCCCGGGCGCGAGGAAGATGTCGTGGCGCAGCAGTCGCGCCTGTACGACATGGCGGTGGTGCCGCACCCCGAGGCCGGCGAGGACGTGTCGAGCAGCGACGCGCTGCACGCCATCCTGTTCGATTCCGGCCGGCCCGTGCTGATCGCCCCGCGCGTCGCGCCGGCCGATATCGGCACGCGGGTCTGTGTCGCGTGGAACGGCACCGCCGAGAGCGCCGCCGCGGTCGCCGCCGCCCTGCCCTGGCTGCACAAGGCATCCGCCGTGCGCATCCTGGCTTCCGACGAATACCAGCGGCGCGGACCCAAGGCCGAGGGCATCCAGGCCTATCTGCGCTGGCACGGCATCCAGGCCGAGATCGTGCCCTTCAAGCCGGTCACGCGTGAAGTGGGCGCGGGGCTGCTGGGGGCGACGCGCGACTTCGGCGCCGACCTGCTGACCATGGGCGCCTATTCGCATTCGCGCCTGCGCCAGCTGATCCTGGGCGGGGTGACGCGCCACGTGCTGGAGAATGCCGAGATCCCCGTGATGATGTGCCGCTGACCAGGGCATCATCATCGCCCTGAATGGGCGCGATCAGGGCCGGGGCGTGGCGCGGGGCGCCGCGGCCGCCTATCTCCCGCTGCGAACGGCAGGGACCCCGCCAGGGTCCCGCACAGCAGACGGAGCAGACCGATGATCGACGTGCGCCCCTTCGCGAGCCTCGGCAAGGCCAAGTTCGGCTGGCTCGATGCCAACCACCATTTTTCCTTCGGCCACTACCGCAACCCCGACCGCGACCAGTGGGGCCGGCTGCGCGTGTGGAACGACGACGAGATCGCGCCAGGCACCGGCTTCGACCCGCACCCGCATCGCGACATGGAGATCATCACCTATGTCCGCGAGGGGGCCATCACCCACAAGGACAACATGGGCAATGAAGGCCGCACCGAGGCCGGCGACGTCCAGGTGATGAGCGCGGGCACCGGCGTGGTGCATGCCGAATACAACCTCGAACCCGGCAAGACGACGCTGTTCCAGATCTGGATCGTGCCCGACACGCGCGGCGCCAAGCCGTCCTGGGGGGCGAAGCAGTTCCCCAAGGAAAAGCGTGAGGCCGGCTTCGACGTGCTGGCATCGGGCCGCCCGGCCGACGCGGGCAACGGCGCGCTGCCGATCAACGTGGACGGCGCGGTGCTGGCCACCACGCTGAAGAAGGGGCAGACGCTGGTGCAGCCGCTCGGCGAAGGCCGCGCCGCCTACCTGGTGCCGGCCAAGGGCGCGGTCACGGTGAACGGCGTCGCGGCGCAGGCGCGCGACGGCATCGCCATCCGCGACGAGCGCGACTTCACCATCACCGCGACCGAGGATGCGGAGCTGGTGATGGTGGAGGTCGCCGCTGATTGACGCGGCTGTCATCGAACTGTCGTTGATGAACCCATCCGGCGCGGCGTAACTGCCGCGCCGGCGGTCCCGCCGGTTCGCCGCCGGGGGACGCCCATGGAATATTCGCGCCGCTTCAAGTTCCTGCTGTGTGCCCCCGCCTTCGACGAGGCCGGCGACCTGGAAGGCGAACGCCTCCATCACATCATCCGCGAGATCGAGCAGGACGGCTACCAGGTGGTCCGCGCCCGGCGCGACGACGATGCGGAACTGGTGGTGCGCACCGACGCCGCGATCGGCTGCCTGATCGTGGACTGGGGCAAGAAGGGGCTGCAGGGCAAGGCGGCGCAGCTGATCTCATTGACCCGCAAGCGCGGCCTTGATGTGCCGGTCATCCTGCTGGTGCGCCGCCACCGGCTGGAGGACATCCCGGTCGAGGTGCTGGACGATGTCGATGGCTTCGTGTTCCTCGCCGAGGAAACGCCGGATTTCATCGCCAAGAACCTGGTCTCCAAGCTGCGGCAATATGCCGAGAGCCTGAAGACGCCCTTCTTCGGCGCGCTGGTGGATTATGCCGAGCAAGGCAACATGCTGTGGACCTGCCCGGGCCACAATGGCGGCGTGTTCTATCGGCGGTCGCCGATCGGGCGGATCTTCGTCGAGCACCTGGGCGAGGCGATCTTCCGCGACGACCTGGATAATTCCGTGCTGCAGCTGGGCGACCTGCTGACGCATGAGGGGCCCGCCGCGGCGGCCGAGCGCGCGGCCGCCGAGATCTTCGGCGCCGAGCGCACCTATTTCGTGCTGAACGGCACCTCCACGTCGAACAAGGTCGTGCTCTCGGCGCTGCTGGCCGAGGACGACCTGGTGCTGTTCGACCGCAACAACCACAAGGCGGCGCATCACGGCGCGCTGTTCCTCGGCCAGGCGATCCCGGTCTACCTGGAGACCGACCGCAACGCCTTCGGCCTGATCGGCCCGATCCGCCCCGACGCCTTCGACGAGGCGCGCATCCGGCAATCCATCCGCGACAATCCGCTGGTGGCGGACAAGTCGCGCGCCGATGCGCCGCGCCCCTTCCGGGCCGCGGTGGTCGAGCAATGCACCTATGACGGCACCATCCTGTCGGCCGAGCAGATCGTCAGCCGCATCGGGCACCTGTGCGACTACATCCTGTTCGACGAGGCCTGGGCCGGCTTCATGAAGTTCCACCCGCTGTTCCGCGGGCGCTTCGGGATGGGGTTGCAGGGCCTCGGGCCGGACAGCCCGGGCATCATCGTCACGCAATCCACGCACAAGCAGCTGGCGTCGTTCAGCCAGGCGTCGCAGATCCATGTGAAGGACAGCCACCTGGGCGACCAGCGCCGGCGCGTCGAACACCGCCGCTTCAACGAGTTCTTCCTGCTGCATGCATCGACCAGCCCGTTCTACCCGCTGTTCGCCTCGCTGGACGTCGGCGCGCAGATGATGAAGGGGAAGTCGGGCGAGGTGCTGTGGGACGACACCATCCGCCTGGGCATCGAGCTGCGGAAGAAGATGCGGATGACCGCGCGCGACTTCGCCGCGACCGAGCGCGACCCGGCGCGCCAGTGGTTCTTCGACCCCTTCGTGCCCGACACCGTCCGCATCGACGGCCGCGACACGCGCTGGGAGGACGCACCGACCGATGCGCTGGCGACCGACCCCGGCCTTTGGGAATTCCGCGCGGGCGAGAGCTGGCACGGCTTCCGCCACGTGGCGCCCGGCTGGGCGATCACCGATCCGAACAAGCTGACGGTGCTGACGCCGGGCTTCGACCGCGCCGCCGGGACCTATGCCGAGCACGGCATCCCCGCCCCGGTCGTGGCGGAATACCTGCGGCAGAACCGCATCGTGTGCGAGAAGAACGACCTCAATTCGCTGCTGTTCCTGCTGACGCCGGGTGTCGAGAGCAGCAAGGCCGGCACGCTGCTGTCGCACCTGGTGACTTTCAAGAAGCTGCATGACGAGAACGCGCCGCTCGATGAGGTGATCCCGGATTTCGTCGCGCGCCGCCCGGCGCGCTATGCGGGCATGCGGCTGCGCGACCTGTGTGCCGGGATGCATGCGCTGTATCGCGCGGCCGGCGTCTCCGCGATGCAGGGCGCGCAGTTCCGCGCCGAGCACCTGCCCGAGATCGCCCTGCCGCCGCACGAGGCGGTGCGCGCGCTGACGCGCAACAAGGTGGACTACCTGCCGCTGGACGCGGTCGAGGGCCGCATCGCGACCACGCTGTGGGTGGTCTATCCGCCCGGCATCGCGACCATCGTGCCCGGCGAACGCCTGACAGAACGCGCGCGCCCGATGGTGGACTATCTGCGCGCCTTCGAGGCCGCCGCCAACGCCTTCCCCGGCTTCGAGAGCGAGGTGCAGGGCCTGCACCGCGAAACCCAGCCGGACGGCACGGTGCGCTTCTATACCTACGTCATGCAGGAGTAGCCTCCCGGCAGACACCGGAGGACCCGCCCGTGCCCAGCCTGCCCGACGGCACCACCATCCCCGCCCTGGGCCAGGGCACCTGGCACATGGGCGAGGGCGCGCGGCCCCGAGCACAGGAGGCCGACGCGCTGCGCCTGGGCCTCGACCTCGGCATGACGCTGATCGACACCGCCGAGATGTATGCCGAGGGCGGCGCCGAGGAGGTGGTCGGCGAGGCCATTGCCGGGCGGCGCGAAGGCGTCTTCCTGGTATCGAAGGTCTATCCGCACAATGCCTCGCGCCGCGGCGCCGTCGCCGCCTGCGAGCGCAGCCTGAAGCGCATGCGCGTGGACACCATCGACCTGTATTTGCTGCATTGGCGCGGGTCGCACCCGCTGTCCGAGACCGTCGAGGCCTTCGAGGCGCTGAAGGCCGCCGGCAAGATCCGCCGCTGGGGCGTGTCGAATTGCGACGTGGACGACCTGGAGGAACTCGGGACCGCGCTGGCGGATTGCGCGACCAACCAGGTGCTCTACAGCCTGGAGCATCGCGGCATCGAATTCGACCTGCTGCCCTTCTGCGCGCGGCAGGGCGTGCCCGTCATGGCCTATTCCCCGGTCGGCCAGGGCGGCAAGCTGCTGCGCCACCGCGCCCTGCACGAGGTCGCCGCGCGCCACCGGATCACGCCCGCGCAGGTGGCCATCGCCTGGACACTGCGCGACCCGAACGTCGTCAGCATCCCCAAGGCGTCCGACCCCACCCATGTGCGCCAGAACGCGGCCACCCGCGACGTGCACCTGACGCCCGACGACCTCGCGACCCTCGATGCCGCCTTCGCGCCACCGGCACGCAAACGCGGGCTGGCGATGCTGTAGGGGGGCGCGCGCGGCGGGGAGGGCTTTGCCCTCCCCGGACCCCACCCACCAAGGGCTCAAGGCCCTTGGAACCCTCGACGTGATCGGGGGATTTGGGGAGGGGCGTCGTCGGTGCCGCCGACGCGCCGGTCACGCCATGCCCCTCCCCAAACTCTCCGAATAAAAATCCGCGGTCCAGGGGGCCGTAGCCCCATGGTGGGCGGTTGTCCGGAGGGGGGCAAAGCCCCTCTCCGGCAGCGCGCCGCCCCTACCGGAACACCGGCACCGCGTTGTCGTCCTGTGGCGGTGGTGGTGGCGCGTCGATGGTCACGCTCGCCGGGTCCACGCCGGTGCCGCGGTCGAGCCAGTAGGTCACGCTTTCGGGCCAGGCGATGACGATGGCGACCAGCAGCAGTTGCAGGAACAGCCAGGGCACCGCACCCCAGTAGATGTCGCGGGAGCGGACTTCCTTGGGCGCGATGCCGCGCAGGTAGAACAGCGCGAAGCCGAAGGGCGGGTGCATGAAGCTGGTCTGCATGTTGATGCACAGCAGGACGCCGAACCACACCAGGTCGATGTCGAGCTTGGCCGCGACGGGGGCCAGCAGCGGCACCACGATGAAGGCGATCTCGAAGAAGTCGAGGAAGAACGCCAGGAAGAAGATGAACACGTTGACGAAGACCAGGAAGCCGGTCTGCCCGCCGGGGAGCTGCGCCAGCAGGTGTTCGATCCAGTGCGAGCCTTCCACGCCCTGGAACACCAGCGAGAAGACGGTGGCGCCGATCAGGATGAAGATCACCATGGCGGTGATGCGCATGGTGTTGGACATGGCTTCGCGCAGCAGCTTCCAGGTGAAGCGGCGGTTGATCACCGCCAGCACCACCGCGCCGACCGCGCCCATGGCACCGGCTTCGGTGGGTGTGGCCAAGCCCATGAAGATCGTCCCCAGCACCAGGAAGATCAGCACGATCGAGGGCACCATGCCCTTGATGACGCGCCACCACAGGCCCCAGCCGCGCGGCACCAGGGCTTCGGGCGGCAGCGGCGGCACCTTGTGCGGCGCGAAGACCGACACCGCCGCGATGAAGCCCATGAACAGCAGGATCTGCAGCACCGACGGCCCGATCGCGCCGGCATACATGTCGCCGACCGACTTGCCGAGCTGATCGCCCAGCACGATCAGCACCAGCGAGGGCGGGATCACCTGCGTGATGGTGCCCGATGCCGCGATGACGCCGGTGGCGATGCGCATGTCGTAGCCGTAGCGCATCATGATGGGCAGCGAGATCATGCCCATGGCGATGACCGAAGCCGCCACGGTGCCGGTGATGGCGCCCAGGATCGCGCCCACGATGATGACCGCGTAGGCGAGCCCGCCCGGGACTTTCCCGAACAGCTGCCCGGTGCCTTCCAGCAGGTCCTCCGCCAGGCCGCAGCGTTCCAGGATGGCGCCCATCAGGGTGAAGAACGGGATCGCCAGCAGCAGGTCGTTGGACAGGATGCCGAACACCCGCAGCGGCAGGTTGCCCAGGTAGGCGGCGGTGAAGAAGCCGAGTTCGATCGAGATGAAGCCGAAGAACAACCCGACGGCGCACAGGCTGAAGGCGACCGGGAAGCCCAGCAGCAGGAACACCACCAGGCCCCCGAACATCAGCGCCGGCATGATTTCGAGCGAGGGGATCATTGTTCGGGCCGCTGGTAGTCATCCAGCCGCACCACGGCCGGGTCCATCCCGCGCAGCGCGGCGATGCGCTTCACCAGTTCCGACAGCCCCTGCAGGCTGACCAGCGCGAAGCCGATCGGCAGCAGGATCTTGACCGGCCAGCGCAACAGGCCGCCGGCGTTGGAGGATGTCTCGCCGCGCATCCAGGAATCGACGAACATCGGCCAGGTCATCCAGGCCAGCAGGATCATCGCCGGCAGCAGGAAGAAGATGATCCCGAACACGTCGATCCACAGCCTGGTGCGCGGCCCGACCCAGCCATAGACCAGGTCCACGCGCACATGCTCGTTGCGCTTGAGGGTATAGGCGGCGCCCAGCATGACGGTGCCGGCGAACAGGTACCACTGCACCTCGAGCCAGGCGTTCGATGACAGGGAGAAGCCATAGCGCATGGCGGCATTGCCCGCGCTGATGGCGCAGGCGGACAGCACGAGCCAGTCGGCGACGCGGCCGAACAGCGCGTTCATGGCATCGACGCCGCGGCTGAAGCCGAGCAGGGCGTTCATGGTGCGTGCTGGCGGCGCATGGCGCCGGCGTCTCCGTGCGTGATGGCCCCCTGGACGGAGCGCGTGGGCGTCCAGAGCATCATCCGTTCAACCGGGGCCGGCTGGCCGGAAAAAGATGCTCGCGAAAACAACAGGCTAGGGCATGTGACATCAGCCACCGCGACCCCGGCATGCTCTAGCGCGGTTCGCGGCCGGTCGGAAGGCCCGTGCTGGCCGGGGCGCCGGGCCTGGAGCCGGCACGACGGGCACGCCCCGCCGCCGGCGCCCGGACGCGCGCGCAGGCCCGGCCGCGGGGCGCAGGCGCGCCGACCCGCCGCTCCAGGGC